>CALMIL010000106.1 GCA_937864005.1 uncultured Burkholderiales bacterium
CTGCTCGCCGGGGCCGAGGCGACGGCGACGCTGATGCGCGGTTTCACGACGGTGCGCGACATGGGCGGGCCGTCGTTCGGCCTGAAGCAGGCGATCGACACCGGCGTGATTCCGGGGCCGCGCATCTTTCCCTCCGGCGCGATCATCTCGGTGACGAGCGGTCACGGCGACTTTCGCCAGTCGTTCGAACTGCCGCGGACGATCGGCGAGCCGCAGTCGCACGGCGAGAAGATCGGCGCCGCGATGATCGCCGACAGCCCCGACGAAGTCCGCGTGCGGGTGCGCGAACAACTCATGCTGGGGGCATCGCAGATCAAGCTCACGGCCGGCGGCGGCGTGGCGTCGCCGCACAGCCCGCTCGACGTGTCGACCTTCACCGAGCCCGAACTGCGCGCCGCCGTCGAGGCCGCCGAGAACTGGGGCACCTACGTCACCGTCCACGCCTATACGCCGGCGGCAATCCAGCGTGCCATCGCGGCCGGCGTCAAGTGCATCGAGCATGGACACCTGATGGACGACGCGACCGCCAGGCTGATCGCCGAGAAGGGTATCTGGCTGAGCACCCAGGTCTTCCCGGACGAGATGGCGAATGCCTTCCCGCCCGGATCGTCGCAGCGTGCGAAGGCGCTGGAAGTTTTCGCCGGCGCCGACCGCGTTCTCGGGCTGGCAAAGAAATACAAGATCAAGACCGCCTTCGGCACCGACATCCTGTTCTCCCCCGGGCTCACGAAGCTTCAGGGCGAGATCCTGACGATGTGGACGCGCTGGTTCACGCCGGCCCAGACGCTGGCGATCGCGACCGGCACGAATGCCGAACTGCTCGCCCTGTCGGGGCTGCGCAGCCCGTACCAGGGCAAGCTCGGCGTCGTCGAGGAGGGCGCGCTTGCCGACTTGCTGCTCGTCGACGGCGATCCGGTCGCCGATATCGGGCTGCTGGCCGATCCGGCGAAGAGTCTCGTCGTCATCATGAAGGACGGCAGCATCTTCAAGAATTCGCTTCGCCGATAGAGCGGCCGCCGCGCCGGGCTGCGCGGCACGGCCGGCGGGAGCGTCGGCGGCACGGGCGCCAGCCGCTACCATCGGCGCATGGGCATCCTGTTTGGCTTTCACGCCGTCACCGTGCGGCTGAAGACGGAACCGCAGTCGGTGCTCGAGGTGCATGTCGATGCGAGCCGCCGCGACGCCCGGATGCGCGCCTTCGTGCAGCGCGCGCAGGAAGCCGGCGCGATGCTGATCGAAAGCGACGACGATCGGCTTTCCCGGCTGAGCTGCACGCCGCGCCATCAGGGCGTCGTCGCGCGCGTGACGGCGCTCGCGCGGTCGCATTCGCTCGACGACAAACTCGATGCAGTCGAAGCAGATGGCCGCGGCCCGGCGCTGCTGTTGGTGCTCGACGGCGTCACCGATCCGCACAACCTCGGCGCCTGCCTGCGCGTTGCCGACGGCGCCGGCGCGCATGCGGTCGTCGCGCCGAAGGATCATGCGGTCGGCCTCGGCGCGACCGTCGCCAAGGTGGCGAGCGGCGCGGCCGACAGCATGCCGTACTTCATGGTGACGAATCTGGCGCGCACGCTCGGCGAACTGAAGGAGCGCGACATCCGCATCGTCGGCACCGCCGACGATGCACCGCGATCGCTCTACGACGCCGACCTGCGCGGCCCGCTCGCGATCGTGCTCGGCGCCGAAGGCAAGGGCATGCGCCAGCTCACCGCGCGCCATTGCGACGAACTCGTGCGCCTGCCGATGCGGGGTGCGGTCGAGAGCCTGAATGTCTCGGTCGCGGCCGGCATCTGCCTGTACGAGGCGCTGCGCCAGCGCATGGCGGCAAAGCGATGAGGGCTGCGGCATGCCGGTGATCGACGTCAGGCACCCGCTCGTCAAGCACAAGGTCGGCCTGCTGCGCGAGGACGCCATCTCGACGAAGAAGTTCCGCGAGCTGACGAACGAGCTCGCGCGGCTGCTTGCCTACGAGGCGACGGCCGACTTTCCGCTCGAGAAGACGACGATCGCCTGCTGGAGCGGGCCGACCGAGATCGAGCAGATCCGCGGCCGCAAGGTGACCGTCGTGCCGATCCTGCGCGCCGGCCTCGGCATGCTCGACGGCGTGCTCGACATGATTCCGAGCGCGAAGGTCAGCGTCGTCGGCCTGTCGCGCAACCACGAGACGCTGCAGCCGGAAAACTATTTCGAGAAGTTCGTCGGCCACCTCGACGAGCGCACCGCGATCATCATCGACCCGATGCTCGCGACGGCGGGCTCGATGATCGCGACCGTCGATCTGTTGAAACAGCGCGGTTGCAGGGACATCCGCGCGCTCGTGCTCGTCGCCGCGCCCGAGGGCATCGCCGCGCTCACGGCCGCGCATCCCGACGTGCGCTGCTGGACGGCGGCGATCGACAGCCACCTGAACGAGGTCGGCTACATCATCCCCGGCCTCGGCGATGCGGGCGACAAGATCTTCGGCACACGATAGGGAGTCGACATGCAGCGACACGACAGGGTGGCGATCGTCACCGGCGCGGGCAGCGGCATCGGAAAGGCGGTGGCGCTTGCGCTGCTGGCCGACGGCTGGCGCGTCGCCTTCGCCGGCCGGCGCAGGGAGCCGCTCGAAGCGGCGATCGCCGAAGCCGGCGTCGATGCGACGCGCGCGGTCGCGCAGGCGGCCGACGTCGGCGTGCCCGATGCCGTGCACGCGCTGTTCGAGCGCACCGAAGCGGCGTTCGGCCGCCTCGATCTGCTCTTCAACAATGCGGGGATCGGCACCTTCGGCGTGTCCCTCGAGGATGTGAGTTTCGAGCAGTGGCAGGCGGTCGTCGCCGCCAATCTGACCGGCGCCTTCCTGTGCACGAAGCAGGCGTTTCGGATCATGAAGCGCCAGCAGCCGCGCGGCGGGCGCATCATCAACAACGGCTCGATCTCGGCGCACGCGCCGCGCCCCGATTCGGCGCCGTACACCGCGACCAAGCACGCCATCACGGGTCTGACGAAGTCGACATCGCTCGACGGCCGGCGCTACGACATCGCCTGCGGGCAGATCGATATCGGCAACGCGCTGACCGATATGGCGCGCACGATGACGACCGGCATGAAGCAGGCCAATGGCGAGGTCGCGATCGAAGCGGTGATGGACGTGCGGCATGTCGCCGACGCCGTCGTTCACATGGCGAGCCTGCCGCTCGACGCCAATGTCCAGTTCATGACCGTGATGGCGACCAAGATGCCCTTCGTCGGCCGCGGCTGACGCCGGTTGGTGCCGCCCGCGGCGTTACGCAAACTTACGTTCGGTCGCCGATTGACATCCGCCAGACACAAAGCTGGGCGATAGTCTTTGCTCGCTACCCGGTCGCGTGAATGCCCGCCCTGGCGGCGCGGTGACCGGGGCCGGAGGTTGGCCGCCATTCGAAGTCGAAGACGGCGCGTCCGGATATTTCGGGCAGTTTGAAGAACAGGAGCACTACGATGAAGAATCCATTGCGCTTTTGGCGCACCGGAGCCGTGGCCGTCGTGCTTGCGGCAATCGGCGGTGCGAGCTTCGCCGACGACGCGGATGCGATGGTCGAAGGCTCGGTGCTGTGCATCACGAGTCCCTACGACGTCGACGAGACGGTGCAGCGAATCGAGCTCAGCGCGCGCCAGCGCGGCGTGGCGGTATTCGGCTGCTTCGCGCAGGGCGGCCACGGGGCCGGCGTCGCGCGCAGTGAAGCCGGTGCAGGCGAGGTGCGGGTGGTCGTCCTCGAATCGGCGCAGGGTGGCACCCCGGTCTGGATGACGGCGGACGAGGCGCATGCGTCCGAAGGCCGGGTCTTCGAGCTGCCGCTCGGCATCCGGGTGCGCCCCGGCGGCGATGGCCGGGCCGAAGTCTGGATCGAGGCGCGCAACGCCCGTAACGAGATGCCGCAGGGGCTGGAGCGCGATCTGGCGGCGCGCGACGAGGTCGTGCGCGCCGCGTTGCGCACCTGATCGTCGCGCGTCAGGGCGGCGAGGGCGGCGAGGGCGCCCTCAGGCCCAGCCGAGCGCGCCGGCCAGCATGCCGCCCGCCACCAGCCACATCGGGCCGAGGCGCGTGCGCAGGCACAGCCAGACCGTGACCGCGACGAGCGTGAGAACTCGCCACGAGACGCGCAGCGGATCGGCCAGCACCCAGCCGGTGGCGAACAGCAGGCCGATCGTGAGCGGGGCGAAGCCGGCCTTGAAGGCGCGAACAAAGAGCGTCTGCGCGCGCCGCTCGCCCCAGCGCGTCGCCCACAGCGCGAGCGTCGTCGACGGCAGCATCATGCCGAGCAGGGTCACGAAGGCACCCAAGGCGCCCGCGACGTTCCAGCCGAGGACGGCGACGAACAGTACATTCGGCCCCGGCGCCGCCTGCGCGATCGCGACCGACGCCGTGAACTGCGCATCGCTCAGCCAGTGCTGATCGACGACGAGGTAGCGGTGCATGTCGGGCGCGGTCGTGATCGCGCCGCCGACCGCGAGAAGCGAGAGGACGAGGAAATGCCCGAAGAGCGCGAGCAGGTCCGCTGCGTTCATCGACGCAGCCTCCACCACGCCAGCGCCATGCCGAGCGGCCCGAGGCCGCACACGACCCAGACCAGCGGCACGCGCCACACGATCACGGCGGCGAAGGTCGCCACGCCGAGGGCGGCGCAGATCGGCGTGCCGAGCAGGCTCGAACGCAGCGCCCAGGCCAGCCGCAATGCGGTCGCGAGGACGAGCCCGGCGGCCACCGCGCCCATCCCCCGCAGCGCGCCGGCGACGGCGGGCAGGTGCGCCCAGTGGCTGTAGATCGCGGCGAGCAGCAGCACGATCAGCAGCGGCGCGGCCATCATGCCGCCGAGCGCGGCGAATGCGCCGCGCCAGCCGAAGAAGCGGTCGCCGACCATCAGCGACAGGTTGCACACGTTGGGCCCGGGCAGCACCTGGGCGATCGAAAGCGACTCGACGAATTCCTCCCGCGTCAGCCAGCCCGAGCGCTCGACGAGTTCGATCTGCGCCACCGCGAGCACGCCGCCGAAGCCCTGCAGCGCCATCCGGTTGAAGAGGCGAAAGAGGTCGGCGGGCGACCGCGGCTGGCGTCGAGCGCCGCCCGGGTCGATCGCGGCGCCGGAGTCGTCCCTCATGCTCGATCGGTGCGCGTCGCCTTGGCCCCGGACCACTCGGCGGGTGTGCCTCAACGCGGCACGCGCAGGGCCTCGGGGTTGACGATATTCGTCGGGTTGCCGGCGATGAAGTTGACGACGTTGTCGAATGCGGTGCTGAAGAGCAGTTCGTAGCTGTCCTGCTCGACGTAGCCGATGTGCGGCGTGCAGACGGCATTTTCCAGCCGCAGCAGCGGCTGGCCCTGCAGCACCGGTTCGCTCTCGAAGACGTCGACCGCCGCCATGCCGGGGCGGCCGCGATTGAGCGCGCCGACGAGCGCGCCTTCCTCGATCAGCTCGGCGCGCGAGGTATTCACGACGAGCGCGGTCGGCTTCATGCGCGACAGATCGCCGAGCTTGACGATCGCTCGGGTGGCGTCGGTCAGACGCAGATGCAGCGACAGCACGTCGCAGGTCTCGAAGAATTCCTCGCGCGAAGCGGCGGCCTGGTAGCCGTCGGCGACCGCGCGCAGGCGCGACGCTTCGCTGCCCCAGACGACGACATCCATGCCGAAGGCACGGCCGTAGCCTGCCACCAGCGTGCCGATCCGGCCATAGCCCCAGACGCCGAGCGTGCGGCCCTGCAGGATCATGCCGATGCCGAAGTTCGGCGGCATCGACGCCGCCTTCAGCCCCGACTGCTGCCACGCGCCGTGCTTGAGATTGCCGATGTACTGCGGCAGGCGCCGCATCGCGGCCATGATCAGCGACCACGTCAGCTCGGCCGGCGCGACGGGCGAGCCCGCGCCCTCGGCGACCGCGATACCGAGCCGGGTGCAGGTCGCAAGATCGATGTGCGCTCCGGCACGGCTCGTCTGCGAGATCAGCCTGAGCTTGGGGAGCTTTTCGAGCAGCAGGCGCGGAAAGTGCGTTCGCTCGCGGATCAGCACCAGCACCTCGGCATCGCGCAGCCGCACCGAAAGCTGGCCGATTCCCTTCACGGTATTGGTGAAGACCTTGGCGTTGAGGTGATCGAGCTTGGACGCGCACCTGAGCTTGCGCACCGCGTCCTGGTAGTCGTCGAGAATGATGATGTTCACTGCGGCGTGCGATGGGGTCGTGGCCGACATTGTGCACGCCTACCGTCGATTCCCCGGCATTGGACTACCATGCAGGGCTGTCGACAACCACGAAGCTGCGAGGACGACGAATCATGGCCATCTCGATGTATTCGGCCAGCGTGCCGGTCTACTCCCATACCCTCGCCAACCTCGAGCGCATCCTCGACAAGGCCGAGGCATACGCGGCGGCAAGGAAATTCGACTCCGCGGTGCTGCTCGGCATGCGGCTTGCGCCCGACATGCTGCCGCTTGCCAAGCAGGTGCAGATCGCGTGCGACGCCGCCAAGCTGTCGGTTGCGCGGCTGGCCGGCATCGATGCGCCGAAATTCGAGGACAGCGAAGCCTCGATCGCCGATCTGAAGGCGCGCGTGCGCAAGACGATCGAGTTCCTCGCGACGGTGCCGGCCGCGAAGGTCGACGGCAGCGAAACGCGCGAAGTCCGCGTGCCGCGTCGCGATGGCGAGATGAAGTTCGACGGCGAGACCTACCTCAAGCACTACGCGCTGCCGAACTTCTTCTTTCACGTGACGACGACCTACGCGCTGCTGCGCCACAACGGCGTCGAGCTCGGCAAGGCCGACTACCTCGGCGCGCTGCAATAGCGGCGCGCCGCGTCAGCGCTGCCGGGTCGGACGGCGCGGCGCGCTGTCGCCGCCGGGCTCGAAACTGCCGAACCCCGAGCGCGGCGCGCGGGTCGGGAAGTGGCGGTTGAGCCGGTCGAGCCGGGTCTGCGCTTCGTACTGGCTGAAGCGCAGCGCGACGAGCTTGAAGACCTCCGGCCGCAGGTGCCACAGCTCATGCAGCGAGCGCGCGATGGTGATGCGCCGCACCAGCATGCCGACCTGCTGGGTGCGGATGTCGCTCAGCGCCTGCAGGAACTCGGCCCGCACGGCGCCGAGCGGGTCAGTCGCGGGCTTGGGTGGGTGCGCCGTCCGGTGCACCGGGCGCGCCCAGCCGGTATCGAGCCAGTCGCGCAGGCTCGCGCGCCAGCCCGGCGCGAGGGCGGCACGCGACAGCCTTGCGGGCGGACAGACCTCGATCCGGCGCGAGACGGGCGCGTGGTCCCCGCGTTGCAGCATGCGGCGCAGGAAGACGGCAAACGAGGCGGTGGACACGGAAGCGGCAGGCGATCGAAGCGATGCGCCCAGTGTTGACCAGGCGGGGCGGCGTCGAAAGCGTGAATAGCTGCACGAAAGGGCGCCAGTTATCGACGCCAGTTCACGCCGCGTCGCCAGGCTGCGGACACCTCGGACGGGGTACCGCGCGCGTCAGATCCGGCCGAAGCGCTGCTTGCGCAGCGGCGTATAGGTCCACCATGGCGCGGGCGGTGCGCCGCGCATGAAATCCGTGATCGCGAGGAAGGTATCGAGCACGCACGGATCCTGGCGCTTGCCGCTGCGCTCGCACAGCGCCTCATAGAGCGCCATCGCATCGCGCGATGCCAGCTCGCGCGGCGACGTGATGCCGATGCTGCGCAGATCGGCGGCAAGCGAGGCGCCGATATTCGGAAGCTGCTCCAGGCATTCGCAGTCGGCCGCGTGCTGCGCCTTGGGCTTCTTCATCGTCACCGCGTTCACAGCATCATGTTGTTGCGGATCAGCCCGACGGCAAGACCCTCGATCGCGAAATCCTGCCCGCCGCGCCCGGAGACGACGATGGGATCGAAGTCCGGGTTCTCGGGCAGCAGTTCGACGCGCGGCCCCGCGCGGTGCAGCCTTTTTACGGTGACCTCGTCGCCGAGGCGGGCGACGATGATCTGGCCGCTCTTGGCCTCGTGCGTCTTCTGCACCGCGAGCAGATCGCCGTCGATGATGCCGGCGTCGCGCATGCTCATGCCGCGCACCTTGAGCAGGTAGTCGGGCCGGCGCGGGAACATGCTCGCTTCGACGACGAAGGTCTCGTCGATATGTTCCTGGGCGAGGATCGGACTGCCGGCGGCGACGCGCCCGACGAGCGGCAGCGTGAGCTGGGCGACGCCCGGCAGCGGCAGCATGAACTGCCGATTGCGCGAAATGGCGAGCGCCCGCAATGTGTCAGACTGCAGGCGGATGCCCCGCGATGTGCCGCCGACGAGTTCGATCACGCCCTTGCGGGCGAGCGCCTGGAGATGCTCCTCGGCAGCGTTGGCGGAGCGAAAGCCGAGTTCGGAAGCGATCTCGGCGCGCGTCGGCGGCGCGCCGGTGCGTTCGATCGCGCTTTGCACGAGGTCGAGCACCTGCTGCTGGCGGGCGGTGAGTTTCGGGCTTTCCTGCATATGATCCCCGGTCGCGGAGGGCTGAATGTCCATCCAGTGACTGTATTTTCATCCAGTTTTCCGGAAAATGCAAAACGAGTCATCGAAGATCGTCATCCTCGGCACCGGCGGCACGCTCGCCGGCGCGGCCGCCGACCCGGGCGACAACGTCGGCTATCGGGCGGCGCAGATCGGCGTCGACAGAATCGTCGCCGCGATTCCGGCGCTCGCCGCGTTCGACCTGCAGACCGAGCAGATCGCGCAGATCGACAGCAAGGACATGACGCTCGAAGTCTGGCGCAAGCTCGCCGCGAGCGTCGCCTATCACGTCGAGCGCAGCGATGTCGCCGGCGTCGTCATCACTCACGGCACCGATACGCTCGAGGAAACCGCCTATCTGTTGCAGCGCGTGCTGGCGCCCGACAAGCCGGTCGTGCTGACCGCGGCGATGCGGCCGACGACGTCGCTGCAGAGCGACGGCGCACAGAATCTGCTGGATGCCGTGCGCGTCGCGCGTTTGCCCGGCGCGCGGGGCGTCGTCGCCGTCGTCGCCGGCCGCGTCATGAGCGCGCTCGACGTGCGCAAGGTCCACACCTACCGGCTCGATGCCTTCGCGTCCGGCGATGCGGGCGACATCGGCGTCATGGAAGAGGGCTGGTTGACGCCATGGCGCGCGTGGCCCGAGGGCGCGCCGCTCGGCCTCGCCGTGCTGGCGCGCGAACGGCCGCCGCGCGTAGCGATCGTGATGAACCATGGCGACGCCGACGGCGCGATCGTCGATGCGCTGCGCGCCCACGGCATCGACGGCATCGTCGTCGCCGGCACCGGCAACGGCAGCCTGAGCAAGCGCCTCGAGGCCGCGCTCGAGCGCGCGCGCCGCGAGGGCGGGGTGCAGGTGCTGCGCTGCACGCGCGTCGCGGGCGGCGCGGTGCTGCCGACCGTGAACGACGTATTCGAGGCGGCCGGCGCACTGACGCCCGGGCAGGCGCGCATCGAGCTGCTGCTGCGCCTGCTCGCGGCCGGCTGAGCGGCCGCGCGGGCCGCCGCGATCAGACCACGGTCAGCGCGACGTCGATATTGCCGCGCGTCGCATTCGAATACGGGCAGACTTCGTGCGCCGCCTTGACGAGTGCCTCGACCGCCGATTTCTCCATGCCCGGCACCGAGATCGCCATCGCGACGGCGATGCCGAAGGCGCCGGGCTTGCCCGCCATCGGGCCGATCGAAACCTCGGAATTGATCGATACCTCGGCCGGCAGCGCGAGCTTCTGCCTGGACGCGACGGCCTTCATCGCACCGATGAAGCACGCCGAGTAGCCGCTCGCGAAGAGCTGCTCGGGGTTCGTTCCGGGGCCGCTGTCGCCGCCGAGTTCCTTCGGCGTCGACAACTGCAGCCTGATCTTGCCGTCCGACGATTCGGTGCTGCCGGTACGCCCGCCGGTGGATGTGGCGTGCGCGGTATAGAGAGCCTTCTCGATGGCCATCTCGAACTCCTTTGCCAGGTGGCGTGGTGAAAGGCCTTCGATTCTGCCCGCCGCGCAAAGTCCCAGCCGGCGACGTTCATTCCCCGGCAAGGGCCTCGAGCCGGGCGCCAAGTTCGAGCCAGCGGCTCTCGATGGCTTCCAGTTCCTCGCCTGCCTGCTTGAGCCGGCGGCCCTGCTCGGCGCGCTCGGCCGGCGGCATATCGGGGCGGGCGATGCTTGCCATCAGCCGGTCGCGCAGCGCGGTCGTTTCGGCCATCCGCTGCTCGAGCCTCGCGAGTTCGGCCTTCAGCGGCCTGGCTTCGTCGCTTCGCTTCTGTCGCTCGGCGGCGGCCTGCCTGCGGTCCGTGCGCTGGTTCGCGCCTGGCGGGGCGGGCGATGGCGGCGGGGCTTTCGGTGCGGGGTTCGGCTCGTTGCTTGCACGCCCGGCCTTCGCCGCGTCCGTCGAGCGCGCGGCCTTCGCCGCGCGTGCCGCCTCGCGCGACTGTTCGAGCAGCCATTGCTGATAGTCGTCGAGGTCGCCGTCGAAGGGCTTCACACTGCCGCCGGCGACGAGCCAGAATTCGTCGCACACCTCGCGCAGCAGCGCGCGGTCGTGGCTGACGAGCATCACCGTGCCTTCGTATTCGTTGAGCGCCAACGACAGCGCCTCGCGCGTCTGCAGGTCGAGGTGATTCGTCGGTTCGTCCAGAAGCAGCAGATTCGGGCGCTGCCAGACGATCATCGCCAGCACGAGGCGCGCCTTCTCGCCGCCGGACAAGGAGCCGACCGCCTGGTGCACCATGTCGCCTGCGAAGCGGAAGGTGCCGAGGAAGTCGCGCAGCGCCTGCTCGCGCGTGTCCTGGCCAAGCGAGCCGGCCTCGCGCGCGAGGCGGACCATGTGCGCGAGCGGCCCCTCGTCCTGCCGCAGCACGTCGAGCTCCTGCTGCGCGAAGTAGCCGATCGCGAGTCCCTTGCCCTCGGTGATGCGGCCGCCGAGCGCCGGCAGCACGCGCGCGACGGTCTTCACGAGCGTCGACTTGCCCTGGCCGTTCGCACCGAGGATGCCGATGCGCTGGCCGGCGAGCACCGAGCGGCTGAAGCCGCGCACGATGGTCGTCGCGCCGCCTTCGCCGCGATAGCCGAAGGCGACCTCGTCGAAGGCGAGCATCGGGTTCGGCAGCGACATCGGCTCGCGGAACTCGAAGGTGAAGTCGCTTGCCGTCAGCACCGGCGCGAGCCGTTCCATGCGCTCGAGCGCCTTGACGCGGCTTTGCGCCTGGCGAGCCTTGCTCGCCTTCGCCTTGAATCTGTCGATGAATTTCTGCAGGTGCGCGATGCGCTCCTGCTGTTTGCCATACGCTGCCGCGGCCTGCTCGAGGCGCACCGCGCGCATCTCCTCGAATGCCGTGTAGTTGCCGGTGTAGCGCGTCAGCTGCGCCTCGTCCAGATGGACCGTGACCTTGGTGATCGCGTCCAGAAACTCGCGGTCGTGGCTGATGACGATCATCGTGCCTTCGTAGCGCTGCAGCCAGGCTTCGAGCCAGACGAGGGCGTCGAGGTCGAGGTGGTTCGTCGGCTCGTCGAGCAGCATCAGGTCGGCAGGACACATCAGTGCGCGCGCGAGCTGCAGCCGCATGCGCCAGCCGCCCGAAAAACTGTTCACCGCCGCGTCGAGCTGTTCGAGCTTGAACCCGAGGCCCATCAGCAGCGCCTGCGCGCGGGCCCGCGAATCGAAGACGCCGGCCTCGGCGAGCTCGTGGTGCGCCTCGGCCATCGCATGGCCGTCGTCGGCGGCTTCGGCGGCGTCGAGCATCGCCTGCGCCTGCATCAGCCGGGTATCGCCTTGCAGCACATAGTCGGTCGCGCCTTCGCTCGTCTCGGGCATCGTCTGCACGACCTCGGCGAGCCGCCAGCGCTGCGGCACCTCGCAGTCGCCGGCGTCGGGCTGCAGCTTGCCGGTCAGCAGTGCGAAGAGCGACGATTTACCGGCGCCGTTGTGGCCGACGAGGCCGACCTTTTCGCCCGGGTTGAGCGTCAGGTTGGCCTGCTCGAGCACGACCTTGACGCCGCGGCGCAGCGTGAGGTTGCGCAGCGTGATCATCGATGACTCCAGCGCACGAGCGCGTCGCGCGTGACGAGCAGCACCTGGTCGTCGCCCGCGCTCGTCGGCAGCCATGCGACCTCGAGTCGAGGGAAGGCGTGCTCGAAGTGCGCTCGCTCGTGGCCGATCTCGAGCACGAGCACGGCGTCCTCGTTCATGTGCGCCGCGGCCTCGGCAACGATGCGGCGCACGAGGTCCATGCCGTCGGCGCCGCCGGCGAGCGCCATCGCCGGTTCGGCGCGGTACTCGGGGGGCAGGGCGGCCATGCTCGCCGCGTTGACGTAGGGCGGATTGCAGACGATCAGGTCGTAGCGCCCGGTCACGCGCTCGAAGAGGTCGGATGCGAAGAGCTTGATGCGCTGTCCGAGCCGATGGCGTTCGACGTTGAGGCGGGCGACGGCGAGCGCATCCTCGGACAGGTCGCAGGCGTCGACCGCGATCTCGGGATAGGCCATCGCCGCGATCACCGCGAGGCTGCCGTTGCCGGTGCACAGGTCGAGCACGCGCTGCGTGCGATCGGACAGCCAGGCGTCGAGCGTGCCTTCGGCCTCGCCGTCGGCGAGCAGCTCGGCGATGAACGAGCGCGGCACGATGACGCGCTCGTCGACGTGGAAAGCCACGTTCTGCAGCCACGCCTCGCCCGTCAGGTAGGCGGCCGGGCGGCGTGTCGCGATGCGCTCGGCAACGATCGCCTCGGCCTTCGCCTGCTCCTGCGCCGTCAGTTCCCGCTGCGCCCTCGGCTCGAGGTCCTCGAACTTCAAGCCGAGCGCCCACAGCACGAGCCACGCCGCCTCGTCGAACGCATTCGTCGTGCCGTGTCCAAACGAAACGCCCGCCTGTTGGAGGCGGGCGCTTTGCGCGGTGATGAGGTCGATCAAGGTCATGTCAGGAGCCGCTCCATCGTGCGGCGGTAGATATTCTTCAGCGGCTCGATATCGGCGACGGCGACATGTTCGTCGATCTTGTGGATGCTTGCATTGACGGGGCCGAATTCCATCACCTGCGGGCAGATCCGCGCGATGAAGCGGCCATCGGACGTGCCGCCGGTCGTCGAAAGCGCGGCGACGATGCCGCACTCGTCGTGGATCGCGCCGCACAGCGCTTCGCTCAAGGACCCGACCGGCGTCAGGAAGGGTTCGCCGCCGAGGGTCCAGACGATGTCGAAGTCGAGGCCGTGGCGTTCGAGCGTCGCCGCCAGCCGCGCCTGGAGCGAGGCGGGCGTCGATTCGGTGCTGAAGCGGAAGTTGAAATCGACCACCAGTTCGCCGGGAATCACGTTGCCGGCACCGGTGCCGGCATGCAGGTTCGAGACCTGCCAGCCGGTCGGCGGGAAATAGGCATTGCCCGCGTCCCAGACGGTCGCGACGAGTTCGGCGAGCGCCGGTGCGAACAGATGGACCGGATTGCTGGCGAGCTGCGGATAGGCGATGTGGCCCTGCACGCCGCGCACCGTGAGCCGGCCCGACAGGCTGCCGCGCCGTCCGTTCTTGACCATGTCGCCGAGCCGGTCGACTGACGTCGGCTCGCCGACGATGCAGTAGTCGATCGCCTCGCCGCGCTCTTGCAGCCAGTCGCAGACCTTGACGGTGCCGTCGATCGCGGGCCCTTCCTCGTCGCTCGTGATCAAGAGCGCGATCGATCCGGGCGCCTTCGGGTGCGCCTGCACGAACTCCTCGCAGGCGGCGACCATCGCCGCGATCGAGGTCTTCATGTCCGCTGCGCCGCGGCCGTAGAGTCTGCCGTCGCGATGGGTCGGCGCGAACGGATCGCTGGCCCACAAGGCGAGCGGCCCGGTCGGCACGACGTCGGTATGCCCGGCAAACGCGAGCAGCTTGCCGCCCGCCGCACCGCGGCGCACCGCCCACATGTTGCTGACCTTTGCCTTGTCCGGCCCGCTGTCGATGCTGTGGCATTCGAAGCCGAGCGCCTCGAGCCAGCCGGCGATCGCCTGCTGGCAGCCGGCGTCGTCGGGCGTGACGGAGCGGCGCGCGATCAGTTGCTCGGCGAGGTGCAGCGCGCGCGGCGTGGCAGGCGTCATTCGCGCGGTGCGTCGAAGACGATCTCCGAGAAGCTCGCGCCTTCTTCCGGCTCCTCGGCCTTGGGCGTCAGGCGCGAGATCGGCGTCATGTCGTTCTGCAGCCGCCACATCAGGTTGGTCGGCGAATCGGCGAATGCAAGGCCTTCCTCGCGCGTCACGAGGCCGGCGGTGATCAGGCGCGCGATATCCTGTTCGAAGGTCTGCGAGCCCTCGGCCATCGACTTCTCCATCGCCTCGCGAATGCCGCTGAAGTCGCTCTGCTCGATCATCTCCGAGACGAGCTTGGTATTGAACATCACCTCGACCGCCGGGATGCGCCCGCCGGCCGTCGCGCGCAGCAGGCGCTGCGAGACGATCGCGCGCAGGCCGGCGCCGAGGTCGGCGAGCAGCGCGGGCCGCGCCTCGGGCGTGTAGAACGACATGATGCGCGACAGCGCGTGGTAGCTGTTGTTCGCGTGCAGCGTGGAGAGCACGAGGTGGCCCGACAGCGCATACGACAGCGCCGAAGTCATCGTCTCGCGATCGCGGATCTCGCCGATCAGGATGCAGTCGGGCGCCTGGCGCAGCGCATTGCGCAGTCCGGTCTGCAGCGATTGCGTATCGCGCCCGACCTCGCGCTGGTTGACGACCGACTTCTTGTTCGTGAACAGGAACTCGATCGGATCCTCGATCGTCAGGATGTGGCCGGTCATCTGCTGGTTGCGCTGCTCGAGCATTGCGGCGAGCGTCGTGCTCTTTCCGGTGCCGGTCGCGCCGACCATCAGGACGAGGCCGCGCTTGGCCGTCGCGAGCGTCGAGATGATCGCCGGCATGCTCAGGCTGTCGAGCGACGGAATCTGGTGCGGAATGCAGCGAAAGACCGCCGCCACCGTGCCGCGCTGCTTGAAGCCGGAGAGGCGAAAGCTGCCGATGCCCGACAGCCCGACGCCGACGTTCAGTTCGCCGGCTTCCTCGAGCTCCTCGAGCTGGCTCGGCGTCAGCAGCTCGGCGAGCAGCTGGCGCGGCTGGGTCGGCGTCAGCGGCTGGTCCGACAGCTGCAGGATCTGGCCGTTGATCTTGATCAGGATCGGCGTATTGGCCGAGAGATAGACATCGGACGCGCCCTTGTCGGCCATCAGGCGCAGCACGCGCTCCATGTTGCCGCTGCTCATCCGAATGTTGTCCGAGATCGCCATGGTGTTCACGCCCGCAGGAGTTCGTTGATGCTGGTCTTGGCGCGCGTCTGCGCATCGACGCGCTTGACGATGACGGCGCAATACAGGCTGTGGCTGCCGTCGGCGCTCGGCAGGCTGCCGCTGACGACGACCGAGCCGGCCGGGACGCGGCCATAGCTCACCGTGCCGGTCGCGCGGTCGTAGATCTTCGTGCTCTGGCCGATGAAGACGCCCATCGCGAGGACCGAGTTCTCCTCGACGATGACGCCTTCGACGACTTCCGAGCGCGCGCCGATGAAGCAGTTGTCCTCGATGATCGTCGGGTTCGCCTGCAGCGGCTCGAGTACGCCGCCGATGCCGACGCCGCCCGACAGGTGCACGCCCTTGCCGATCTGCGCGCACGAGCCGACGGTGGCCCAGGTATCGACCATCGTGCCCTCGTCGACGTAGGCGCCGATATTGACGTAGCTCGGCATCAGCACGACGTTCTTCGCGACGAAGGCGCCGTGGCGCGCGACGGCGGGCGGCACGACGCGCACGCCGGCTTCCTGCATGCGCCGCTCGTCGAGGTGACCGAACTTGGTCTGCACCTTGTCGAAGAAGGCGAGGTCTCCGGCCCGGATCGGCTTGTTCTCGCTCAGCCGAAAGCTCAGCAGGACCGCCTTCTTGACCCACTGGTTGACGCTCCACTGGCCGACGCCCTGGCGCTCGGCGACGCGGATGCGTCCGGCGTTCAGGTCCGAGATCACCTGCTCGACCGCCTCGCGCACTTCGGGCGACGAGACGGCGTTGATCTGCGAGCGCGCCTCCCAGGCGAGGTCGATGATGTGCTGGATCTGGCCGGCGGAAGTGGTCATGTCGGGCTCGCTGGGTCAGGGCGCGTGCTCTGCACGCAATGGACGATGCGTTGTGCCGCTTCGAGGCAGTCTTCGACGCCCGCGACGAGCGCGAGCCGGATGCGGCCGGCGCCGGGGTTCGTGCCATGCGCGTCGCGCGCGAGCAGGCTGCCTGGCAGCACGGCGACATTGTATTGAGCCAGCAGTCTCAAGGCGAAAGCCACGTCGTCGCCGCCCGGCACACCGGCCCAGAGATAAAAGCCCGCGTCAGGCATCGCCACATCGAGCACATCTGCCAATATCGGCGTCACGGCGTCGAACTTTCGGCGATAGGCGTCACGATTGGCGACGACGTGGGCTTCGTCGCCCCAGGCGGCGATGCTTGCGCGCTGCACCGGCGGGCTCATCGCGCTGCCGTGATAGGTGCGGTAGGCGAGGAAGGCGCGGATCAGCCGCGCGTCGCCGGCGACGAAACCCGATCGCATGCCGGGCACGTTCGAACGCTTGGACAGGCTCGTGAAGGCGACGAGATTGGGCAGGCCGTCGCGGCCGAGCGCTTTCGCCGCCTCGAGCGAGCCAAGCGGCGGCGCGTCGCCGAAATAGATCTCGGAATAGCACTCGTCGCTCGCGATCACGAAGCCGTGGCGGTCGGCGAGTTCGAACAGCATTCGCCACTCGGCCAGCGGCATCACCGCGCCGGTCGGATTTCCGGGCGAGCAGACGTAGAGCAGCTGCGTTCTGGCCCAGGTCGCGGCGTCGATCTGCGACCAGTCGGCCGCGAAATTGCGCCCCGGGTCGCTATTCGCGAACGCCGTCTGCGCGCCGGCGAGCAGCGCCGCGCCCTCGTAGATTTGATAGAAGGGGTTCGGGCAGACGACCGTCGCGTCGCGCCGGGTCGGGTCGATCACCGTCTGCGCGAAGGCGAACAGCGCCTCGCGCGAGCCGTTCACCGGCAGCACCTGCGTTGCCGCATCGAGCGCGACGCCGTAGCGGCGCTGCACCCATTGCGCACAGGCTTCGCGCAATGCCGGCTCGCCCGCGGTGGCGGGGTAGTGCGCGAGTCCGGACAGTGCCTGGCTCAGGGCGTCGGTGACGAGCCTGGGCGTCGGATGGCGCGGCTCACCCATGCCGAGCGCGATGAGCCGCAGGGCGGGGTTGGGCGTCAGCTCGCGCGTCAGCTCGCGCAGGCGCTCGAACGGGTAGGGGTGCAGCGTTCCGAGGCGCGGGTTCATCGCGCCGATTATCGGCGTCGTCGGCGCCGCATCCGGGGCCCGCCGCGGCTCACGAAGTGAACGGTCCGCCGTGCAGGCGCATGCCGGGTTTGATGCCGCGTTTGGCAAACCAGCCCTTGATCATCTCGAGCGCATAGCGCACCGGCTTGGCCGCGCAGTGCGAATCGGTGGTCTGCGGCGCCATATCCTCGATATTGACGACCGTGCCGTCGTCGGCGATGAAGGCGATCGACAGCGGCAGGACCGTATTGCGCATCCAGAAGCAGTGCGCGTACGGTGCGGGGAAGGCGAACAGCATGCCTGCGTTGGGCGCCATCTCGGTGCGATACATGAGCCCGGTGGCGCGCTGCTCGGCGCTCTCGGCGACTTCCGCGGTGATCAGGTGGATGCCCGCATTGATCTGGATCGCCGGCAACGGCGGCTGGGCCTGGGTCTGCGCCGCGCAGGGTGCGGCAAGCAGCGCCGACGCGAGGGCGCCGGTCAGTGCGAAGGCGCGTGGGGTGGCGAGTTTCATGGTGCGGTCACGATGGTGGATCGCTTAGAGTAACGCATGCCTTGCGATCCATCCGCCCCGATCGCGCGCAGCCCGCGCGCAGCATGAGCGCGCAGACGCCGGCGGTCTGGCCGCAGGGGCGAGGGGCACCGCAAGCGGCGCTCGCGCCGGGCGTCGCCGCGGCGCTCGACGACGAAGCGGCCCTTGCCGGCAGCACGCGCTGGCGCACGCTGGACGACGGCAAACGCGAGGGCGAGACGCTGTTCGCGATCGAGGGCATCTACTGCGCCGCCTGCGCGGGCATCATCGAATCCGCGTTGCGCGTCGTTCCGGGCGTCGCGCAAGCCGAGGTGAACGCCGCGAGCCGCCGCCTGCAGGTGCGCTGGGATCCGCTGCGCGTTCGCCTGTCGACGCTCGTCGAGGCGGTACAGCGCGCCGGCTATCGTGCGCTGCCCGCGCAGCGCGAAGATGCGTACGCCGCGCTGCGCAGGCAGACGCGCACCGCGCTGTGGCGCTTGTTCGTCGCCGCCTTCTGCATGATGCAGGTGATGATGCTGACGTTGCCGGTCTATGTCGCGGCGCCGGGCGAGATCGCCCCCGACCTGCTCGCGCTGCTGCGCTGGGCGACCTGGATGCTGACGCTGCCGGTGATGCTCTTCTCCGCCGGCCCGTTCTTCGGCGGTGCATGGCGGGCGCTGCGGCAGCGGCGGATCGGCATGGACGTGCCGGTGGCGATCGGCATCGCCGCCACCTTCGCCGCCGGGACGGCCGTCACCTTCGACCCCGGCGGACGCTTCGGCGCCGAACCGTATCTCGATTCGCTGACGATGTTCGTCACCTTCCTGCTTGCCGGGCGCTGGCTCGAGCTGCGCGCCCGCGCAAGAAGCACCGAGGCGCTGGACGCCTTGCTGCTGCGCATGCCCGACAGCGTCGAGCGGCTCGACGCCGACGGCGTGGCGCGCCCGGTGGCGACGGCGCGGCTGCGCGTCGGCGACCGCATCCGGGTCGCGGCCGGGCAGGCGTTCCCCGGCGACGGCACGCTGCAGGAGGGCCGCACCCAGGTCGACGAGGCGATGCTGTCGGGCGAATCGCGGCCGCTAGAGCGCGCGCCGGGCGATGCCGTGATCGGCGGCAGCCTGAACCTGAACGCGCCGGTCGTCGTCGTGCTCGGCGCGCTCGGCGACGGCACGCGCTACGCACAGATCGTCGATCTCGTCTCGCGCGCGCTGACCGAGCGGCCGGCGCTGGTGCGTGCGACCGATCGCATCGCGGGCCCGTTTCTGTGGACCGTGCTCGCGCTCGCCGCGGCGGCGGTCGCGGCGTGGAGCGTGATCGATCCGCCGCGTGCGCTGTGGGTCGGCGTCGCGGTGCTGATCGTCACCTGCCCGTGCGCGCTGTCGCTTGCCGCGCCGGCGGCGCTGCTGAGCGCGGCCGGCGCGCTCGCCAGGCGCGGCGTGCTGGTGCAGCGCCTCGACGCGTTCGAAACCCTGGCCCGCAGCGATATCGCCTGCTTCGACAAGACCGGCACGCTGACCCAGGATCGCCTCGTCCTCGCCGATGTTCATTGGCCGGACGGTGCGGACGGGGCCGAGTTGAAGTCGCGCGCGGCCTCGCTCGCGGCGTTGTCGCGCCATCCGCTGTCGGTCGCGCTCGCCGCCGCGCTGCCGGCCGGGCGGCACGCCTGGCGCGAGGTGGCCGAATTGCCGGGGCAGGGCATCGAGGCGACCGACGCGTCGGGCCGGCGCTGGCGGCTCGGCGCGCCGGGCTGGGCCGGCGTTGCAAGGACGCCTACAGGCAGGCCGACGGTCTGCCTGGCGCCGCTCGCCGCCGCCGGGCACGAGCACGGCTATGCGCGCTTCGAGTTCGACGAGGCATTGCGCGCCGATGCGCCCGAAGCGCTTGCCGCGTTGCGCGACCAGGGCGTGGCGTTGCGGCTGCTGTCGGGCGACGCCTCGGACAGCGTGCACGCGCTGGCGGCGAAGGTCGGGATCGCCGAAGCGAGCGGCGACGCCAGTCCGCAGGACAAGCTCGATGCACTGGCGCGCTGGCAACGCGACGGGCACTGCGTGCTGATGGCGGGCGACGGCCTGAACGACGCGCCGGTGCTGGCGCGCGCCGACGTCTCGTTCGCTCTCGCCCACGGCAGCGCGCTAGCGCAGCAGCGTTCGGACTTCATCGTGCTCGGCAGCCGGCTGGCCGAGATTCCCGCAACCCGTGCCCGCGCGGTGCACACGATGGGGATCGTTCGTAAGAATCTGTTATGGGCGGCGATGTACAACGCGGTCTGTGTTCCGCTTGCGCTCGTCGGCTGGCTGCCGGCGTGGGCGGCCGGCGCCGGCATGGCGGGGAGTTCGCTCCTCGTCGTGCTCAACGCACTGCGGGCCGGGCGGTGAGAAGGACGATGCGCGGCGTTGCGCATCGCCACGGGATGCTGGATCGAAACTGACGCATGGAAAGCCTGTACCTGCTGTTGCCGATGTCGGTCTTGCTCGTGCTGGCGCTGATCGGGCTGTTCGCCTGGGCGCTGCATGCGGGCCAGTTCGACGATCTGGAGCGCGAGGGCCTGCGCGTCCTGGAAGACGAGGACGGATCGAGCGATCCTGTGGCGAGCGGCGTGGCGCCGAAACCACGCTCGGCGTCACTTGACTGTGCTCAAGATTTCGGTCAATCCCATGACCATAATGTGGCATTGAAATAGAGAACGAGGAGTCAGCGATGAGAGATTCATCACCGGCGGCGCCGGTCTACAACGACCGCGTCGTCACGCAGTTCGCGATCGCGGCCATCGTCTGGGGCGTGGTCGGCATGCTGGTCGGCGTGATCGTCGCCTCCCAGCTCGCCTGGCCCGAGTTCCTGGGCGGCATCTCGTGGCTCAGCTACGGGCGGCTGCGTCCGCTGCACACGAATGCGGTGATCTTCGCATTCGGCGGCTGCGCGCTGTTTGCCACCTCGTATCACGTCGTGCAGCGGACGTGCCAGGTGCGACTGTTCGCGCCTCGGCTCGCGGAGTTCACATTCTGGGGCTGGCAGGCGGTCATCGTCGCCGCCGCGATCTCGCTGCCGATGGGCTATACGCAGAGCAAGGAATATGCCGAGCTCGAGTGGCCGATCGACCTGCTGATCGCCGTCGTCTGGGTGGCCTACGCGATCGTCTTCTTCGGCACCATCGGCATGCGCCGCGTGCGCCACATCTACGTCGCCAACTGGTTCTTCGGCGCCTACATCCTGACGATCGCGCTGCTGCACATCGTCAACAGCGCGGCGCTGCCGGTGAGTTTCACGTCGATGAAGAGCTATTCGGCCTACGCCGGCGTGCAGGATGCGATGGTGCAGTGGTGGTACGGCCACAACGCGGTCGGCTTCTTCCTCACCGCCGGATTCCTCGGGATGATGTACTACTACATCCCCAAGCAGGCCGAGCGGCCGGTGTACTCGTACCGGCTCTCGATCGTGCACTTCTGGGCCCTGATCTTCACCTACATGTGGGCCGGGCCGCACCACCTGCACTACACCGCGCTGCCCGACTGGACGCAAAGCGTCGGCATGGTGTTCTCGCTCGTGCTGCTCGCGCCGAGCTGGGGCGGGATGATCAACGGCATCATGACGCTGTCGGGGGCGTGGCACAAGCTGCGCGACGACCCGATATTGAAGTTCCTCATCGTCAGCCTGTCGTTCTACGGCATGAGCACCTTCGAGGGGCCGATGATGTCGATCAAGACCGTCAACGCGCTCAGCCACTACACCGACTGGACGATCGGCCACGTGCATTCGGGCGCGCTCGGCTGGGTGGGCTTCATCACGATGGGGAGCCTGTACTACCTGATCCCGCGCATGGTCGGGCGCACCCAGATGTACAGCGTGCGCGCGATCGAGGCGCACTTCTGGATTGCGACGATCGGCGTCGTCCTCTATATCGCCGCGATGTGGATCGCCGGCGTCATGCAGGGCCTGATGTGGCGCGCGATCAATCCTGACGGCACGCTCGTCTACAGCTTCGTCGAGAGCGTGAAGGCGACCTATCCGTTCTACGTCGTGCGCATGGTGGGCGGCCTGCTCTACCTCAGCGGCATGCTGCTGATGGCGTGGAACGTCGTGATGACGATGCGCGGGCCGGGCACCCAGCCGGCGCTGAAACCCGCGGTCGCGGCCGCCTGAAGGAGACCGGCATGAGCACCGAACACGCCCCCGTCGGCCACGAGCGGATCGAGACCAGCAACTTCCTGATGATCGTGCTGATCCTGCTCGTCGTCTCGATCGGCGGCATCGTCGAGATCGTCCCGCTGTATTTCCAGCGCAGCACGACCGAGCCGGTGCCGGGCCTGAAACCCTATACCGCGCTGCAGCTCGCGGGGCGCGACATCTACCAGCGCGAGGGCTGCTACAACTGCCACTCGCAGATGATCCGCCCGTTTCGTTCCGAGACGCTGCGCTACGGCCCGTTCTCGCAGGCCGGCGAGTTCGTCTACGACCATCCGTTCCAGTGGGGCAGCAAGCGCACCGGGCCGGACCTGGCGCGCGTCGGCGGGCGCTACAGCGACGAGTGGCACCGCCTTCACCTGATCAACCCGCGCGACCTGGTGCCCGAGTCGAACATGCCCGCCTACCCGTGGCTGGCGACCGCGACGGTCAACCCGTCGGACATGCCGCCCCGGCTGCGCACGATGCGAAGCCTGGGCGTGCCCTATACCGACGATGAGATCGCCAACGCCGGCAAGGAGGTCGAGGGCAAGACCGAGCTCGAAGCGGTGATCGCGTACCTGCAGGTGCTCGGCACCGCGGTGAAGTGAGAAGGGGAATCGCAATGGAAGTGAACGATCTGCGCATCGCGACGACCCTGCTGTCGTTCGCCGCCTTCATCGGCATCGTCGTCTGGGCCTGGTCCAAGCGCAACAAGAAGCGCTTCGAGGAGGCGGCAATGCTGCCATTCGCCGACGAGCCCATCGCCGGAGACCGCCATGAGTGACTTCGACCATTTCGGCTGGTCGCTTTTCGTCGGCGGGGTCACCGTCGTCTCGCTGCTCGGCTGCCTCGCGCTGCTGATCTTCGCCAGCCGGCGCAAGGTCATGGCGGGCGACAATACGACCGGCCACGTCTGGGACGGCGACCTGCGCGAGCTGAACAACCCGCTGCCGCGCTGGTGGATGTGGCTGTTCGTGATCACCATCGTCTTCGCCGCGATCTACCTGGCCCTTTATCCGGGTCTCGGCGCGAAGGTCGGGGCGCTCGGCTGGACGTCGGTCGGCCAGTACCACAACGAGCGCGAGCGCGCGGCGGCCGAGCTGGCGCCGATGTTCGCGCGCTTCAACGCGATGCCCATCGAGAAGCTCGCCGCCGACCCGCAGGCACATGCGATCGGCGAGCGGCTGTTCGCCAACAACTGCTCGACCTGCCACGGCTCGGACGCGCGCGGCGGCCTCGGCTTTCCGAACCTGACCGACAACGACTGGCTGTGGGGCGGCACGCCCGAAGATATCGTGACGACGATTACCGACGGCCGAATGGGCGTCATGCCGCCAATGGCCGAGGCGGTCGGCTCGGCCGAGGATGTGCGCAACGTGGCGAACTATGTATTGAGCCTCTCGGGCAGCCCGCACGACCGGATCGCGGCCCAGCTCGGCAAGCCCAAATTCGTCGTCTGCGCGGCCTGCCACGGCCCCGACGGCAAGGGCAATACCGCGCTCGGCGCGCCGAACCTGACCGACAAGATCTGGCTGCACGGCTGGGGCGAGGATCTGATCGTTCGCACCATCACCAACGGGTGGCAGAACACGATGCCGGCGCAGAAGACCCGCCTCGGCGACGATCAGATACGCGTTCTCGCCGCCTATGTGTGGAGCTTGTCGCGCGGCGGTGTTGCGGGAGCCGCGGCGGCGGCACCGGCGGCATCCGCGGCGCGCTAGCGCCACACCCATGGCCGACGAGCGGCGCACGATTCCGATCGCTGCCGAACCGGCGGCGACGGTGTCGATGTATGCGAGCGAGAAGACGATCCATCCGCGCGCCGTGCACGGCTGGTTCGCGGCCTGGCGCTGGGCGCTGGTATGGGCGACGCAGCTCCTCTACTACGGCCTGCCGTGGCTGACGTGGAACGACCGCCCGGCAGTGCTGTTCGACCTCGCGGCGCGGCGCTTCTACATCTTCGGCCTCGTTCTCTACCCGCAGGACTTCATCTACCTGACGGGCCTGCTGATCCTGTCCGCCTACGGGCTCTTCCTGTTCACCGCCGTGGCCGGCCGGCTGTGGTGTGGCTATGCCTGCCCGCAGACGGTCTATACCGAAATCTTCATGTGGGTCGAGCATCGGCTGGAGGGCGATCGCAACGCGCGCATCCGGCTCGACCGTTCGGCGTG
Organism: uncultured Burkholderiales bacterium; assembly: GCA_937864005.1. GTDB lineage: Bacteria > Pseudomonadota > Gammaproteobacteria > Burkholderiales > Burkholderiaceae_C > CAIKUF01. The sequence continues at coordinate 24,097 of CALMIL010000106.1, forward strand.
GGACGCGAACAAGCTGCTGCGCCGCGGCGGCAAGCATCTGGTCTGGATCGCGATCGGGCTGTGGACGGGTTTCACCTTCGTCGGCTATTTCACGCCGATCCGCAGCCTCGCCAGCGGCGTGCTGCAGCTGGGACTCGGGCCGTGGGAGACGTTCTGGATCCTGTTCTACGGCTTCGCGACCTACGGCAACGCCGGCTTCATGCGCGAGCAGGTGTGCAAATACATGTGCCCGTATGCGCGCTTCCAGAGCGCGATGTTCGACCACGATACGCTCATCATCAGCTACGACGAGCGGCGCGGCGAACCGCGCGGCGCGCGCTCGCGCAGCGCCGACCGGGCGGCGCTCGAGAAGGGCGACTGCGTCGACTGCACGCTTTGCGTGCAGGTCTGCCCGACCGGCATCGACATTCGCAAGGGCCTGCAGTACGAATGCATCGGCTGCGCGGCGTGCATCGACGTCTGCAACGGCGTGATGGACCGCATGAACTATCCGCGTGGGCTGATCCGTTACGCGACGCAGCGCAGCCTGCAAGACGGCGGCACGCTGACGCTGCGCCGCGTGCTCAGGCCGCGGGTGCTGATCTACGGCGTCGTGCTGCTGCTGATCGGCGCCGCCTTCGTCACGAGCCTGGCGCTGCGGGCGCCGTTCCGGGTCGACGTCGTGCGCGATCGCGGCTCGCTCGCGCGCCTCGTCGACGAGGGCCGGATCGAGAATGTCTACAGCCTTCAGCTTATGAATACGACCGAGACGGCGCAGCGCTACAGCATCACCGCCGGCGGGATGGAGGGCGCGCGCGCCATCGTGCGCGGCGAGACCTCGCTCGCGCCGGCCGAGTCGCGCTGGGTGCCGGTCGCGGTGCAGGTCGAGCCTGCGCAGGCGCAGGCGCTCGGGCCCGGCGCGCACAAGATCGAGTTCCACGTCACCCGCGAAGCCGGCGCCGGCCACGAGGCGGTGACGGTGAACGAGGAATCGACTTTCGTCGTGCCGCGCTGAACCGGCAACCGACCCGACCTGGAGAATCCATGATTCGAGATATCCCCCACGACCCGTCGCCCTGGTGGCGGCACCGCATGATGTGGCTGGTCGTCGGCGGGCCGCTGGTGGTCGTCGTCGCGGGGATCGCGACCTTGGTGATCGCGATCCGCGGCGCGGACGACGTGCTGCCCGTCAAGGAGAGTTCGCGCCAAAGCCAGGTGCCGGCGATGCAGGGTCGCAACCACGCCGCGACCCCACAGGCGCCCAAGCACTGACCGTCGCGCTCAGCAGGGCGCGTCGTTGAGCAGCCGTCTGAGTCCGGGCTCGTCGAGCACGCGGATATCGCGCTGCTTGACCTCGAGCAGGCCATCCTCCTGGAAGCGCGAGAACGCACGGCTTACCGTTTCGAGCTTGAGGCCGAGGTAGCTGCCGATCTCCTCGCGCGTCATCCGCAGAACGAGCGAGGTGCCGGAAAATCCGCGCGCCTGCAGCCGCTGCGTGAGGTTGAGCACGAAGGCGGCGAGCCGCGCCTCGGCGCGCATGCCGCCCAGCAGCAGCATCACGCCGTGGTCGCGAACGATCTCGCGGCTCATCACGCGGTGAAACTGGCGCTGCAGGTCAGTCACCTTGTGCGACAGTTCCTCCAGCCGGCTGTAGGGGATCATGCAGACCTGCGAGTCCTCGAGCGCGACCGCGTCGCACGAGTGGCGGTCCTCGCTGATGCCGTCCAGGCCGAGCAGCTCGCCGGCCATCTGGAAACCGGTGACCTGATCGCGGCCGTCCTCGGAAGAGATGCGGGTCTTGAAGAAGCCGGTGCGCACCGCATACAGGGACTCGAAGCGGTCGCCGGCGCGAAACAGGACCTCGCCGCGTTTGAGCGTGCGGCGGGCGCCGACGAGCTCGTCGACGCGCTCTATGTCGGCCGCCGACAGACCCACCGGCAGGCACAGCTCGCGCAGACTGCAGCTCGAGCAGGCGACTTTCATGGCTTCGAGTTTCATCGACGACCCTTGAACCCGTGGCTATGCGCACCGCAGCCGCGCATAGGACGACGATGCATCGAGAAGGCGCAAGTATCGCTCAGCATGACACAACTCAATTCGGGCGCTGCTATGGCCTTTGCGGAAGACGCCCATTTGATGCAAAGCAAGCCGCCCGAAAGCCGGCCTCGGCACAGTCGCCAGATGCCTACGACACGATCTTCAGCAGGCGCGAAAGCCGGTGCAAACTGGGCACCGAGCGATGCGCTGCTGCGCCGCTTCGACCTGAGCGGTCCACGCTATACCTCCTATCCGACGGCCGACCGCTTCGTCGAGGCCTTCGGCCCGCAGCAGTATCGCCAGGCGCTGACGCAGCGCGCGTCGGCCGGCGCCGTCGGCGGGCGCGCGCCGCTGTCGGTCTACGTGCACATACCGTTTTGCGAGTCGGTCTGCTACTACTGCGCGTGCAACAAGGTCATCACCCGCCACCACGAGCGCGCGGGCGAGTATCTCGACGCGCTCGAGCATGAACTGGCGCTGCAGGTCGAAGCGCTCGGCCAGGGCCAGCCCTTGCTGCAGCTTCACTTCGGCGGCGGAACGCCGACCTTCCTGTCGGATGCCGAACTCGACCGCGTGATGCGCGCGCTGCGCGGCGCGTTCGCCTTTCTGGACGGCGCTGAAATTTCGATCGAGGTCGACCCGCGCACCGTGAGCCGCGACCGGCTTGCGCATCTGGCGGCGCTCGGCTTCAACCGCCTGAGCTTCGGCGTGCAGGATTTCAACCCGCTGGTCCAGAAGGCGGTGCATCGCGTGCAGCCCTACGAGCAGGTCGCGCAACTGATGCAGGCGTCGCGCGAGCTCGGCTTCGAGTCGATCAACGCCGATCTGATCCACGGCCTGCCGTTGCAGACGCCCGACTCGCTGACGCGCACCGTCGAGCAGATGGGTTCGCTGCGCCCGGACCGGATCGCGCTCTACGCCTACGCTCATCTGCCGCAGCGCTTCAAGCCGCAGCGGCGGATCGACGCCGACCAGCTGCCCACGCCGGCGCAGCGCGTCTCGATGCTGTCGCGCGCGATCACGGGCTTTCTGTCGCAGGGCTATGTCTATATCGGCATGGACCACTTCGCGCTGCCCGACGATGCGCTGGCCGTCGCCAAGCGCCAGGGCCGGCTGCACCGCAATTTCCAAGGCTACAGCACGCATCCGGATTGCGACCTGATCGCCCTCGGCGTCTCGGCGATCAGCAAGGTCGGCGCGACCTACAGCCAGAATGCGAAGACGCTGCCCGAGTACTACGACCTGCTCGAGGCAGGCGAGCTGCCGGTCGTGCGCGGCGTTGCACTCGACCGCGAAGACTTGGTGCGCCGCGCGATCATCATGGGGCTGATGTGCCAGGGCCGGATCGACTACGAAGCGATCGAGCTGTCGCATCTGGTCGACTTTCGCAGCCAGTTCGCGCCCGAACTCGAGCGCTTGGCCGAACTCGCGCGCGAGGGCCTGGTCGAGATCGAGGACGACGGCGTTTCGCTGACGCCGATCGGCTGGTACTTCGTGCGGGCGGTGGCGATGGTGTTCGACCAGCCGCTGCAGTCGGACCGCGCCCGCGAGCGATACTCACGCGTCATCTGACTTCGACCGGAGCCGGGCACGCGCCCGGGCAATGAGTACATCGCTGATCGCGGCGGGTTTGCTGATGGGCGTGGCGAGCACACCGCACTGCGCGTTGATGTGCGGTGCACCGTGCGCGGCGATCGCACGGCGCTGCGGCGGCGAACGAAGCGGTCGCGCGCTCGCCGGCTGGCATGCGGGCCGCGCGCTGGCCTATATCGCGGCCGGCGCGGTGGCCGCCAGCGCGGTCGCGCTGATCGCGTCCTGGTCGGCCGGCACGGCGTTCATGCGGCCGTTGTGGACGATGCTGCAGTCCGCGGTGCTCGTGCTCGGCCTCGCGCTGATGTTTTCGGGACGCACGCCGCGCTGGGTCGATGCGGCGGCCCTCGGCCTCAAGCGCGCGCTGCCGGCGGATGCGCCGCTCGCGGCACGCCGCAGCAAGGGGACGCGGCGCGCCGCGCTGATGGGGCTGGCCTGGATCGCGATGCCGTGCGGTGTGCTCTACGGTGCGCTTGCCGTCGCCGCGCTCGCGGCGTCGCCGCTCGAAGGCGCGAGCGTGATGGCGGCCTTCGCGCTCGGCTCGGCGCCGGGGCTGGCCGGCATTCCATTCATTGCGACACGGCTCATGCGCATGCCGCAGACCGCCGCCCTTCGACTCGCCGGTGCGATGCTCGCCGCCGGCAGCGCGTGGGCGCTGTGGCACGGTCTGGAGGGCGCAACCGGCGCCTGGTGCCTGCCGGCCTGAACCGGAGCACCGGCGCCGGCCGCTGTCAGCCGGTTGACAGGGCCGTCCACTAGAATCGAAAAATGCGTTGCGAGCGCCCGAACATGGCGCGCAACAGTCATCGACAACCCGGAGCGAAGTTCATGTACCAGCATATCAAGGTGCCCACCGGCGGGCAGAAGATCACCGTCAACGCCGACTTCTCGCTCGAGGTCCCGGACCAGCCGATCATTCCGTACATCGAGGGCGACGGCACCGGATTCGACATCACGCCGGTGATGATCAAGGTCGTCGATGCGGCCGTTGCGAAGGCCTACGGCGGCAAGAAGAAGATCCACTGGATGGAGATCTACGCCGGCGAGAAGTCGACCAAGGTCTACGGCCCCGACGTCTGGCTGCCGGAGGAGACGCTCGCCGCGCTGCGCGAGTACGTCGTCTCGATCAAGGGACCGCTGACGACGCCGGTCGGCGGCGGCATCCGCTCGCTCAACGTCGCGCTGCGCCAGGAACTCGACCTCTACGTCTGCCTGCGGCCGATCCAGTATTTCAAGGGCGTGCCGAGCCCGGTGAAGGCGCCCGAGAAGACCAATATGGTCATCTTCCGCGAGAACTCGGAAGATATCTACGCCGGCATCGAGTACGAGGCAGAGACCGACAAGGCGAAGAAGCTGATCAAGTTCCTGATCGACGAAATGGGCGTCAAGAAGATCCGCTTCCCGAACACCTCGGGCATCGGCATCAAGCCCGTCTCGCGCGAGGGCACCGAGCGCCTCGTGCGCAAGGCGATCCAGTACGCGATCGACAACGACAAGCCGAGTGTGACGATCGTCCACAAGGGCAACATCATGAAGTACACCGAAGGCGGCTTTCGCGACTGGGCGTACGCGCTGGCGCAAAAGGAATTCGGCGCCCAGCTGCTCGACGGCGGACCGTGGTGCAAGTTCAAGAATCCGAAGACCGGCAAGGACATTATCGTCAAGGATTCGATCGCCGACGCCTTCCTGCAGCAGATCCTGCTGCGCCCGGACGAATATTCGGTCATCGCGACGCTCAACCTGAACGGCGACTATGTGTCGGACGCGCTCGCCGCGCAGGTGGGCGGCATCGGCATCGCCCCCGGCGCGAACCTGTCCGATTCGGTCGCCTGCTTCGAGGCGACGCACGGCACGGCGCCGAAGTACGCCGGCAAGGACTATGTGAACCCGGGCTCCGAGATCCTGTCCGCCGAGATGATGCTGCGCCACATGGGCTGGACGCAGGCGGCCGACCTCATCATCAGCTCGATGGAAAAGGCGATCGCCTCCAAGCGCGTCACCTACGACTTCGCGCGCCTGATGGAAGG
>CALMIL010000107.1 GCA_937864005.1 uncultured Burkholderiales bacterium
GCCTAACTCAATGTCGCCAGCATTCTTGCAGCGTAGCAAGCCTGATAGCAGATCAATTGTGATGCGTAGCATGGCCCGTTGACGCTTATCACGGTGCGACGGGTCGGGCGCACAGGCGCTTGCCATCCGGGTCGGTGAGGAGCATACTGTATAAAGCGACAGTACTTCTCGACGTTGTTACGCGGCATGCCGACCCCTCAGTTGCCCCCGCTGCAAGCGCCTCGTCTGCTGGACCAGGTGCGCGAACGCGTTCGCTATCTTCACTACAGCATACGGACCGAGCAGGCCTACGTCCATTGGGTGCGTGCCTTCGTGCGCTTCCACCGCATGCGCCACCCGCGCGAGATGGGGCAACCCGAGGTCGAGGCCTTTCTTTCCTGGCTGGCCGCCGAGCGGCAGGTGGCGGTCTCCACGCATCGGCAGGCGCTTTCGGCGCTGCTCTTCCTGTACCAGAAGGTGTTCGGGCAGGATCTGCCCTGGATGCAGTCCATCGGCCGGCCGCACCGTCCGCCACGCTTGCCGGTTTTGTCGGTGGCCGAGGTGGCTCGCGTGCTGGCGCTGCTGCACGGCGAGCAACGTTTGCTCGCGCAACTGCTCTACGGCACCGGCATGCGCATTGCCGAAGTGCTGCACCTGCGTGTCAAGGACGTCGACTTCGAGAACCGCACCGTGTTCGTGCGCTGCGGCAAGGGCGGCAAGGACCGCGCCTTGATGTTGCCCGCCGTGCTGGTGCCGGCACTGCGCGAACAACTGGCCCATGCGCGCGCGCTGTGGCTGGCCGACGTGCAGGCCGACCGCGCGGGGGTGTTCATGCCCGATGCACTCGAACGCAAGTACCCGCAAGCCGGCGCGTCATGGCCCTGGTTCTGGATCTTCCCGCAGGCCGAGCATTCGGTGTGCCCGCGCACGAGGGTGCAGCGGCGCCACCATCTGCATGACCAAAGCCTGCAGCGGGCCTTCAAGCGTGCCGTGGCGCGGGCGGGCATCGAGCGTCCGGCCACTCCGCACACGTTGAGGCACTGCTTCGCCACGCATCTGCTGCAGGCGGGCTACGACATCCGCACGGTGCAGGCGCTGTTGGGTCACAGCGATGTCAGCACGACGATGATCTACACCCACGTGCTGAAGGTTGGCGGCGGCGCGGTGCGCAGCCCGCTCGATGCGCTGGCCGTGGCGTCTGCGGCGTCGCTGCCGCTCGCGGCGCGCGAACCCTGCGCGGCCCATGCCGCGCCGGCGGCATGAGCGCTTGTCCGCCATGCTCCCCGCCTACGCCGAGCTGCACTGCCGCAGCAATTTCAGCTTCCTGAGCGCGGCGTCGCATCCCGAAGAGCTGGTGTCGCGCGCGGCGGCGCTCGGCTATGCGGCGCTCGCGATCACCGACGAATGCTCGCTCGCCGGCGTGGTGCGGGCGCACGGCGCGGCCAAGCAGTTGGGCCTGCATCTGGTCATCGGCGCCGAGATGCAGCTCACGCTGCCGGGGACGGGGCACGCCGCTGCGGGTGCCGCGGGCGCTGCGGGCGGCGGCGGCGATGGCGCGCGGCACGCCCGCCTCGTGCTGCTCGCGCAATCGCGCCGCGGCTACGGCAACCTGTCGCAGTGGATCACGGTCGCGCGCCGGCGCGCGGCCAAGGGCAGCTATCTCGCGCATCCGTCGGATATCGAAGGCAGGGTGCCGAACGCGCCGTATCTGGCCGGGCTGCCGGAATGTTTTGCGCTGCTCGTGCCGCACGCCGCGCAATCGTTCGAGACTGCGTTCGCGCACGCGATGTGGCTTGCGACGTGGTTCGGGCCCGAGCGCTGCGCGATCGCGGTCGAGCTGCTGCACCGCGCCGATGACGACAGCCTCGTCGATCTCGCGCAGCGCGTCGCGCGGGCGAGCGGGCTTGCCATCGTCGCCGCCGGCGGCGTGCGCATGCATGTCCGATCGAGAAAGCCGCTGCACGACGCGCTCGTCGCAACAAGGCTTGCGCTGCCGCTCGCGCAGTGCGGCTTCGCGCTCGATCCCAACGCCGAGGCGCACCTGCGTTCGCGCGGCCGGCTGCAGGCGCTGTACCCGCCCGAGTGGCTCGCGCGCACGGTGGCGATCGCAGGCGGGTGTGCCTTCTCGCTCGACGAGCTGCGCTACGAATATCCGCGCGAGATCGTGCCCGATGGCCACACGCCGGCGAGCCACCTGCGCGCGCTCACCGAGGCCGGTGCACTGCGGCGCTATCCCGATGGCTTGCCGGATGCGGTGCGCGCGCTCGTCGAGCACGAACTGGCGCTGATCGCGCAACTGCAGTACGAGCCGTACTTCCTGACCGTCGCCGACATCGTGCACTGGGCGCAGGCGCAGGGCATCTTGTGCCAGGGCCGCGGCAGCGCGGCCAATTCGGCGGTCTGCTACTGCCTGGGCGTGACGGAGGTCGACCCGGCGCGCATGAACATGCTGTTCGAGCGCTTCATCAGCGCCGAGCGCAACGAGCCGCCCGACATCGACATCGACTTCGAGCACCAGCGGCGCGAGGAGGTGATCCAGTACATCTACCGCAAGTACGGCCGGCACCGCGCGGCGCTGACGGCGGTCGTCATCAGCTACCGCTCGCGCTCGGCGCTGCGCGATATCGGGCGCGCGCTCGGCTTCGACCTGGCGGCGATCGACGCCGTCGCCAAGAGCCAGCAGTGGTGGGATGTCGACCCCAAGACGCCTTCGGCGTCGGCCCCCAAGGGGAGCGAACCCGGCTTGGGGCGGCCCGACGCCGGGTTCGGCAAGTCGATCAACCCCGAGCGGCTGCGCGAGAACGGCTTCGACCCCGACGCGCCGCTCGTGCGGCTGTGGGCCGATCTCACGCGCCAGCTGATCGGCTTTCCGCGCCACCTGAGCCAGCACCCCGGCGGCTTCGTCATCGCGCGCGACCAGATCGCGCAACTCGTGCCGGTCGAGAACGCGCAAATGCAGGGCAGGAGCGTCATCCAGTGGGACAAGGACGACCTCGATACGCTCGGGCTGCTGAAGGTCGACATCCTCGCCCTCGGCATGTTGAGCGCGATCCGGCGCGCGCTCGCGTTCATCGGGCACAAGCTCGGCCGGCGCTTCGAGATGCAGGACGTGCCGGCCGAGGACGCCGCGACCTACGAGATGATCTGCCGCGCCGATACCGTCGGCGTCTTCCAGATCGAATCGCGCGCCCAGATGAGCATGCTGCCGCGCTTGCTGCCGCGCTCGTTCTACGACCTCGTCGTCGAGGTCGCGATCGTGCGGCCGGGGCCGATCCAGGGCGGCATGGTGCACCCCTACCTGCAGCGCCGCGCGCTGGCGGCGCACGAGATCGAGTACCCGAGCGCCGAGGTGCGCCAGGCGCTCGAGCGCACGCGCGGCGTGCCGATCTTCCAGGAGCAGGTGATGCAGCTCGCGATCCTCGCCGCCGACTTCACGCCCGGCGAGGCCGATCAGCTTCGCCGCGCGATGGCGGCGTGGAAGCGAAAGGGCGGCCTCGGCCCGTTTCACGCGCGGCTCACCGGCCGCATGGTCGAGAAGGGCTACGCGCGCGAGTTCGCGGAGGCCGTCTTCAAGCAGATCGAGGGCTTCGGCGAATACGGCTTTCCCGAGAGCCACGCGGCAAGCTTCGCGCTGCTTGCCTACGTCAGCAGCTGGATCAAATGCCACCACCCCGACGCCTTCCTCGCCGCGCTGCTGAACAGTCAGCCGATGGGCTTTTATGCCCCCGCGCAACTCGTGCGCGACGCGCGCGCGCACGGCGTCGAAGTGCGGCCAGTCGATGTGCGCGCGAGCGGCTGCGAGGCGGCGCTCGAAGGCGCGGGCGATGCACTGCACGCGGTGCGCCTCGGGCTCAACCAGGTCAGCGGCCTCGGCGCCGACGCCGCGGCGCGCATCGTCAGCGCGCGCGACGCCGGGCCGTTCGCCGACGCCGAGGACCTCGCGCGCCGCGCGTCGCTCGATGCGCGCGAGTTGCAGATGCTCGCCCGGGCCGACGCGCTGCAAGGCCTCGCCGGCCACCGCCACAACGCCGCGTGGGCGGTCGCCGGCATCGACACCCGGCCGACGCCGCTGCTGCGCGCGACGCGCACCCGCGAGGCGGCGCCCGCACAGCTTGCCGTGCCGAGCGAGGCCGAGGCGATGCTTGCCGACTACCGCGCGCTCGGCCTGAGCCTCTCGCGCCATCCGCTCGCCTTGCTGCGCGACGAGCTTGCCGCATTTCGCATCCAGCCGGCCGCCGTGCTGCGCGGCTACCCGAACGGGCGCCTCGCGCGCGCGAGCGGCCTCGTCACGCACCGCCAGCGGCCCGAGACGGCGAAGGGCACGGTGTTCGTCACGCTCGAGGACGAAACCGGCGCCGTCAATGTGATCGTCTGGCCGCGCGTCGCCGAGCAGCAGCGCCGTGCGTTGCTCGCGAGCACGCTGATGACGGTCTACGGCACGTGGCAGCGCGAAGGCGACGGCGAGCACGCGGTGATGCACCTTGTCGCCGCGCGCCTGGTCGATCACTCCGCGCTGCTGCAGGGACTCGCCAGCCGCAGCCGCGACTTCAGGTGAGCGCCATCGTGCCGGGCGCGATGCGGCAGAATGACCTGCGTGAACTCCCAGATCGTCACCCTCGAACTGCAGCGCTGGATCGACGAGCAGACCGCCGCAGGCAGCCCGGCCGATGCGTTGCTCGAGGCGATGGTCACGAGCGGCTGGCGGCGCGAGCTCGCGCGCAGCGCGCTGGATGCGACGCTGCGGGCGCGGCAGCAGGCGCAATCACAGGTGCAGCGCGCAGCTCCGGCCGCGCCCGAGCGCCTGCCCGAGCCGCTGGTCGCCGACGGCGCGCATCGCGTCGCGGCCGGCGATCGCGAGGTGGCGATCGTCGCCGAGATGCGCGCGCCGCGCGTGGTCGTCTTCGCCGGCCTGCTCGCCGACCCCGAGTGCGACGAACTCGTCGCGCTCGCGCGCCAGCGGCTGGCGCGCTCCGAGACCGTGCATGTCGAGACCGGCGGCACCGAGATCAACGCCGCGCGAACGAGCGACGGCATGTTCTTCGCGCGCGCCGAGAATCCGCTCGTCGAGCGCATCGAGGCGCGCATCGCGGCACTGCTGAACTGGCCGGCCGATCGCGGCGAGGGCCTGCAGGTGCTGCGCTACGCGCCGGGCGCCGAGTACCGGCCGCACTACGATTATTTCGACCCCGCCGATCCGGGCGCGCCGCTGATCCTCGCGCGCGGCGGGCAGCGCGTCGCCTCGCTCGTGATGTACCTGAATACGCCGCTGCGCGGCGGGGCGACGACCTTCCCCGACGCCGGCTTTGCCGTCGCGCCGCAGCGCGGCGGCGCGGTCTTCTTCAGCTACGACCGGCCGCACCCCGATACGCGCACGCTGCACGGCGGCGCGCCGGTGCTCGAAGGCGAGAAATGGGTCGCGACCAAGTGGCTGCGCGAGCGGCGATTCGATTGACGATCCGACGGGAGGCGCATGGCCGCGACCGACACCCTGCCGCTTGACGGCATCCGCGTGCTCGACCTGACGCGGCTGCTGCCGGGGCCGCTGGCGACGCTGCGGCTGCGAGAACTCGGCGCCGAGGTCGTGAAGATCGAGGGCCCGAGCGCGCAGGGCCAGGACGACGGCGCGCGCCACATGCTGCAGACGCCGGCCGAGATGCAGCGCGGCGAACCGGGGCTGATGTTTCGCCAGCTCGCCGCCGGCAAGCAGTTGCTGCGCCTGGACCTGCGAAGCGACGCCGGGCGCGACGCGCTACTCGCGATGGCGCGCGATGCGGACGTCCTCGTCGAAGGCTTTCGCCCCGGCGTGATGGCGCGCCTCGGGCTCGGCTGGGACGCGCTGCACGCGGCCAACCCGAAGCTCGTGATGTGCGCCATCACCGGCTACGGCCAGCACGGACCGTGGGCCGACCGCGCGGGCCACGATATCAACTACATCGCGATGGCGGGCGTGCTCGAACAGATCGCGACGCCGGACGGCGAGATCGCGCTGCCGAATTTCCAGATCGGCGACCTGCTCGGCGGCGCGCAGGCGGCCGTCTGCGGCGTGCTCGCCGCGCTGCTCGGCGTCGAACGCGGCGGCGAAGGGCGCTTCGTCGACATCTCGATGACGCACGAAGTGGCGCGCCACAACGTGATCGCCGGCGTGCGGCTCGCCGCGACCGGCCGCACCGCGCCGCCCGGGCGCGACCTGCTGTCGGGCGGTGCGCCGTGCTATGGCGTCTATCGCACCGCGGACGGCCGCCATCTCGCGGTCGGCGCGCTCGAATCGCAATTCTGGTCCCGGCTGTGCACAGCGATCGGCCGGCCGCAGTGGATCGCGCAGCATCACGCGCATGGCCTGTTGCCGGGCAGCGCGGCGGCGCTCGCGCTGCGTGCCGAACTCGCGGCGCTCTTCGCGAGCCAGCCGCTCGCGCATTGGTGGGCGCTGCTCGAGCCCGCCGACTGCTGCGTGACGCCCGCGCTGCGGCTGGACGAAGCGCAGGTGCACCCGGTATTTGCGGGACATTGATCCAGGTCAGTCAACCGTTGTCACCGCCGCTCGTTGAATGGTGAGGCTCGAAGAGCCTTTCACCCCAACCAAGGAATATCCATGACCCTGAAACTGATTTCGGCGCTTGCCGCCGCCGCCTTCGTCACGACCCTTGCGATTCCGGCCTACGCCGCCGATGCGGCCGCTCCCGCTGCCACCGAAGCCGCGAAGACCGCCGACACCGCGAAGACCCACGACGCGACGAAGAGCACCAAGCACAAGAAGAGCAGCAAGCACACCAAGGCCAGCAAGGAGCACAAGAGCGCGGCGTCGAAGGACAAGGCGGCCGAAGACAAGACCGCGAAGCCGGCCGGCTGACACCCGAACGGAGGGACCGGCGCGCACCGGCAGGGCCGGCGCACGCTGCCGTCGGGCCGGGCAGCCGTCAAAGGGAAAGGCTGGCCGCGAGCCATGCGCCGCAAGTGCCAAGCGCGAGGCCGGCCCCGACGCGCAGCGCGAATTGGCGCCCGCCCGCGATCCAGCCCACGGCGATGCGCGTCAGCGTATTCGCGCTCACGGCGAGCAGGACGCAGCGCAGGAAGTCGGCCTTCGTCAGCTGACCGCCCTCGAGGAGGCTCGCGGTCGACAAGACGGCGACGTGCGAATCGCCGAAGCCGGCGATCGCCGCCGCGGCGAATACGCCCGCCGCGCCATAGTGGCGCTGCGCCCAGGCGACGACGAGCGTCACCGCGGAGAGCAGCGCTGCGACCAGCAGCGCCTCGCGCAGCCGCAGCGAGCTGACGCGCTCGTCGGCCAGATTCTTCGTCGTGCCAGGCGCCTCGTTGCCCGCTGCCACGGCGCCGCCGCGCGTGAGCGCGGCCGCCCACGCGGCGCCGACCAGCGCGCCGGCGGCCGCCGCCGGCAGCACCGCGAGCGCACCGGCAGGAGACAGCGCGACGCTCATCAAGACCGCGAGCACCCATGTCGCCACCGACGACCAGACCGCGCCGCCGGCATTCGCGCGCAGCAGCGCGTCGTCTTGCGCGCCGCGCGACCGGCTGCCGAGCGACGCGACGGTTGCGGTGCTCGATACGAAGCCGCCCAGAAACCCGCCCACCGCCGCGCCCGCGCGCGCGCCGAGCCAGCGCAGTGCGACGTGGCCGAGCGCCTGCAGCGCGAGGATCAGGCCGACGAGCGAGACGACGGTGCGCGGCACGAGCCCGGCCACGGCCTCGGTCGGCATCAGCGGCAGGACGACGAGAAAGAGCGCCGCGAGCACCAGCGCGTCGTGCAGTTCGGCATCCGTCAGCACGCTGCCGGCGAAGCGGTGCAGGCGTTCGCGAAGCGCGAGCAGCGCCGCGACCGCGACACCGCACGCGGCGCCGAGCGTGGGCTCCATGACGCACAGCACGCCGACCAGATAAGTGACGAAGAGCGCGAGTTCGCTCGTCACGTCGCGCCCGGTCTTGCGCCGGCGCAGGATCGATACCGCGAGCAGGGCGCCGACGGCGAGGCCGCCGACGGCGACGAGCAGCGGCTGGTCCATCGTCTGCGCGAGCGCGCCGCCGAGCGCAGCGATCGCGAAGCTGCGGATGCCGGCCTCCTCGGGCGCCTCGAGCTCCTGCTTGCGGCGCTCGCGCTCGAGGCCGATCAGCAGGCCGCAGCCGGCGGCGATGGCGATCCCGGCCCAGTCGGTCGGCAGCGCGGCGATCATCGAAGATCGACCCGCTCCAGATGCCCGGGCACGCGCACCCGCCAGCCGAGCTCGTCCTGCACCCGGCTGCGAAAGGTATCGGCGGCGCGCGGGTCGCCATGCACGACGAAGGTCTGCGCCGGGGGCGCCTCGAAGCCGCGCAGCCACTGCATCAGCTCGTCGGCGTCGGCGTGGCCGGAGAAGCCCTGCAGGTGGCTGACCTCGGCCTTGACGGCGACGTACTCGCCGAAGATCTTCACCTCGCGCGCGCCCTCGACCATCTTCGCGCCGCGCGTGCCGGCCACCTGGAAGCCGGGGAAGACGATGTGATGGCGCGGCTGCGGCGCCATCGCGCGCAGATGGTGCAGCACGCGCCCGCCGGTGGCCATGCCGCTGGCCGAGATGATCACGCAGGGCCAGCGCGAGCGCACGAGCTTCGCCGAGTCGGCCGCCGTCGCGACGAGCGTGACGCCGTCGCAAAGCGTTGCCGTCTCGCGCGGCTTGACGCGCAGCAGCTTCGCATGCCGCTGGTAGAGCGCGGTCGCCTTCAGCGCCATCGGGCTGTCGAGGAAGATCGGCAGCTCGCGCGGGATCTCGCCCGCATCCTTCAGCCGCTGCAGCACGAGCAGCAGCGCCTGCGCGCGGCCGACCGCGAACGACGGCAGCAGCACCGAGCCGCCACGCCGGATCGTCGCGCGCACGATGGCACCGAGCCGCGCCTGGAAGTCCTCGTGCGGATGGAGCCGGTCGCCGTAGGTCGCCTCGACGAGCAGCACGTCGGCGCGCGGCACGCGCTGCGGCGGCGGCATCAGGACGTCGTTGCCGCGGCCGAGATCGCCCGAGAAGACGAGCATCGTGCCGCCCGCCTGCAGGCTTACCGCACAGGCGCCGAGCAGGTGGCCGACCGGCGTCAGCGAGATGCGCACCGCGCCCACCGTCGTGCTCCGGCCGGGGGCGAGCGGCACGAGGCGCGCGAGTGCGCGCTTCGCGTCGGCGACGGTGTACAGCGGCAGCGCCGGCGCGTGGCGCGAGCTGCCGGCGCGGTTTGCGCGCCTGGCGTCTTCCTCCTGCAGATGCGCGCTATCGAGCAGCATCACCTCGCACAGGTCGATCGAGGCCGGCGATGCGTAGACCCGACCCTTGAAACCCTGCTTCACGAGCGCGGGCAGGAAGCCGCAATGATCGAGATGGGCGTGGCTCAGGACGACCGCGTCGATGCTCGCCGGCTCGACGGGAAAGCGCGCCCAGTTGCGCTCGCGCAGCGTCTTGAAGCCCTGGAACAGTCCGCAGTCGAGCAGGATGCGCGTGCCGGCAACGTCGACCAGATGGCGCGAGCCGGTGACGGTATCGGCGGCGCCGAGAAACGAGATCTGCATCGGGACTCCCGCGTGACGGATGCTGCGGCCGATGCTACAGGGCCGCAGGGGGCCGCCGCGTCAGCGTCCGAGCGTCTGCATCTGCGCCGAACTCAGCACGCGCTGCCCCGGCTTGGCGTCGAGCGTCGCATTCAGCATCGCCTGCGCGACGCAGCGCGCCTCGATCGGCCGCACGGAGGCGGGAACGAGGCCCATCACCGGCCGCAGCAGGCGCGCCGCCCACACTTCGCCGCCGCGCGTCGGCTGGCCGAGCGCCTCGCGGTTGCCGATCAGGAGCGAAGGCTGCGCGATGACGATCGACTCGAAGCCGAGCGTTGCGACCGCGGCCTGCATCTCGCCCTTCACGCGGTTGTAGAAGACGCGCGAATTCGCGTCCGCGCCGAGCGCCGAGACGACCGCCAGGCGCTGCGCGCCGGCAGCGCGTGCCGCGCGCGCGGCGTTGACGACGTAGTCGAAATCGACCTCGCGAAACGCGGCCTGCGAGCCGGCGACCTTGATCGTCGTGCCGAGCGCGATATAGGCATCGTCGGCCGCCGGCAACGCCGCCGGCAGCGCATCGAAATCGACCCCGTGGGCGACGAGCTTGCGCTGCTTGGGCAGATCGGAGACCGCGCGCCGCAGCAGCACGTGCACCGCGCCGTAGCGGTCGCTCGCGAGCAGCAGGCCGAGCAGTTCGCGGCCGATGAGGCCAGTGGCGCCGGCGAGCCAGGCGCTGCGCTGAGCCGAATCTCGGGCCATCGCTGCGTCAGCGCTTGGGCGAACCGGTGCGCCCGGCCGGCGGCCGCCCGCCGCGCGATGCACCCGGACGCGGCGCGGACGACGACGGCCGCTGGCCGTGCGCCGGCGCGGGATGCGTCGCGTCGCCGCGCCCGCGACCGCCGTGCCCGCCGCCGCTGTTGCCGTTGCCGTTGCGGTGGCCGCGGCCGAAGCCGCCGCGGCCCGCGCCCTCGCCGATCA
The DNA here is from genome assembly GCA_937864005.1 of uncultured Burkholderiales bacterium. Lineage (GTDB taxonomy): Bacteria > Pseudomonadota > Gammaproteobacteria > Burkholderiales > Burkholderiaceae_C > CAIKUF01. Next base: position 10,475 of record CALMIL010000107.1, read on the forward strand.
CCATCCGGCCGAGCACGATGGGCTGCGCGCGTTCGCTCGGGTCGGGTTCGAAGCCGGGCACGACCTCGCGCGGGATGGCGCGCTTGATGAGGCGTTCGATATCGCGCAGGAAACCCTCCTCGTCGACGCAGACGAGCGAGACCGCCTCGCCCGGCGAGCCGGCGCGGCCAGTGCGGCCGATGCGGTGCACGTAGTCCTGCGGCACGTTCGGCAGCTCGTAGTTGACGACGTGCGGCAACTGGTCGATGTCGATGCCGCGCGCGGCGATATCGGTCGCGACGAGCACCTCGAGGTCGCCGTGCTTGAATTCCGACAAGGCCTTGGTGCGCGCACTCTGGCTCTTGTTGCCGTGGATCGCCATCGCGCTGATGCCGGCCTTCTCCAGGTGCTCGGCGAGGCGGTTCGCGCCGTGCTTCATGCGCGTGAAGACGAGCACCTGGTCCCAGTCGTTCTTCTTGATCAGGTGCACGAGCAGGTCTTTCTTCGCGTCGCGGCTGACCGGGTGCACCTTCTGCTCGACGAGCTCGGCGGTCTGGTTGCGGCGCGCGACCTCGATCAGGCCGGGGTTGTTCAGCAGCCGGTCGGCGAGCGCCTTGATCTCGTCGCTGAAGGTGGCCGAGAAGAGCAGGCTCTGTTTTTGCTGCGGCAGCAGCGCGAGAACCTTCTTCACGTCGGGCAGGAAGCCCATGTCGAGCATGCGGTCGGCCTCGTCGAGGACGAGGATTTCGACGTGCGACAGGTCCACCGTGCGCTGGCCGGCGTGGTCGAGCAGCCGGCCGGGCGTCGCGACGAGGATGTCGACGCCGCGCTTCAGGCGGTCGATCTGCGGTTGCATGCCGACGCCGCCGAAGATCACCATCGAAGTGAGCTTGGTCATATAGCGGCCGTAGATGCGCACGCTCTCCTCGACCTGCGCCGCGAGCTCGCGCGTCGGCGTGAGGATCAGCGCGCGGATCGGCGCTCTGCCGCGCGCATCCTTCGGCGGCGTGCTCATCGACAGGCGCTGCAGCATCGGCAGCACGAAGCCGGCCGTCTTGCCGGTGCCGGTCTGGGCGCCGGCGAGCAGGTCGGCGCCGGTCAGCACCTTCGGAATCGCCTGCGCCTGGATCGGCGTCGGCGTGTCGTAGCCATGTTCTTGCACGGCGCGCAGCAGGGGCTCGGCGAGGCCGAGATCTTCGAATTTCATTCGGGGTGCCATCAAAACGGCCTGTCGCGCGCGGCGCGCCAGTCGCAGGCTTCGAGGTGGGGGGCGAGCGCGATGCCGCGCTCGGGCCAAGGATGACGGCAGCAAGGAGACTGGATCAGCGCTGCGTGGCGCGATTTTAGCAGCCCCCCCTTTTCGACCACTTCTCTCGACCACTTCCGGGCCGCGGCACGCCGCGCCGCGCGGTACTACCATTGCACGAGCGACTCGAGGCATGAGGAGCGGCGGGCTTGAGCGAAGCAACGACACGGCGCCGGTTGGCGGCCATCCTGGCGGCCGACGCATCGGGCTATTCGCGTCTGATGGCGAACGACGAGCCCGGCACGGTGGCGGCGCTCGATTGCGCGCGGGCGGTCTTCGGCGAGCATATCGGCGCCCACCAGGGCCGCGTGATCGACATGGCGGGCGATTCGGTGCTCGCCGTCTTCGAGACCGCGGCCGGCGCGGTGAGCGCGGCGCTCGCGGTGCAGGACGAGATCGCGGCGCGCGCCGCGGCGCACACCGAGCCGTGCCGGATGCGGTTTCGGATCGGCGTCCACCTCGGCGACGTGATCGAGAAGTCCGACGGCAGCGTCTACGGCGACGGTGTGAATACCGCGGCGCGGCTCGAGACGCTCGCCGAACCGGGCGGCGTGTGCGTGTCGGAGGCGGTCGAGTGCGCGCTGCGCCATCGGCTGCAGGTGCGCTTCGACGATATGGGCGAGCAGACCCTGAAGAATCTGCCGCAGCCGGTGCGCGCCTTTCGCGTGCACGCCGCCGCGCAAGCCGCGCCCGGCGCTGCCGAGGCGTCCGCGCCGCGCCGCGCGGACGCAGGCGGCGCCGAGTCGCGCACCCTCAAGCCGGCGATCGCCGTGCTGCCGTTCGACAACATGAGCGGCGAGGCCGAGCAGGAATTCTTCACCGACGGCATCACCGAGGACATCATCACCGAGCTGTCGCGCTTTCGCGAGCTGTTCGTCATCTCGCGCAATTCGTCGTTCAAATACAAGGGGCAGAAGGTCGACGTCGCCAAAGTCGCGCGCGAACTCGGCGTGCAGTATGTCGTCGAGGGCAGCGTGCGCAAGGCCGGCAAGCGGGTGCGCATCACGGTGCAGCTGATCGACGCCGAGACCGACCGCCACGTCTGGGCCGAGCGCTACGACCGCGATCTGGAGGATATCTTCGCGATCCAGGACGAGGTCACGACGGCGATCGTCGCGACGCTGCCCGGGCGCGTCGAGGCCGACGCGCGCGACCGCGCGGCGCGCAAGCCGACCGACAACATGGCAGCCTACGAGTGCGTGCTCACCGGCAAGCTGCTGCACCATCGCAGCAACCGCGCCGACAACCTGCGCGCGCAGGAGATGCTCGAACGCGCGATCGCGCTCGATCCGAACTATGCCCACGCCCACGCCTGGCGCGCCTGCGTGCTCGGCCAGCGCTGGGGCTACAACTGGTGCGAGGACCGCAGCGTGCTGCAGCCGATGGTGGTGCAGGAGCTCGAGATCGCGCTCGCGCTCGATCCGAACGACAGCGACGTGCACCGCATCTTCGCCGCGGTGAACCTGATCTACGAAAACTTCGAGCAGTGCCTGTATCACCAGCAGCGCGCGCTCGCGCTCAATCCGAACGACGATCTGATCGTCGTCCAGCAGGGCGAGATCCTCACCTGGTGCGGCCAGCCGCAGGAGGGCCTCGAGTGGATCCGCAAGGCGATGCGCCTGAATCCGTACCACCCGGAACGGTTCTGGGGCCATCTGGCGCGCGCGAATTTTGTCGCCGGTGCGTACGGCGAAGCGCTCGACGCGGCGCGGCGCATCACGATTCCGGACGCGACGCTGTTTGCACTCATCGCCGCCTGCGAGGTGCGGCGCGGCGATATCGAGGCCGCCAGACGCTGCATCGCCGAGCTGCGCGCACGGTGGCCAGCCTTCGGGCCCGCCGATCTCGTCGCGACGCTGCACTACCGCGACGCGGCCGATCGCGACCGCCATCTCGAAACGCTCGCCCAGGCCGGGCTGCGCGAGTGACGGCGCGGCCGCCGGCCTACGCCGCCTGGCTCAAGCGTTCGCGCCGCGTCTGCAGCCGCTGCGCGAGCTGCTCGGCGGGCATCGGCCGGCCGATCAGGTAGCCCTGCGCCTGGTCGCAGCCGAGGCGGCGCAGGAAGTCGAGCTGGGCGACGGTCTCGACGCCTTCGGCGACGACCTGCATCGAGAGGCTGTGCGACAGCGCGATCACCGCCTGCGTGATCGCCGCGTCGTCGCGATCGGCCGGCAGGCCGGCGACGAACGAGCGGTCGAGCTTGACGGTGTGCGCCGGCAGGCGCTTGAGGTAGGCGAGCGACGAATAGCCGGTGCCGAAGTCGTCGATCGAGATGTGCACGCCCAGCGCGTGCAGCTCCTGCAGCGTGAGGTTGGCGCGGTCCGGGTCGGACATCAGCACGCTCTCGGTGATCTCGATCTCGAGCGCATCGGCCGGCAGGCCGCTTTGCGAAAGCGACTGGCGCACGTCGTCGAGCAGCGACTCGCTGCCGAACTGGCGCGCCGACAGGTTCACCGCGCAGCGCGGCGCGGCGAGCCCCGCATCCATCCAGGCCCGCACCTGGCAGCATGCGGCCTGCATCACCCAGCCGCCGATCGGCACGATCAGCCCGCTGTCTTCGGCCAGGCCGATGAATTCGCCCGGTGGGAGCAGCCCGCGGGTCGGATGCTGCCAGCGCACGAGCGCCTCGACGCCGCGCAGGCGGCCGGTGGCGAGGTCGATCTTGGGCTGGAAGTGCAGCACCAGTTCGCCGCGCTCGACGGCGTGGCGCAGGTCGGCCTCGAGCGCGAAGAGGTGCGCCGTCTGCGCCGCGAGTTCGGCGGTGTAGAAGCGAAACGTATCCTTGCCTTCGGCCTTGGCCTGGTACATCGCGGCGTCGGCGTTCTTCAAGAGCGTCTCGGCGTCGGCGCCGTCCGCCGGATAGCGCGCGATGCCGCAGCTGCCGGTGATCCACAGCTTGCGTCCGTCGAGCGCGACCGGCTCGCTCACCGCGGCGAGCATCTTGCGCGCGACGCCCGACAGCGATTGCGCGTCCGACGGCCCTTCGAGCAGCGCGACGAATTCGTCGCCGCCGAGGCGGGCGACGAGGTCGCTCTCGCGCAGCAGATCGCGCAAGCGGGCGCCGACCGTCGTCAGCAGCACGTCGCCGGCCGCATGGCCGAGGCTGTCGTTGATCGTCTTGAAGCGGTCGAGGTCCATGAAGCACAGCGCGAACGTGCCGCCGTTGCGCCGCGCCCGAGCGAGCGCGAGATCGAGTTCGGCGATGAACATGTTGCGGTTCGGCATCCCGGTCAGGCTGTCGAAACTCGCGAGCTGCTGCAGACGGTGCGCCGCGAGCGTCGCCTGCGTTTCGTCGCTGCCGACGCCGCGATAGCCGAGGAAGGCGCCGTCGGCGCCGAACAGCGGCTCGCCGCTGACGCGGATGTAGCACTGCCGGCCTTCGGCGCCGCGAAAGCCATAGCTGAAATCGCGAAATGGCTGGCGCGCCTCGATCTGCGCGATGTGGCGCGCAACCTGTTCGGGCGGCGCGTCGAACGTGTCCATCGCGACCCGCTTGCGGCCGATCAGCGTCGCGGCCTCGATCCCGGTCGCATTGCGCGCGCCCTCGGAGATGTAGGTGAAGCGTAGTTCGGCGTCCTGCTCCCAGATCCAGTCGGACGACATCGAAACCAGGCTCGCGAGCCGCGCCTGGCTCAGCTCCAGCGCTTGGGTACGCTCGCGCACCCGCGACTCGAGCCGGTCGCGTTCGGCCTGCAGCGCCGCATAGAGGTCGGCCATCTCGGCCGCGGCAAGTTCCTGCGAGTGTTCGAGCTGATAGCGCTGCTGGTCGAGCGCGGCGTAGGCGCCGCTGACGAGTTCGAGCAGCGCCTGCCACGGTGCGGCGGCAGGCGCGCCCGCATCGTCCAGGCCGACCCCGCGCAGCTGGCGCTTCAGGAGGGGATGCAGCGGCTCGTTCAACGCCTTCGCCTCCCGCCGCGGACGGCGGCCGACGGCGCGGCGCGCCGGGCGGTCCTCGTGGGTCGCACCTGAAAACGGGCGGGCGGGCGGAGTCGGTTCATCCAAGCCGATATCGGCCGCCGCGCCGGCCGACTTGAGCCAGGACAGGCGCAACTGTTTCACGCCCGCGCAGAGGCGACAATACGGCATTGGCTGCCGCGGCAGCCGTACGCATTTCAGGACAGACAGACCATGGCTCAATACGTTTATACGATGAACCGCGTCGGCAAGACGGTGCCGCCGAAGCGACAGATCCTGAAGGACATCTCGCTGTCCTTCTTCCCCGGCGCGAAGATCGGCGTCCTCGGCTTGAACGGCTCGGGCAAGTCGACGCTGCTGAAGATCATGGCCGGGCTCGACACCGAGATCGAGGGCGAGGCGGTCCCGATGCCCGATCTCAAGATCGGCTATCTGCCGCAGGAGCCGCAGCTCGACCCCGAGCAGACGGTGCGCCAGGCGGTCGAAGAAGGCATCGGCGGCGTGCTCGCGGCGAAGAAGCGGCTCGACGAGGTGTATGCCGCCTACGCCGAGCCGGATGCCGACTTCGACGCCCTCGCCGCCGAGCAGGCCGACCTCGAAGCGCAGATCGCCGCCGCCGGCAGCGAGAACACCGACCTGCAGCTCGAGCTCGCCGCCGACGCGCTGCGCCTCGCGCCGTGGGATGCGGTGATCGGCAAGCTGTCGGGCGGCGAGAAGCGGCGCGTCGCGCTGTGCCGGCTGCTGCTCTCCAAGCCCGACATGCTGCTGCTCGACGAGCCGACCAACCACCTCGACGCCGAAAGCGTGGAATGGCTGGAAGTGTTCCTCAAGCGCTTCCCCGGCACGGTGGTCGCAATCACCCACGACCGCTACTTCCTCGACAACGCCGCCGAGTGGATCCTCGAGCTCGACCGCGGCCGCGGCATTCCGTACAAGGGCAACTACAGCACCTGGCTCGACCAGAAGGAGCAGCGCCTCGAGCTCGAGCAGAAGACCGAGGACGCGCGCACCAAGGCGATGAAGGCCGAGCTGAAGTGGGTGCGCTCCAACGCCAAGGGCCGCCAGGCCAAGAGCAAGGCGCGGCTCGCGCGCTTCGAGGAGCTGTCCGACGTCGAGTACCAGAAGCGCAACGAGACGAACGAGATCTTCATCCCGGTCGCCGAGCGCCTGGGTCACGAGGTGATCGCGTTCGAGAACGTCAGCAAGAGCTTCGGCGACCGGCTGCTGATCGACGACCTGTCGTTCCAGGTGCCGGCCGGCGCGATCGTCGGCATCATCGGCCCGAACGGCGCCGGCAAGTCGACGCTGTTCCGGATGATCGCCGGCACCGAGAAGCCCGACAGCGGCAGCGTGAAGATCGGCCAGACCGTCAAGATGGCGTTCGTCGAGCAAAGCCGCGAGGAACTGCAGGGCGACAAGACGGTGTGGCAGGACGTCTCGGGCGGCCTCGACAACATCACGGTCGGCAAGTTCGTGATGCCGTCGCGCGCCTACCTCGGGCGCTTCAACTTCAAGGGCAACGACCAGCAAAAGCTCGTCGGCAACCTCTCGGGCGGCGAACGCGGCCGACTGCATCTGGCGAAGACGCTCGCGAAGGGCGCCAACGTGCTGCTGCTCGACGAGCCGAGCAACGACCTCGACGTCGAGACGCTGCGCGCGCTGGAAGATGCGCTGCTCGAATTCGCCGGCTCGATCCTCGTCATCAGCCACGACCGCTGGTTCCTCGACCGCATCGCGACCCACATCCTCGCCGCGGAGGGCGACTCGAAGTGGGTCTTCTTCAACGGCAACTACCAGGAGTACGAGGCCGACAAGAAGAAGCGGCTCGGCGAGGAAGGCGCGCGCCCGCACCGGCTGCGCTTCAAGCCGATCCGATGACGCGAGGCGAAACGCCGTGAGGCCTTGGCATTTCACGACGGCCGGGATCATCGGTGCGGCGCCGCGCGCCGCGGTCTTGGTCGTGCACCGCGCGGTGCTCGTCGCCGCCGTGCTGGCCTTGCAGGCGTGCAGCACGCCTGGGCCGGCTGCGCCGGAAGCGAGCGCCCCCGCGGTGGCTGCCGTCGCCGTCGCGCCGGTCGGCGCCGCGTCCGCGCCACGCCCGCCGGGTGCGCCGCCGATCGCGCCCGCCGCCCCGCCCGGGCCGCTCAAGCCGTTCGCCGAGGTCGTGAAGGGGGCAGAGCGCAGCGACGGCCTCTTTGCGGTCTGGCGCAAGGAGGACAAGGTCTGGCTCGAGCTGAAGCCGGCGGATTTCGACCAGCCGTTCTTCCTCTCGCCCAAGATCAAGACCGGCATCGGCACCGGCTCGTTCTTCGGCGGGCTGATGAGCCGGGATGACGGCATCGTCGCGTTTCGCCGCATCCACAACCAGGTGCAGCTGATCCGCATCAACAGCGAATATGTCGCCGCGGCCGGCACGCCGCAGGGCCTCGCGGTGCAGGCAGCCTATTCGCCCAGCCTGGTCGCAAGTACCGCGGTCCTGAGCCTGCCCGAGCCGGATCGCAAGACGATCCTGATCGACGCCAACGCGATCTTCATGGCCGACCTGCTCGGCATCGGCGGGCAGCTGCAGCGCAGCTACCGCCAGGGCTATGCATTCGATGCGCGCAACTCGGCGATCACGACCGTGCGCGAAACAAGGGATCTGCTCGTCGTCGAGGTGCTCGCGCATTTCGCGACGGGTTCGATCGCGCAGCCGGTACCCGGCGCGCCGGCCGGCGCGCCGGCGCCCAGCGTGCCCAGAACCGTGCCCGATCCACGCAGCCTCTTCATGACGCTGCACTACTCGATCGGCAGGCTGCCGGCGCAGCCGATGGCGACGCGCAAGGCCGACGCCCGCATCGGCCACTTCAACACCAGCGTCGCCGATTTCAGCGACGACCTCGAGCGTTCGCCGCGGCGCCGCTATGTGGACCGCTGGCGGCTCGAGAAGAAGGACCCGGACGCCGCGCTTTCCGAGCCGGTGCAGCCGATCACGTTCTGGATCGACCGCACCGTGCCGCAGAAGTACCGGGCGCCGATCACGGCCGGCGTGCTCGAATGGAACAAGGCCTTCGAGCGGATCGGCTTCAAGGATGCGATCGTCGTCAAGGTCGAACCCGACGATGCCGATTTCGACACCCTCGATTTTGGCCGCGCGTCGATCCGCTGGATGACGAACGCCGCGCCCGCGTTCGGCGCGATCGGGCCGCGCCACGTCGATCCGCGCAGCGGCGAGATACTGGATGCCGACATCGCGATCGAGAGCCTCTCGTCGCGCAACATCCGCGCGCTGCGCTCGCAGGTGCTTGCATCGGTGGCGGCCGCCGATGGGCCGGACGCGGCGGATCTGGCCGCCGGCCTTGTCTGCACCTATGCCGACGCCGCGGCCGAGCAGATGAGCTACGCACTCGACGTGCTCGAGGCGCGCGGCGAGATCGATCCCGACAGCCAGGAGGCGCGCGCGTTCGTCGATGCCTACCTGAAGGACACCGCGATGCACGAGGTCGGCCACGCCCTCGGCCTGCGCCACAACTTTCGCGCGTCGCGCGCGTATAGCGCGGCGCAGCTCGCGGATCCGGCGTTCACCGCCGCCAACGGCATCACCGCGTCGGTGATGGAATACGCTGCGATCAACCTGAACGGTCCCGGCGAGCCGCGCGCGCACTACGGCACGCCGTTCAATACCACGATCGGCCCGTACGACTACTGGGCGATCGAATATGCCTACAAGCCGATCGCTGCCGCCGACGAAGCGGCCGAGCTGCGGCGCATCGCGGCGCGCAGCGGCGAGCCGCAGCTGGCCTACGGCACCGACGAGGACAACTTCATCGGGCTCGACCCCGAGTCGCTGCAGTTCGATCTCGGCGACGACGTCATCGCCTTCGCGCAAAAGCGCATCGCGATCTCGCAGGATCTGCTGGCACGCCAGGAGACGCGCAGCCTCGCGCCCGACGAAGACTACGCCGTGCTGCGCCGCTCGGTGCTTTATGCGGTGCGCGATGTCGGCCGCTCGGCGAACGCGCTGACGCGCCAGATCGGCGGCGTGCGCACGCTGCGCGACGCGCCGGGCAGCGGGCGCGACCCGCTGACGCCGCTGCCGGCCGAGCAGCAACGCCGCGCGCTCGACCTGATCCTTGCCGGCCTGTTCTCGGCCGACAGCCTGAAGATCTCGCCCGCACTGCAGCGCAGGCTCGGCGCCGACTACCTCGAGCGCTGGGACGCGGTGCGCAGCGGCGATGGGGCGTCGGGCACCGACTTCTCGCTTGCCGTCGTCGTGCTCGACCTGCAGAAGGGGATGCTCGATGCGCTGATGGGCGACGCCGTCGCCGCGCGCCTGCTCGACAGCGCCGAGAAGGCGCCGAGCGGCCCGCAGCGCGCGCTGCGCCTGGCTGAACTCGACACCCGTCTGACGCAGGCGGTGTGGAGCGAACTGGCGACCGGCGCCGAGATCGCGCCGCTGCGCCGCGAGTTGCAGCGCGAACACCTGAACCGCCTCGCCAACCAGTTGCTGCGCCCGCAGCCGCAGACCCGCGCCGATGCGCGCAGCCTGCGCCGCGTGCAGGCGAAGGCGCTCGCCGAGCAGCTCGACGCCGCCGCGCGCCGCAAGGGGCTGAGCCCGGCGACCCGCGCCCATCTGCAGGACAGCGCCGATACGCTGCATCAGGCGCTCGAAGCCAAGCCCGTGCGCCAGGGTGTCTAGTGCAGTGTTCGACACTGTTGGGCACACAAAACCGCGTCTTTACCGCCCTGGCGGCGTTACAAATCCTCGCGATGCCTACGGGTATCGCTGCGGTTTGCGCCTTGCCAGCACGGCAAATCCATCGGTTTTCTTGAGTGCCTCACAGTATCGAACACTGCACCAGGTGCACCGCGGCGCGCGCGGCGCGGTCAGCCCATGCCGCCGGCACTCGACTGCGGGTCCCACTTGCGGCGGTCGTGCACATCGCTCCAGATCGCGAGGGCAGCCAGCGTGACGACGTACAGCGCGCCCATGGCGAGGATGATCTCGCCCGGAATCGGGCCGACGTTGGCGCGGTCGAAGAATTCGTCGGCCGATTGCAGTGCGGCCGGATGCACGAGCAGCTTGCCGATGAAGGCGCCGGCCTGGATCGTGATGATCCAGAGGTAGTTGCGCCGGATGCGCCGGCCGATCGCGACCCCGAACGAGACGTGATAGGTCGGGCGGCGGTAGTCGGCTGCCAGCACCGATCGCCATTGGACGGCGGCGGCCTCGCGCGGATCGAGCAGCGGCGCGTAGAAGTTATTCTCCATCCAGCGGCAGCGCGCGCGCCAGACGTTGAAATACCGATAGCGGCGCGCCTCGATCATCAGGAACAGCAGGATCAGCACGCCCACCAGCAGCAGCGGCAGCGGCGATGCGCTGGGCGACGAGAAGACGATCGACAGCGCGACGCCGAGCGTCACGACCGACCAGTTGGTCGTCGTATCCAGGCGCGTTCGCCAGATCGTCGAGCGGTAGATCTCGCCGCGGTACAAATGAGCGATGACGCCGAGTTCGGCGCCGCTGAATTCGGGCAATGCCCCATGCTGCTCGTGATCCGTCATCGTCTGCTTCCAGACCGAGAACCGCGGCTCGGTACGCACATGCGCGGATTCTGGCCGATCGATCGCACCGTCGGCAACGCGATACGCCGACCCGAGCCGTGCGCAGCGCCGGGCGCCCCGTTCGCACCCCGGAAACCGTTGGCGCAGCGTGGTCGTGGTGGTCGTGCGGCGTCGACAGCGCGCGGCGCATTCCGCGCCTGGCTTCTCGGCGCTGAGGCCCGGCGTGTACGATCGCGCCGAACTGGATAATGAGCGCTTGCAATACGCCGAAGCGCGAGTCCGCAGTCATCGAGAGCGCGGGAGAGATTGATGTCGATTCCGAGTGATGCCATGCCCGTCGTTCGCCACACCGCGCCGCACGTCGGCGCCGGCTCCGGGATCCCGCCGCGCCGACGGCCGGCGGCGATGGCGCTGATGCTCGCAGCGGTTCTCGGCCTCGGGGCCTGCGCGACGCGGCCGGTGAATCCGCCGATCAAAGAAACCCGGGCCGAGAGCGGCTACGACTACCAGACGCGCCAGCAGCATTTCAAGCGCAGCGATACGCTCGTCATCCTGGCGTTCTCCGGCGGCGGCACGCGCGCTGCAGCGTTCTCGTATGGCGTGCTGGAATATCTGAAACGGACCCAGCTCGTCGCTGCCGACGGCAGCAAGAGGCGCTTGCTCGACAGCGTCGACATCATCACCGGCGTATCCGGCGGCAGCTTTACCGCGCTCGCCTACGGCCTGTACGGCGACAAGCTGTTCGACGACTACGAGCAGCGCTTCCTCAAGCGCAACGTCCAGGGCGAGATCATCGCCCGCTCGTTCAACCCCGCGTACTGGGGCGATTTGGTCTCGACCGGCTGGGGCCGCTCGGAGCTGGCGGCGCAGCTGTACGACGAAATCCTGTTTCATGACGCGACCTTCGCCGACCTGAATCGAGGTGACGGCCCGCTGATCCTGGTCTCGGCGACCGATATCTCCACCGGCGCCCGCCTGAGCTTCCAGCAAGGCATGTTCGACTTCCTGTGCTCCGACCTCGGCGCGATGAGGCTGTCGCGCGCGGCGGCGGCGTCCTCGGCGGTGCCGGTCGTCTTGTCGCCGGTCACGATCAACAACTACGGCGGCAACTGCGGCGCGGCCCTGCCGCCGTGGCTCGCGCCGTTCGCCAAGCTCGAAGAGCCGCCGCGCCCCGCGTCGCGCGCGCTGCGCTGGTTGCAGGACGCGGCGGCGTATGCCGACAGCGCGACCCACCCCTATATCCATCTCGTCGACGGCGGCGTGTCGGACAACCTCGGCATGCGCGGTGTGCTCGATGCGCTGAGCCTGCTCGAGGCGCTGCACGGCGCGGGCAAGCCGACACCGCTCGATCACGTGCGAAATATCGTCATCGTCATCGTCAACTCGCTGTCGTCGCCGCCGACCGGCTGGGACAAGTCCGAGAGCGGTCCCGGAACGCTCGAAGTGCTGCTCCAGGCATCTGGCGTGCCGATCGACCACTTTTCGTTCGAGACCATCGAATCGGTCGAGGATACGGCCGCGCGCTGGCGCTCGCTGCACAAGGTGCGCGAACTTGCGCAGTGCGCGCAGGGCATGAATGCGGCGCTGTGCGATTACGTGCGCCCGCCGCAGGCGACGATCTACGCGATCGACGTTTCGTTTGCCGCGCTGAAGGCG
>CALMIL010000108.1 GCA_937864005.1 uncultured Burkholderiales bacterium
GGCGCACTTCGCGCAGATGAGCCGTCGGCGCTGAACCGGCGCGCGGCTCAGCTTGCGAGCAGTTGGCGCAGCACGTAGGGCAGGATGCCGCCGTGGCGGTAGTAGTCGACCTCGATCGGGGTGTCGATCCGCAGCTTGACGCCGACTTCCTGCCGTCGTCCGCCGGCGTCGGTGATGACGAGCCTGGCGTCGCCCTGTGCCTCGAGTTCGCCGAGCACGACATCGACCGTCTCGTCGCCCGCGAGTCCGAGGCTTTGCCAGCTGTCGCCGGCACGGAACTGCAGCGGCAGCACGCCCATGCCGACGAGGTTGGAGCGGTGGATGCGCTCGAAGCTCTTCGCGACGACCGCCTTGATGCCGAGCAGCTGCGTGCCCTTGGCCGCCCAGTCGCGGCTCGATCCGGTGCCGTACTCCTCGCCGGCGAAGACGACGGTCGGCACGCCGTCGGCGATATAGCGCATCGCCGCGTCGTAGATCGCCATCCGCTCTGCGCCGGGTTGATGCAGCGTCATGCCGCCTTCCTCGCGCGATCCATCGGCCAGCGGCGGCAGCATCAGGTTCTTGATCCGCACGTTGGCGAAAGTGCCGCGCATCATCACCTCGTGGTTGCCGCGGCGCGAGCCGTAGCTGTTGAAGTCGGCCTTCGCCACGCCGAGCGACTGCAGATACCTGCCGGCCGGCGACGTCTCCCTGAACGAGCCGGCGGGCGAGATGTGGTCGGTCGTGATCGAGTCGCCGAAGAGGCCGATGATGCGCGCGCCGGTGACGCCCGCGTCAAGCGCCGGCGGCTCGAGCGTGAAGCCGGCGAAGAACGGCGGCTCGGCGATATAGGTGCTCGAAGGCCACGGGTAGACATCGCCGCCGGCGCCGCGGATCTTCTCCCACAGCGGCCCCGGCTCGCTCTTGACCTTGGCGTAGTTGGCGCGAAATGCCTTGCCGTTCATCGCGTACTTCATCAGCGCATGCACTTCGTCGCTCGTCGGCCAGACGTCGCCGAGGTAGACCGGCCGGCCGCCTCTGCCGGTGCCCAGCGGCTCGGTCATCAGGTCACGCTGCACGGTGCCGGCAAGCGCGTAGGCGACGACCAGCGGCGGGCTGGCGAGGAAGTTTGCCTTCAGATTCGGGTGGATGCGCGCCTCGAAATTGCGGTTGCCCGAAAGCACCGCGGCACACACCAGATCGTTCGCGCTGATCGTCGCGTTGATCTCGGGCGTCAGATCGCCCGCATTGCCGATGCACGTCGTGCAGCCATAGCCGGCGACATTGAAGCCGAGCTTCTCGAGATAGGGCAGCAGGCCGGTCTTCTCGAGGTACTCGGTGACGATGCGCGAGCCCGGTGCGAGCGAGGTCTTCACATAGCGCGGCACCGTGAGCCCGGCCTCGACCGCCTTCTTCGCGAGCAGCCCGGCGGCGAGCAGCACGCTCGGGTTCGAGGTATTCGTGCACGAAGTGATCGCCGCGATCAGCACGTCGCCGTCGCCTATCGTCATTTCCTTCGACGCCGATGGCGCCGCACCAGGCGTCGCGGCGGCGGTGCCGAAGCGCTGCGCCAGCCTTGGCGCGGGCTGGTTGAATCCGTTCTCGGCCGGCGGCTTGGAGAAGAGCGACGCGAACTGCTGCTTGACGTGGCCGATCTCGATCCGGTCCTGCGGCCGCTTCGGCCCGGCAAGGCTGGGCGCAACGCTGCCGAGGTCGAGCTTCACGACCTGTGAATAGTCGATCTCCCCGGAGCGCGGGATACCGAACAGCTTCTGCGCCTTGAAGTAGGCCTCGAAGGCCTCGATCTCGGCCTTGCTGCGGCCGGTGCCCTCGAAGTAGGCGATCGTCTTTTCGTCGACCGGAAAGAAGCCCATCGTTGCGCCATATTCCGGCGCCATATTGCCGATCGTCGCGCGATCCGGCACCGCGAGGCTTGCCGTGCCTTCGCCGAAGAATTCGACGAATTTGCCGACGACCTTCTGCGCGCGCAGCAGTTCGGTCACGGTGAGCACGAGGTCGGTTGCCGTCACGCCCTCGCGCAGGCGGCCGCTGAGTTCGACGCCGACGACATCGGGCGTCAGGAAGTAGACCGGCTGGCCGAGCATGCCGGCCTCGGCCTCGATGCCGCCGACGCCCCAGCCGACGACGCCGATGCCGTTGATCATCGTCGTATGGCTGTCGGTGCCGACCAGCGAATCGGGGTAGTAGATCGGTAGAGCGCCGCCTTTCGGCGACGCGTGGCCGTCGGTCGTCGCATGCACCCCGCGCGCGAGGTATTCGAGGTTCACCTGGTGCACGATGCCGAAGCCCGGCGGCACGACACGGAAGGTGTCGAACGCCTGCATGCCCCACTTCATGAACTCGTAGCGCTCGCGGTTGCGCTCGAATTCGAGCTTCATGTTCTGGGCGAGCGCGTTCTTCGTCCCGAAGTAATCGACCATGATCGAGTGATCGACGACGAGGTCGACCGGCACCAGCGGTTCGATCGCCTTCGGCGCCTTGCCCAGGCGCTGCGCGACATTGCGCATCGCCGCCAGGTCGGCGAGCAGCGGCACGCCGGTGAAATCCTGCAGCACGACGCGCGCGACGACGAAGGCGATCTCGTTGCTGCGTTCGGCGTGGGGCTGCCAGTTGGCGAGCTGCTCGACCTGTTCCGGCGCGACCTTCTCGCCATCGCAGTGGCGCAGCACGCTCTCCAAGACGATCCGGATCGATACCGGCAGGCGCGCGACATTCGGATAGGTCCGGGCAAGCGCCGGCAGCGAGTAGAAGCGCCCCTGCCTGCCGCTCGCGGTGCGGAAGGTCTTCAGCGTGCCGGAAAACGGGTGCGCTGCTGAACGGCGTGGGCTTAGCATGGTTTGCTCCTTCGTATCCGCCTCGATGACGGCCACATCATGCGCTCGATTCTGGCGCGAAACGCGGCCCGCCATCGCGGCCTGCCGTGCAGCCCTTGCGTGCGCGCGGGTCGGGCGGTCCGCCGATCGGGTATCTTGCCGGCCATGACCACGCAGAGCTTCTTCTGGCACGACTACGAAACCTTCGGCGTCGTGCCGCGTCGCGACCGGCCGGCGCAGTTTGCCGGGGTGCGCACCGACGCCCGGCTCGACGAGATTGCCGAACCGGTGCTGCACTATTGCCAGCCGGCGCCCGACTTCCTGCCCGACCCCGAGGCGTGCCTGCTGACCGGCATCACGCCGCAGACCTGCCTCGCGCGCGGCCTGCCGGAGCACGCCTTCGCGGATGCGATCGAGCGCGAACTCGCGCGCACCGGCACGATCGGCGTCGGCTACAACAGCATCCGCTTCGACGACGAAGTGACGCGCCATCTGTTCTGGCGCAACCTGATCGATCCCTACGCGCGCGAGTGGCAGAACGAGTGTTCGCGCTGGGATCTGCTGGACGTGATGCGCTGCCTGTACGCGCTGCGGCCGCAGGGCATCGAATGGCCGCGCCACGCCGATGGCCGGCCATCGTTCAAGCTCGAACACCTTGCTGCCGCGAACGGTATCGAACACCTCGCCGCACACGACGCCCTGTCCGACGTGCGGGCGACGATCGCGCTCGCGCGGCGGGCGAGGGCGGCAAACCCGCGGCTGTGGGACTTCTGCCTCGCGCTGCGCCGCAAGGATGCGGTGTGGCACGAGATCGGCAGTGCGCGCCCGGTGCTGCACATCTCGGGCCGCTACCCGGTCGAGCGCGGCTGCATGGCGATCGTCTGGCCGCTCGGCGTCCATCCGACGCACAGGAACGAGCTGATCGTCTGGGACCTGGCGCACGACCCGCGCGAACTCGAAGTGCTCGACGCGGCCGCGATTCGCGCCCGCCTCTTTGCGCGCCAGGGCGAGCTGCCCGACGGCGAAAGCCGACTGCCGATCAAGACGATCCACGTCAACAAGTCGCCGGTCGTGATCGCCAATCTGCGCACGCTCGACGACGCGCGCGCCGCGCACTGGGGTATCGACAAGGCGCAGTGCGAACACCATGCGCATCTGGCGCGCGCGCTGGCTGCGCCGCCGCCCGAGCTTTGGGCCGAGGTCTATGCGCGGCCGGCGCCGGAGCAGCCAACCGACGTCGATGAGGATCTCTACGGCGCCTTCATCGGCAACGGCGACCGGCGCAAGTTGCAGCGATTGCGCGGCCTGTCGCCGGATGCATTGGCGGGCAAGCATCCCGCTTTCGAGGACGGCCGGCTCGACGAGTTGCTGTTTCGCTATCGCGCGCGCAATTTTCCGCAGACGCTGGACGCTGCCGAGCAGGCGCGCTGGAGCGTGCATTGCAGCGCGCGGCTGCACGGCGGGGAGGGCGGCGGCGCCCTCACGCTGGCGGCGTACCAGGAACGGATCGATACGCTCGCCGAATCGACCGACGAACGCGGCCGGGAGATTCTCGAAGCGCTCGTCGACTATGCCGAGCAGATCGCGCCGCCCGCCTGATCCGCAAGAGAAGCCATGGCGGCGCGCGCGCCGGTCCGGGCGTGCGAAGATCCGTCAGGCGGAGGGGGTTCGATGCTGATCAACTGCGTGGTGTACGAGGACGGGCGCAAGCTTGCCGATATCGAGGTCGACGATATCGGCGCGTGGCTGCACCGGCCGGGCTGCTTCGTCTGGGTTGCGCTGCGCGACGCGACGGACGATGAACTGCACCGCATGCAGCAGCAGTTCGACCTGCACGAACTGGCGGTCGAGGACGCGCGGCACGGCCATCAGCGGCCGAAGGTCGAGGAGTACGGCGACATGGTCTTCGTCGTCATGCATCTGCTCGACTACGACGGCGACGACGTCCACCAGGGCGAGGTGGCGATCTTCGTCGGCCCGAACTACGTGCTTTCGGTGCGCAATGGCAGCCAACGCCACTTTCTCGGCGTGCGCGAGCGCGCCGAGCGCGAACCGGAGCTGCTGCGGCACGGCGCGGGTTTCGTCTTCTATGCGCTGATGGACGCAGTGGTCGACCGCTACTTCCCGTTTCTCGACGATATCGAAACCGAACTCGAGGATATCGAAGGCCAGATGTTCGAGTCCGGCTCGGCACGCGCGAATATCGAGCGCCTGTATGCCCTCAAGCGCCGCGGTGCCGTGCTGCGCCATGCAGTCGCGCCGCTGCTGGAAGTTGTCGGCAAGCTCCACGGCGGGCGCGTGCCGGCGGTGTGCGCGCAGACGCAGGAGTATTTTCGCGACGTCCATGATCATCTCGCCCGCATCAACGGCTCGATCGATGCGATCCGCGACACGATCGGCACCGCGATCCAGGTCAATCTGTCGATGGTCACGATCGAGGAGTCGGAGACCACCAAGCGGCTTGCGTCATGGGCGGCGATCTTCGCCGTCTCGACCGCGATGGCCGGCATCTGGGGCATGAACTTCGAGCACATGCCCGAGCTGAAGTGGGCCTACGGCTATCCTATGGCGCTCGGTGTGATCGCCGCGTCGGCGGGTTTGCTGTACTGGCGCTTCCGCCGCGTCGGCTGGCTCTGAACCCGCCGGCCTCGGCGCGCCCGGCGCCGGTTGCGGCGTCGGGCATCGTCGCGCGGGCCGCGGCTTCAGGCGACCGTCTTCGCGCTGTCGGTGTATTCCTCGATGCGGTCGAAGTTGAGGTACTTGTAGATCGCATCGCTCGCTGGCGCGAGCACGCCGACGCCGGCCATGTACTCCTCCTTCGTCGGGATCTTGCCGAGGCGCGAGCAGATCGCCGCCAGTTCGGCCGAGCCGAGGTAGACGTTCGAGTTCTTGCCGAGCCGGTTCGGGAAGTTGCGCGTGCTCGTCGAGAACACCGTCGCGCCTTCCCTGACCTGCGCCTGGTTGCCCATGCACAGGCTGCAGCCGGGCATCTCCATGCGCGCGCCGGCCGTGCCGAGCACGCCGTAGTGGCCTTCCTCGCTGAGCTGCTGCGCGTCCATCTTGGTCGGCGGCGCGACCCACAGCTTGGCCGGGATGTCGCGCTTGCCTTCGAGCAGCTTGGCTGCGGCGCGGAAGTGGCCGATATTCGTCATGCACGAGCCGATGAACACCTCGTCGATCTTCGCGCCGGCCACTTCGGACAGGGTCTTCACGTCGTCCGGGTCGTTCGGGCAGGCGACGATGGGCTCGTGCACGTCGGCGAGGTCGATCTCGATCACCGCCGCGTATTCGGCGTCGGCGTCGGCCGCGAGCAGCTTGGGGTCGGTGAGCCACGCTTCCTGCGCCGCGATGCGCCGGCGCAGCGTGCGGGCGTCGGCATAGCCGCTCGCGATCATGTGCTTCATCAGCGTGACGTTGCTCGTCAGGTACTCCTTGATCGGCTCGACGTTCAGGTGCACGGTGCAGCCGGCGGCGCTGCGCTCGGCGCTCGCGTCGCTCAACTCGAAGGCCTGTTCCACCTTCAGATCGGGCAGGCCCTCGATCTCGAGGATGCGGCCGCTGAAGATATTCTTCTTGCCCTTCTTCTCGACCGTCAGCAGGCCCTGCTTGATCGCGTAGAGCGGGATTGCATTGACGAGGTCGCGCAGCGTGACGCCGGGTTGCAGCTTGCCCTTGAAGCGCACGAGCACCGATTCGGGCATATCGAGCGGCATCACGCCGGTGGCCGCGGCGAAGGCGACGAGGCCCGAGCCGGCCGGAAAGCTGATGCCGATCGGAAAGCGCGTGTGGCTGTCGCCGCCGGTGCCCACCGTATCGGGCAGCAGCAGGCGATTCAGCCACGAGTGGATCACGCCGTCGCCGGGGCGCAGGCTGACGCCGCCGCGCGTGCTGATGAACGCCGGCAGCTCGTGGTGCATCTTCACGTCGACCGGCTTCGGGTAGGCCGCGGTGTGGCAGAAGCTCTGCATAACGAGGTCGGCCGAGAAGCCGAGGCAGGCGAGGTCCTTCAGTTCGTCGCGCGTCATCGGGCCGGTCGTATCCTGGCTGCCGACCGAGGTCATGCGCGGTTCGCAATAGGTGCCGGGGCGCACGCCCTTCTGGTTGCCGTTCACCTCGGGCAGGCCGCAGGCGCGGCCGACCATCTTCTGCGCCAGCGTATAGCCGCGGCCGGTATCTGCCGGGTCGTGCGGCAGGCGAAAGAGGGTGGAAGGCGCGAGGCCGAGCGCCTCGCGCGCCTTCGCCGTGAGGCCGCGGCCGACGATGAGCGGAATGCGGCCGCCGGCGCGCACCTCGTCGAACAGCACGTCGCTCTTCACCTTGAATTCGGCGATCAACTTGCCGTCCTTCAGCGCCTTGCCCTCGTAGGGACGCAGCTCGACGGTGTCGCCCATGTTCATCTGGCTCACGTCGAGTTCGATCGGCAGCGCGCCGGCGTCTTCCATCGTGTTGTAGAAGATCGGCGCGATCTTGCTGCCCAGGCAGACGCCGCCGAAGCGCTTGTTCGGCACGAACGGGATGTCCTCGCCGGTGAACCAGAGCACCGAGTTGGTCGCCGACTTGCGCGACGATCCGGTGCCGACGACGTCGCCGACGTAGGCAACCAGATGGCCGCGCGCGCGCAGCTCCTCGATGAACTTGACCGGGCCGCGCTTGCCGTCTTCCTCGGGCGTGATGCCCGGGCGCGCGTTCTTCAGCATGGCCAGCGCGTGCAGCGGGATGTCGGGCCGGCTCCAGGCGTCGGGGGCGGGCGAGAGGTCGTCGGTATTGGTCTCGCCGTTCACCTTGAAGACGGTGACGGTGATCGAAGCGGGCACCTCGGGCCGGCAGGTGAACCAATCGGCGTCGGCCCAGCTCTGCAGCACCGCCTTCGCGTTGGCGCTGCCGGCGTCGGCCTTGGCCTTGACGTCGTGGAAGGCGTCGAACATCAGCAGCGTCTTCTTCAGCGCCTCGGCAGCGACGGCGCCGACATTCGCGTCGTCCAGCAGGTCGACGAGCGGCGCGATGTTGTAGCCGCCGAGCATGGTGCCGAGCAGTTCGGTCGCCTTCTCGCGCGAGATCAGCGCGCACTGCTCGCTGCCGTGGGCGAGCGCGGCAAGGTAGCTCGCCTTCACCTTCGCCGCGTCGTCGACGCCGGCCGGAACGCGCTGCGCGAGCAACTCGACGAGCGCGGCTTCCTCGCCCGCCGGCGGCGCCTTCAACAATTCGATCAAGTCGGCGGTCTGTGCGGCCGAAAGAGGAAGCGGGACAATCCCGAGCGCGGCGCGCTCGGCGACATGGGTTCGGTAGGCTTGCAGCATGGTGGCCCTGGATGGTTCGAGAAATGGGGGTGCCCGATTCGCGCCAGCCCGAGCGGATACAGTGCCCGGGCCCGCAGCAGCGGGGCGCGCGCGGCGCGCGCCGGAAGCTTCAATTCTTGGCTGGCGCCGCAGGCACGGTGCTGCCCGCCGCCGCAGCAACGGCGCTGACTGCGGCGCGCTGTTCGGCGAGCGTGCAGGCATCGACGAGGCGATGGCCCTCGCGGCTGTCCAGCAGCATCGACTTGGTCGGA
This sequence comes from uncultured Burkholderiales bacterium, assembly GCA_937864005.1. Taxonomy (GTDB): domain Bacteria; phylum Pseudomonadota; class Gammaproteobacteria; order Burkholderiales; family Burkholderiaceae_C; genus CAIKUF01. The sequence goes on from CALMIL010000108.1 coordinate 8,362, forward strand.
ATCTGCAGCCAGATGACGCCCGACCGCTTCTCGATCAGCTTGATGGCGCCGGTCGTCGTCTCCTCCGGCACCATGTAGTAGCTGACGTTCTTGAAGCGCACCTGGAAGTAGCCCGGCTTCTCCGCCAGGGGTTCCACGTCGACGCTGCGGTCGAGTTCGCAACTGGCGCGCCCGGTGAGCACACGGGCCGCGATGCCGAGTTGATTGGCGTCGATCGCCTCGCTCGTGTCGATCGCGAGCGCCAGGCCCTTGGCCTGCGAGCTCAGCACCTCATGCGAAGTGGCCGGCTGCGGCGCCTTCTTGGCGGGCTTGGAACTCTTGGAGGTCTTGGCGGCTGCGTCCGACTGTGCATGCGCACTTGCGCCAAGACCGACCGCCAGGGCCAGCGCCAGGATCCGAATCGAGATATTTCGCATGGGAAGGCTCCGCGTGGTGAAGAGGGTGCGAGATTTTCGGCCCGTGGCCGCCAATCTCGACCATGGGTCGAGGGTCAATGCAACGATTTGCGAATCGGGGTCAGGCATCGGTCCCCGCCATTCAGGCGGCGGCGTCGCCGAAGAGGGCTTCGCGCGCCGTGGCCGGCAACGGCTGGCCGGTGCGCAGGGCGAGTTCGAGCACGTGCCAGAAATAGCGGTAGCTGGCCCGGTCGTGCAGGGTCGCGCCGCCTGATCCCTGATGGCTGATCGGCGCCCAATCCGCCGCCTGCGCAGCGAGCAGGATCTCGACCGCCTGATCGACCTCGGCGACGGACGGCGCAAAGGCGTCGATGATCGGCTGGATCTGGTCCGGGTGGATGCTCCACATGCGCGTATAGCCGAAGCTGCGCATCGCCTTGTGGGCGGCCGCCTCGAGCAGCTCGAGTTGCTTGAACTCGGTCACCACGCAATGCGAAGGCGTCTTGTTGTGCGCGTGGCAGGCGGCGGCGATCTCGAGCTTGGCGCGCACGATCAGCGGGTGTTCGAACTGGCCCTCGGCGCTCATCGCCGATTGCGGAATCGCGCCGCGGTGCGCGGCGACGAAGTCCATCAGCCCGAACGATACCGACTCGATGCGCGGGTGGGCGGCGATCGCCGCGACCTCGGCCAGCGCACCGTGCGTCTCGATCAGTGCATGCAGCGCGATCCGGCGGTCGAGCCCGCGCACCCGCGCATGATGATCGATCTCGTCGCACGCGCGCTGCACGTCGGCCACGCCGTTCACCTTGGGCAGCATCAGGTAGGCGAGCCGGTGCCCGCAGCGGCGGACCAGGGTCTCGGCGTCGATGCCGAACGCGGCGTGATGCACCGGGTGCAGCCGGGCGCCGACGCGGTCGTGCACGTTGGCGGCCGAATCGACGAATTCGGCAACCATCTGCGCATGCTCGACCTCGCCGCCGACGGGCGCGCCGTCCTCGCAATCGAGCGTGACGTCGAAGACCGGGCCCAGTTCGCGCTGCAGCTCGAGGCTCTTGCGCATGCGCACCTCGACGCCCGCGTAGTGGTCGCAGACCGGCAGCGCGGGGGCGAGGTCGTCCGAGCCGAACAATACCTCGCGCGCCTGGGCCGCCCGGCGCGGCGCCGGGGTCTCGCGCGGCTTGCGCGAGCTGGCTTTCAGACCCTGCGCGGCAGACGCGCTCATCGGGGCTTCAGAGCAGATGCTTGACGCCGTCCTGCTCGCCGAGGAGTTCGTCGAGCGTGATCTTGATGCGCTCCTGGCTGAAGGCGTCGATCGGCAACCCCTCGACGAGCTTGTACTCGCCGCCCTCGCAGGTGACGGGGAAGCCGAACATCACGTCCTTCGGGATGCCGTACTGGCCGTCCGACGGGATGCCCATCGTGACCCACTTGCCGTTCGTGCCGAGCGCCCAGTCGTGCATGTGGTCGATCGCCGCATTCGCCGCCGAAGCCGCCGACGACACGCCGCGCGCGGCGATGATCGCCGCGCCGCGCTTGCCGACGGTGGGCAAGAAGGTGTCGGCGTTCCAAGCCGGGTCGCCGATCATGTCTTTCACGCTCTTGCCGGCGATCGTCGCGAAGCGGTAGTCGGCGTACATCGAAGGCGAGTGGTTGCCCCAGACGCACAGCTTCTCGATATCGGCGACCGCCTTGCCGGTCTTGGACGCGATCTGGCTGAGCGCGCGGTTGTGGTCCAGGCGCAGCATCGCCGTGAAATTGCGCCGCGGCAGGTCGGGCGCGCTCTTCATCGCGATGTAGGCGTTGGTGTTGGCCGGATTGCCGACGACGAGCACCTTCACGTTGCGCTTGGCGACCGCGTTCAGCGCCTTGCCCTGGGCGGTGAAGATCTCGGCGTTGACGGCGAGCAGTTCGGCGCGCTCCATGCCCGGGCCGCGCGGGCGCGATCCGATCAGCAGCGCGTAGTCGACGTCCTTGAACGCCGTCATCGGGTCGCCGTGCGCCTCCATGCCGGCGAGCAGCGGGAAGGCGCAGTCCTGCAGTTCCATCATCACGCCCTGCAGCGCCTGCTGGGGCTTTTCCATCGGCACTTCGAGCAGCGAGAGGATGACGGGCTGATCCTTGCCGAGCATCTCGCCCGAGGCGATGCGAAACAGGATGGCGTAGCCGATCTGGCCGGCCGCGCCGGTGACGGCGACACGAACGGGGGACTTGCTCATGGGGAACTCCGGTGCAATTGGGGGGAGCGGTTGCGGCCGCGCGCGAGACGGGCGGCGCTGGATGCGAAGTGTAGCCAATCGGCGCCGCGAACGTCCATCTGGAAGTTTAGTCTTGTATCTTATATAAGACATATTTCAACATTGTCTGGACGGCCCGACGCGGCTGTGCTGCAATCCGCGCATGCCAGCCCATCCGCAAGCCGCAGGCAGCGCCCCGGCGACCGCTGCCGCGCGCGACGCGGCACCCGCGTTCAGCCCGCTGTACCAGCAGATCAAGGTGCTGCTGACGCAGAGCCTGCAGGGCGGCGAATGGCGCCCCGGCGAGCTGATTCCGAGCGAACTCGAGCTCGCGGCGCGCTTCAAGGTCAGCCAGGGCACGGTGCGCAAGGCGATCGATGCGCTCGCCGACGACAAGCTGCTCGTGCGCCGGCAGGGGAAAGGCACCTTCGTCGCGACCCACGCCGAGCACGAGGTTCGCTTTCGCTTCCTGCGCCTCGTGCCCGACAACGGCAAATCCGGCGGCATGGCGCGCCGCTTCATCGACTGTCGCCGGCAGCGTGCGCCGGCCGATGTCGCGCGTGCACTCGCGCTCAGGGCCGGCGACCCGACGCTGCAGGTGCGCCGCGTGCTCTCGTTCGAGGGCCGCCCGGTCGTCCTGGACGACATCTGGCTGCCGGGTCATGCGTTCAAGGGCCTCACCGCCGAGCGACTGAGCGAATACCGGGGGCCGATGTACCGGCTGTTCGAGACCGAGTTCGGGGTGCGCATGATCCGTGCCGACGAGAAGCTGCGCGCGGTCGGCGCGGACGCCGAATCGGCCGCGCTGCTCGAGGTCGAACCGGGCGCCCCGCTGCTCAGCGTCGAGCGGCTCTCCTTCACCTATGGCGACCGGCCGCTCGAACTGCGGCGCGGCCTGTACGACACGAGTGCGCACTACTATCGAAACGAGTTGAGCTGACTGCTGCCGTGCTTGCCGACATCCGCAAGAGTGGCAAGCTTCCCGGGCGACGCTGTTGCATTGCAATAAAATGCTTCGGCTGAGTGCGCAGCTTCTGACATATTTCTGACTGGAACGCGAATGACCGAGACCGCAAAGACCAGACCCGGAACGATGCATCTGTGGGAAGCGACCCAGTACCGGATGCCGCTCGCCGCCCTCGTCTCGATCCTGCACCGCGCGAGCGGCCTGCTGCTGTTCCTGCTGCTGCCGTTCATCGTCTGGATGTTCGATGCGAGCGTCACTTCCGAGGTGTCGTTCGACGCCTTTCGCTCGGTCTTCATCGCGGGGGCGTGGTTCCTGCCCGCATGGTTCGTCAAGCTCGTCGTGCTGGCGCTGATCTGGGCCACGCTGCATCACATCATCGCCGGCCTGCGTCACCTGTACATGGACGCAACGCATCGCGTCGACAAGGATTTCGGCCGCCGCACGGCCGCCTTCACGCTCGCCGCGAGCCTGCTGCTCACGCTGGTGCTCGGCGCCAAGTTGTTCGGCTTGTATTGAGGCGGGCGCGCAGGACTCGCGCCGGCTCGCATTCACGCGGAGGCTTCATCCAATGACACGGAATTACGGCAGCAAGCGCCTCGTCGTCGGCGCCCACTACGGGATGCGCGACTGGCTCGTGCAACGCGTCACGGCGCTGCTGATGGCGCTCTTCACGCTCGTCGTGCTGGTGCAGTTGCTGATGCCGGGCGAACTCGGCTACGAGCGCTGGGCCGGCATCTTCGCGCCGACGTGGATGAAGTCGCTTACCTTCGTCGTCATCCTCGCGCTCGCCTGGCACGCCTGGGTCGGGGTGCGCGATGTGTTGATGGACTATGTCCATGCCACCGGCGTGCGCCTGCTGGCGCAGCTCTTCGCGATCGTGTGGCTGCTCGCATGCGCCGGCTGGGCGCTGCAGGTTCTCTGGAGACTCTGATGTCATCGACTTCGAAGCTCGCCCGTCGCAAGTTCGACGTCGTCATCGTCGGCGCCGGCGGTTCGGGCATGCAGGCCTCGTTGCGCCTGGCGCGGGCCGGGTTGAGTGTCGCCGTGCTGTCGAAGGTCTTTCCGACGCGCTCGCACACCGTCGCTGCGCAGGGCGGCATCGGCGCTTCGCTCGGCAATATGAGCGAGGACAACTGGCACTTCCACTTCTACGACACGGTCAAGGGCGGCGACTGGCTCGGCGACCAGGACGCGATCGAGTTCATGTGCCGCGAGGCGCCGAACGTCGTCTACGAACTCGAGCACGCAGGCATGCCGTTCGACCGCAATGCCGACGGCACCATCTATCAGCGCCCGTTCGGCGGCCACACGGCCAACTACGGCGAGAAGCCGGTGCAGCGCGCCTGCGCCGCGGCCGACCGCACCGGCCACGCGATGCTGCATACGCTGTACCAGCAGAACGTCAAGGCGCGCACCAATTTCTTCGTCGAGTGGATGGCGCTCGACCTGATCCGCGATGCCGAGGGCGACGTGCTCGGCGTCACCGCACTCGAGATGGAGACCGGCGACGTCTACATCCTCGAAGCCAAGGCGACGCTGCTTGCGACCGGCGGCGCGGGGCGCATCTACGCGGCGAGCACGAATGCCTTCATCAACACCGGCGACGGCCTCGGGATGGCGGCGCGCGCCGGCCTGCCGCTGCAGGATATGGAGTTCTGGCAGTTCCATCCGACCGGCGTCGCCGGCGCCGGCGTGCTGCTCACCGAAGGCTGCCGCGGCGAGGGCGCGATCCTGCGCAACAGCGACGGCGAGCGCTTCATGGAGCGCTATGCGCCGACCCTGAAGGACTTGGCGCCGCGCGATTTCGTCTCGCGCTCGATGGACCAGGAGATCAAGGAAGGGCGCGGCTGCGGGCCGAACAAGGACTACGTCGTGCTCGACATGTCGCACCTCGGCAGCGATACGATCATGAAGCGGCTGCCGAGCGTCTTCGAGATCGGCCACAACTTCGCGAACGTCGATATCACGAAGGAGCCGATCCCGGTCGTGCCGACGATCCACTACCAGATGGGTGGCGTGCCGACCAACATGCACGGCCAGGTCGTCGTGCCGCGCGGCGGCGACCCGGTCTCGCCGGTGCACGGCCTGTACGCCGTCGGCGAATGTTCGTGCGTCAGCGTGCACGGCGCGAACCGGCTCGGCACCAATTCTCTGCTCGACCTGCTCGTCTTCGGCCGCGCCGCGGGCCAGCAGATCGTCGACGCCGTTCAGAAGAGCCGCGCCCACAAGCCGCTGCCGGCGGACGCGGCCGATGCGTCGCTCGCACGCCTCGCGCGCCTGGACTCGAGCACGTCGGGCGAATATGCGCAGAACGTCGCGAACGATCTGCGGGCGTCGATGCAGCACCACGCGGGCGTCTTTCGCACCCAGGCGCTGATGGACGAGGGCGTGCACCAGGTCGCGGCGATCGCCGAGCGCGTGAAGGCGATCGGGCTGCAGGACAAGTCCAGGATCTTCAACACGGCGCGCGTCGAGGCGCTCGAAGTCGAGAATCTGATCGAGGTCGCGCGGGCGACGATCAAGTCCGCGGCAGCGCGCCACGAGTGCCGCGGCGCGCATACCGTGCTCGAATACGAACGCCCGGCCGACGATCCCGACCACCCGCTCGGCCGCAACGACAAGGAATGGCTCAAGCACACGCTCTGGTACAGCCAGGGCGACCGGCTCGAATACAAGCCGGTGCGCATGCAGCCGCTGACGGTCGACACCATTCCGCCGAAGGTGCGCACGTTCTGACGCGACGACCGAAAGCCACCCGCCCGATTCGAGAACCAGGCAGCAAGACATGACGAAGCGCAGCTTTCAGATCTACCGTTACGACCCGGAGAAGGACAGCAAGCCGAGGATGCAGACGCTCGAGGTCGAACTCGACGGCAGCGAGCGCATGCTGCTCGACGCGCTGCTCAAGCTCAAGGCGGTCGATCCGACGCTGTCGTTTCGACGCTCGTGCCGCGAAGGCGTGTGCGGTTCGGACGCGATGAATATCAACGGCAAGAACGGTCTGGCGTGCCTGACGAACATGCGCACGCTGCCGGAGACGATCGTCCTGAAGCCGCTGCCCGGGCTGCCCGTCGTGCGCGACCTGATCGTCGACATGACGCAGTTCTTCACCCAGTACGAATCGATCAAGCCCTACCTGATCAACGATATCGCGCCGCCCGAAAAGGAGCGCCTGCAGTCGCCCGAGGAGCGCGACGAACTCAACGGGCTGTACGAATGCATCCTGTGCGCGTGCTGCTCGACGGCGTGCCCGAGCTACTGGTGGAACCCGGACAAGTTCGTCGGCCCGGCCGGCCTGCTGCAGGCGTATCGCTTTCTGGCCGACAGCCGCGACCTCGGCACCGAGGAGCGGCTCGACAACCTGGAAGATCCGTACCGGGTCTTTCGCTGCCGCAGCATTCTCAACTGCGTCGACGTCTGCCCCAAGGGCCTGAAGCCGGCCGGCGCGATCAGCAAGATCAAGGAGATGATGGTGCGCCGCGCCATCTGAGACCGATGACCGTTCAGCCCGGTGCAAGCCAAGCCGCGCAAACTGTCCTCGATGCGCGGACCTTGAGCCGCCTGCGCTGGCGGTGCCGGCGCGGTTTGCTGGAAAACGACCTCTTCGTCGAGCGCTTCTTCGCCCGCCACGAGGCCGCGATGACGGCTGCGCAGGCAGACGCACTGGAGTCGCTGATGGACCTGCCGGACAACGACCTGCTCGATCTGCTGCTCGCGCGCAGCGAGCCGCAAGGCGAACTGGCGCGCCCCGACGTGATCGAAGTGCTCGGGCTGATGCGCAAGCCGAGGCGGGCCGCGCCCTGAACGTCTACGATTGACCCTCCCCGCAAGGGATCCCGAAAGCAATTGCCGAGGAAGCCTCATGATTTCATCCGACCTCAAAGCCACCCTGTCGTTCTCGGACGGAAGCCCGAGCATGGACCTGCCGATCTACAAGGGATCGATGGGCCCGGACGTGATCGACATCCGCAAGCTCTACGGGCAGACCGGCAAGTTCACCTACGACCCCGGTTTCATGTCCACCGCGGCGTGCGATTCGGCGATCACCTACATCGACGGCGACAAGGGCGAACTGCAATACCGCGGCTATCCGATCGAACAGCTCGCCGAGAAGTGCGACTACCTCGAGACCTGCTACCTGCTGCTCAACGGCGAGCTGCCCGATGCGGCGCAGAACGCGGCCTTCGACGGCCTCGTCAGCAAGCACACGATGGTGCACGAGCAGATGCAGTTCTTCCTGCGCGGTTTCCGCCGCGACGCGCATCCGATGGCGATCATGACCGGGCTCGTCGGCGCGCTGTCGGCCTTCTATCACGACAGCACCGACATCACCAATCCGCGCCACCGCGAGATTTCGGCGATCCGGCTCATCGCGAAGATGCCGACGCTCGTCGCGATGACCTACAAGTACACCAACGGCCAGCCCTACATCTATCCGAAGAACGACCTTTCGTACGCCAGCAACTTCATGCGCATGATGTTCGCGACGCCGTGCGAGGAATATGTGCCCAACGACGTGCTGGTGCGCGCGATGGACCGCATCTTCATCCTGCACGCCGACCACGAGCAGAACGCCTCGACCTCCACCGTGCGCCTGTGCGGCTCGTCGGGGACGAACCCGTTCGCCGCGATCGCTGCCGGCGTGGCCTGCCTCTGGGGCCCGGCGCACGGCGGCGCGAACGAGGCCGCGCTCAACATGCTGGGCGACATCCAGGCGCTCGGCGGCGTCGAGCGGATCGGCGAGTTCATCAAGCAGGTCAAGGCCAAGGACTCGAACGTCAAGCTGATGGGCTTCGGGCACCGCGTCTACAAGAACTACGACCCGCGCGCCAAGCTGATGCGCGAGACCTGCCACGAGGTGCTCGATGCGCTCGGCCTGCACAATGATCCGCTCTTCAAGCTCGCGATGACGCTGGAGCGGATTGCCCTCGAGGACGACTATTTCGTCTCGCGCAAGCTCTACCCGAACGTCGACTTCTACTCCGGCATCGTGCAGCGCGCGATCGGCATTCCGGTGCCGCTGTTCACCGCGGTCTTCGCGCTCGCCCGCACCGTCGGCTGGATCGCGCAATTGAACGAGATGATCGGCGAGCCCGACTACAAGATCGGCCGTCCGCGCCAGCTCTACAGCGGCGCGAAGACGCGCGCCGTGGTCCCGCTCGCCGAGCGCGGCTGACCGGCTCAGCCGGCCTTTCGCGCGCGGCGCGGCGACGCTGCGGCGAGCCCGTTGCGAAAGTGCGCCTGGCTCAGCGCCGCAGCGCGGTCGGCGTCGCGGCGCTCGAGCGCCTCCATCAGCGCGCGGTGCTCGGCGAGCGATTCTGCGATCCGCCCCTCGCGAAACAGCGAATGGTGGCGGTTGAGCTTCATCAGCTTGCGCAGATCGAGGACGATCTGGTTGCGCCAGCGGTTCCCGGCGATCTCGAGGATGCGCAGGTGAAACGCCTCGTTCAGGCCGAAGAACGCCTCGCGATCGCCGGCCGCGGCCTCGAGTTGTGCATGCATCGCCGCGAGCTCGGCCAATTCGGCGGCCGTCGCGCTGCGTGCCACATCGGCGATCGCATCGCTTTCCAGCAGGCCGAGCAGGTGGTAGACCTCGGTCACGTCGCGCTCCGACATTTCGGTCACGTAGGCGCCACGGCGAGGCTTCATCGTCACCAGTCCCTCGACGGCGAGCACCTTGAGCGCCTCGCGCAGCGGCGTGCGGCTGATGCCGAACTCGGTCGCCAGGCCCAGTTCGTCGATCCAGGCGCCAGGCTGCAGAATGCGGGCAAAGATCTGCTCGCGCAATCGCTCGGCAACCTCGAGGTACAGGGCGTGGCGCGTGAGCGGGGCGGAGGCGATTGGGGTCGTGCTCACGGCGAGGAAAGCGGCCGGGAAGGTGCGTGCCGTCAGTTTGGCGTCCGGTTTGAATTTATAATTATGCATGATGTGGCATGCGCCGCAAGCGCTGGAGGATCGTGGTCATGAGTGCGAGCACCGAAGTCAAAGCCAATGTGGGCGCGGCCCTCGACGCTTGGCGCAAGGCCGCCGCCAAGGTGGCCCCCGGCGGCGACCTCGCGGCGCTCGACTGGCACACGCCCGAAGGCATCGTCGTCAAGCCGCTCTACACCGCGGCCGATACGGCCGGCCTCGCGAATGCCGACACCTTGCCCGGCTTCGCACCCTACGTGCGCGGTCCGCAGGCGACGATGTACGCGGTGCGGCCGTGGACGATCCGCCAGTACGCCGGCTTCTCGACCGCCGAGGAGAGCAACGCGTTCTACCGCCAGGCGCTCGCCGGCGGCGCGCAGGGGATCTCGGTCGCCTTCGACCTCGCGACGCACCGCGGCTACGACAGCGACCATCCGCGCGTCACGGGCGACGTCGGCAAGGCAGGCGTCGCGATCGACTCGGTCGAGGACATGAAGACCCTGTTCGACGGCATCGCGCTCGACCGCGTCTCGGTCTCGATGACGATGAACGGCGCCGTGCTGCCGGTGCTCGCCGGCTACATCGTCGCCGCCGAGGAGCAGGGCGTCGCGCAGGACAAGCTCTCGGGGACCATCCAGAACGACATCCTGAAGGAGTTCATGGTCCGCAACACCTACATCTACCCGCCGGCGCCGAGCATGCGCATCGTCGGCGACATCATCGAGTACACGGCGTCGCACATGCCGAAGTTCAACTCGATCTCGATCTCGGGCTACCACATGCAGGAGGCGGGCGCGAACCAGGCGCTCGAACTCGCCTTCACGCTCGCCGATGGCAAGGAGTACGTGAAGACCGCGATCGCGCAGGGGCTCGACGTCGACGATTTCGCGCCGCGCCTGTCGTTCTTCTGGGCGATCGGCATGAACTTCTATCTCGAGATCGCGAAGATGCGCGCCGCGCGGCTGCTGTGGCACCGCATCATGTCCGGCTTCGGCGCAAAGAACCCGAAGAGCCTGATGCTGCGCACCCACTGCCAGACCTCGGGCTGGAGCCTGACCGAGCAGGATCCGTACAACAATATCGTGCGCACGGCCATCGAGGCGATGGCCGCCGTCTTCGGCGGCACGCAAAGCCTGCACACGAACAGCTTCGACGAGGCGATCGCGCTGCCGACCGAGTTTTCCGCCCGCATCGCGCGCAATACGCAGCTCATCATCCAGGAGGAGACGCACATCACGAACGTCGTCGATCCCTGGGCCGGCAGCTACCTGATGGAAAAGCTGACGCAGGATATGGCCGACGCGGCGGCCGCGATCATCGAGGAGGTCGATGCGATGGGCGGCATGACGAAGGCGGTCGACAGCGGCTGGGCCAAGCTCAGGATCGAGGCGAGCGCGGCCGAGAAGCAGGCGCGCATCGATTCCGGCCGCGACGTGATCGTCGGCGTCAACAAATACCGCCTGCCGCAGGAGGATGCGATCGAGACGCGCGAGGTCGACAACATGGAGGTCCGCAAGCAGCAGGTCGCGCGCCTGAAGTCGATCCGCGAGACGCGCGACGGCGCCGCGGTGCAGGCGGCGCTTGCCGCGCTCACTGCCTGCGCCGAAGGCAAGCAGGGCGCGGGTGAATCCAAGGGCAACCTGCTCGACCTGAGCGTGAAGGCGATGCGGGCGCGGGCGACGGTCGGCGAACTGAGCGACGCGCTGGAGAAGGCCTGGGGCCGGCATCGCGCCGATACGCAACGCGTGAGCGGCGTCTACGCCGCGGCCTACGACTCGGCCGCCGGCTGGGAGGCCCTGCAGCGCGAGATCGACGACTTCGCGCAGGCCGAAGGGCGGCGGCCGCGCGTGATGATCGCCAAGCTCGGCCAGGACGGCCACGACCGCGGCGCGAAGGTCGTCGCGACCGCATTCGCCGACCTCGGCTTCGATGTCGATATCGGCTCGCTCTTTCAGACGCCCGAGGAATGCGCGCGCCAGGCGATCGAGAACGACGTCCACGCGGTCGGCGTCTCGACCCTTGCCGCCGGCCACAAGACGCTCGTGCCGGCGATCATCGAGGCATTGAAGGCGCAGGGCGGCGGCGACATCGTCGTCTTCGTCGGCGGCGTGATCCCGAAGCAGGACTACGAAGCGCTCTACGAAGCCGGCGTGAAGGGCATCTACGGCCCCGGCACGCCGGTCCCGGCGAGCGCGAAGGATGTGCTCGAGCACATCCGCACTGCACAGCGCGCCGACGCGTGATGCCTGAATCGGCCGACGCCGCGTTGACGCAGGCGCTGCTCGGCAGCCCGGGCGCTGCGCAGCGGCGCGCGATCGCGAAGGCGATCACGCTGCTCGAATCGACGCGCGCCGACCACCGGGCGCGGGCCGACGCGCTGCTCAACGCGCTGCTGCCGCACGCGGCGAATGCGTTTCGGCTCGGCATCAGCGGCGTGCCGGGGGTCGGCAAGAGCACCTTCATCGAGGCGCTCGGCCTCTTTCTGATCGCGCGCGGCTCGCGCGTCGCGGTGCTCGCGGTCGATCCGTCGTCGAGCGTTTCGGGCGGCTCGATCCTCGGCGACAAGACGCGCATGGAGCGGCTCGCGACCGACGAGCGCGCCTACGTGCGGCCGAGCCCGTCCGGCGGCACGCTCGGCGGCGTCGCCGGCAAGACGCGCGAGGCGATGCTGGTGTGCGAGGCGGCGGGCCACGACGTCGTGATCGTCGAGACGGTCGGCGTCGGCCAGAGCGAGACGGCGGTCGCCGGCATGACTGACATGTTCGTGCTGCTGCAGCTGCCAAACGCGGGCGACGAATTGCAGGCGATCAAGAAGGGCGTGATGGAGCTTGCCGACCTGATCGTCATCAACAAGGCGGATCTCGACGATGCCGCCGCGACGCGGGCGCACTCGCAGATCGCATCGGCGCTGCGCCTGCTCGGGCCGCACGGACGGCCGGAGCGTGTGCCGCACGATGGCGATCGCTGGCAGCCGCAGGTGATGCAGGTGAGCGCGCTGCGCGGCGCGGGCCTCGACGCCTTCTGGGACCAGGTCTCGCGCTTCCGGCAATTGCAGCGTGCGAGCGGGCAGGACGCCGCGCGCCGCCACCGGCAGGACGAGGCGTGGATGTGGGAGCGGATCGAATCGGGCCTGCGCGAAGCGTTCCGCTCGCACCACGCGGTGAGCGACGCCTTGCCGCAGACCACGCGCAACGTGCGCGAAGGCCGGCTCGTCGCTTCGGTCGCGGCGCGCGAACTGCTTGCGCTGTTCGCCGCCGGCACGTCGCCGCACGCCAGGACCGTCCAGACCCAATCAACCGAAGGAGCTCGAGATGCACGACATCGTTGAACTGCTGGAGAACAAGCGCGAGGCGGCACGCCAGGGCGGCGGCGCGCGGCGCATCGAGGCGCAGCATGCCAAGGGCAAGCTCACCGCGCGCGAGCGCATCGAGGTGCTGCTCGACGTCGGCAGCTTCGAGGAGTGGGACATGTTCGTCGAGCACCGCTGCGCCGACTTCGGCATGCAGGACACGCACATCCCCGGCGACGGCGTCGTCACCGGCTACGGCACCATCAACGGCCGCCTCGTGTTCGTCTTCAGCCAGGACTTCACGGTGTTCGGCGGTGCGCTGTCCGAGGCGCACGCCGAGAAGATCTGCAAGGTGATGGACCAGGCGATGAAGGTGGGCGCGCCGGTCATCGGCCTGAACGACTCGGGCGGCGCGCGCATCCAGGAGGGCGTCGCGTCGCTCGGCGGCTACGCCGAGGTGTTCCAGAGAAACGTCATGGCCAGCGGCGTGATTCCGCAGATCAGCATGATCATGGGGCCGTGCGCCGGCGGCGCGGTGTACAGCCCGGCGATGACCGACTTCATCTTCATGGTCAAGGACACGAGCTATATGTTCGTCACCGGCCCCGAGGTCGTGAAGACCGTGACGCACGAGAATGTGACGGCCGAGGAGCTCGGCGGCGCGCTGACGCACACGACGAAGAGCGGCGTCGCCGACCTCGCGTTCGAGAACGACGTCGAGGCGCTGCTGATGCTGCGCCGCTTCTTCAACTACATCCCGGCCAGCAACCGCGAGAAGGCGCCGCACCGCCCGACGCAGGACCGCGCCGATCGCGCCGAAGAGAGCCTCGATACGCTGGTGCCGGACAACCCCAATCTGCCCTACGACATCAAGGAGGCGATCTTCAAGACGGTCGACGACGCCGAATTCTTCGAACTGCAGCCGGGCCACGCCGGCAACCTCGTGATCGGCTTCGCGCGCATGGACGGCCACGTCGTCGGCATCGTCGCCAACCAGCCGCTGGTGCTGGCCGGCTGCCTGGACATCAAGAGCAGCATCAAGGGCGCGCGCTTCGTGCGCTTTTGCGACGCCTTCGGCATCCCCGTCGTCACCTTCGTCGACGTGCCCGGCTTCATGCCCGGCACCGCGCAGGAATACGGCGGCATCATCAAGCACGGCGCCAAGCTTCTCTACGCCTACGCCGAGTGCACCGTGCCCAAGGTGACGGTGATCACGCGCAAGGCCTACGGCGGCGCCTACGACGTGATGAGCTCCAAGCACCTGCGCGGCGACGTGAACCTCGCCTGGCCGAACGCCGAGATCGCGGTGATGGGCGCCAAGGGCGCGGTCGAGATCATCTTCCGCGAGGACAAGGGCGACCCGGCCCGGCTCGCCGCGCGCGAGGCCGAATACAAGGCGCGCTTCGCCAACCCCTTCGTCGCCGGCAGCCGCGGCTACATCGACGACGTGATCCAGCCGCACGAGACGAGGAAGCGCATCTGCCGCAGCTTGGCGATGCTCAAGGACAAGAAGCTCGAGAACCCGTGGCGCAAGCACGGCAACATTCCGCTGTAGACACCGCAGGCGGCCATGCGCTTCGCATCCAAGATCGACCTGTGGCTGGTGCTCGCGCTCGGCAGCGCGGCCGTGGCGGTCCTCTGGAGCCTGTGGTACACGCTTGCCGGGCTCGATGCGTTCACGGTCGGCGCGGCGCTCATCGCCGCCGCGCTGAGCCTGGGGCTGCCGCTGTGGCTGCTTGCCGGCACGTACTACGAACTGGCCGGTGGCCAGCTGCTGGTGCGTTGCGGTCCGTTTCGCACCCGGATCGCGCTCGATCAGGTCCGCTCGGTCAAGCCCTCGCGCAGCCTCGCCTCGGCGCCCGCGCTCTCGCTGGACCGGCTTGCCATCGCCTACGGACGCTTCGGCACCGTGCTCATCTCTCCCAGGAACAAGGCAGGCTTCATCGCTGCGCTGCGGCAGCAGGCGCCCGGCGTGCAGATCATGTCAGCCTGAGTTTCGAGGAACAGACATGTTCGAGAACATCCTGATTGCCGGCCCGGGAAAGGCCGCCCGCTGGACGCGACACGCACGCGCATCTGCCGCAGCATCGCGAACCTCGAGGACAAGAAGCTCGCCAGCCCGTGGCGCAAAAAGAGCAGCGGCCGGTGGGACGGCGAGGTGCCGCGCCGCGTCCGGCCATTCCTTACAATAAGGTAAGGAAAGCCGGAGGCGACCATGACGACTGCCACGCTGACCAGCAAGGGCCAGATCACGATCCCCGCGGACGTTCGGCGTGCGCTGAACGTGCAGACGGGCGACCGTGTCGAGTTCGTGCAGATCAAACCGGGCCGCTTCGAGATCCTGGCGGCGACGCGCTCGGTGCGCGAACTCAAGGGGATGTTCGGCAAGGCTGCGCGCACCGTTTCCATCGAGGAGATGAATCGAACCATCGCCGAGCGCGGCGCCACGGCCGGCCTGCGGTCGAAGGCCCGCGCCGCGACCCGATCGGGGCGCGCGAAGTGACCGGCCTGGACACCAACGTGCTGGTGCGCTACGTGATGCAGGACGACGCGCGCCAGTCGGCGCGAGCGACCTGGCTGATCGAGTCTTTCACCGGTGAGGAGCCGGGATTCGTACCGCTGGTGACGGTCCTGGAATCGGTCTGGGTGCTGTCGGGGAGCTACGGACTCGGCCGCGCGCAGGTGGCTGCGGTGCTGGAAGGCCTGTTGCGCAGCAAGGAGCTGGTCGTCGACCGTGCCGACCTCGTGGCCAAAGCGCTCGGCCGCTATCGGGACGCCGGAGCCGACTTCGCCGATGCCCTGATCGAACGCATCGCCGTTGCGGCCGGCTGCCCGGTCACGATGACCTTCGACGCGGGCGCGGCGAAGGCGGCTGGAATGACGCTGGTGCCTTGAATCGATGGCGGCCATCCACGACCTGATCGCCCAGATCGGCGACGAGCGCCAGGTCGTGGATCGGCGCAGCCGGTTGTCTGTCGAGCGAAGCAAGCGGCGATCGAGCCGCGGGAGACGTTGATGTTCAAGAAGATACTGATTGCCAACCGCGGCGAGATCGCCTGCCGCGTCATCACGACCGCGCGCCGGATGGGCATCGCGACCGTGGCCGTGTATTCCGACGCCGACCGCCATGCGCGCCATGTGGCGCTCGCCGACGAGGCGGTGCGCCTCGGGCCGCCGCCGTCGCGCGAGTCGTACCTGCTCGCCGACAAGATCATCGCGGCGGCAAAGCAGACCGGCGCGCAGGCGATCCACCCCGGCTACGGCTTCCTGTCGGAGAACGAGGCCTTCGCCCGGCGCTGCGAGGAAGAAGGCATCGTCTTCATCGGCCCCAAGCATCACTCGATCGCGGCGATGGGCGACAAGATCGCTTCCAAGAAGCTCGCCGGCGAGGCCAGGGTCAGCACGATTCCCGGCTTCAACGAGGCGATCGACAGCCCCGAGCACGCGGTGTCCATCGCCAGGGAAATCGGCTACCCGGTGATGATCAAGGCCAGCGCCGGCGGCGGCGGCAAGGGCCTGCGCGTGGCCTGGAACGACCAGGAGGCGCACGACGGCTTCGGCTCGTGCCGCGCCGAGGCGCGCAACGCGTTCGGCGACGACCGCGTCTTCATCGAGAAGTTCGTCGAGAATCCGCGCCACATCGAGATCCAGGTGCTCGGCGACGCGCATGGCAACGTGGTCTACCTGAACGAGCGCGAATGCTCGATCCAGCGCCGCCACCAGAAGGTGATCGAGGAAGCGCCTTCGCCGTTCATCAGCGACGCGACGCGCCGCGCGATGGGCGAGCAGGCGGTTGCACTGGCCAGGGCGGTGAACTACCAGAGCGCGGGGACGGTCGAGTTCGTCGTCGGCAGGAACCAGGACTTCTATTTCCTCGAAATGAACACGCGGCTGCAGGTCGAGCATCCGGTGACGGAGCTGATCACCGGGCTCGACCTCGTCGAGCAGATGATTCGCGTCGCGGCCGGCGAGAAGCTCGGCTTCACGCAGGCCGACGTGCGGCGCGAGGGCTGGGCGATCGAGTGCCGCATCAACGCCGAGGATCCGTTGCGCAACTTCCTGCCGTCGACCGGGCGGCTGGTGCGCTTCGAGCCGCCTGCGCAGCAGTTGTTCCAGGGGCAGGCGACGACCGCGTGCGGCGTGCGCGTCGACACCGGCGTCGTCGACGGCGGCGAGATCCCGATGTACTACGACTCGATGATCGCCAAGCTGATCGTGCACGGAGTCGACCGCGTCGACGCCATCGCGCGCATGCGCGAGGCGCTCAACGGCTTCGTCATCCAGGGCGTGCAAAGCAACATCCCGTTCCAGGCGGCGCTGCTCGCGCACCCTGGCTTCGTCGCCGGCGATTTCGATACCGGCTTCATCGCCGCCCACTACGCGCACGGCTTTCGCGCCGAGGACGTGGTGCACGAAGACCCGCCGTTCCTGCTCGCGCTGGCGGCGCACCTGCACATGTTCTACCGCAACCGCGCGAGCGGCCTGCAGGGCCAGTTCTGGGACGGCTTCAAGCGCCTGCCGCGGCGCGAGTTCACGGTCTGCGTGCTGGGCGACGACGGCCGCAACAGCTATACGGAGGTCTCGGCCGGCGAGACGGCGCCGGGCGAGGCGACGCCGATCACGCTGCACCTGCCCGGCGGCGACAAGACCTACAGGCTCGCGATCGACCGCCACCTGGGCGACGCGCGCATCGCCGGCACGGTCGACGGCCGGCCCTTCACCGCGCAGATGGAGCGCGGCAAGACCGCCAACCCGCTGGCGATCCGCGTCATCCACAACGGCACGCGGCTTGACGCGATCGTCATGCACCCGCGCACCGCCGAACTGCACAAGCTGATGCCGTACAAGGCGCCGCCCGACACGAGCAAGTTCCTGCTCTCGCCGATGCCGGGGCTGCTGGTGCAGCTTTCCGTGCAGCCGGGCCAGGAAGTCAAGGCCGGCGAACGCCTCGCGGTGATCGAGGCGATGAAGATGGAAAACGTTCTCACCGCGGCGCAGGACGCGACGGTGGCCGAACTGCTCGCCGACAAGGGCGCGAGCCTCGCGGTCGACCAGCCGATCCTGCGCTTTGCCTGACGGAGCCTGCGATGAGCGACAAGCCATTTCGCATCCTCGGCCTGCAGCAGATCGCGATCGGCGGCCCCGACAAGGGGCGCCTGAAGGCGCTGTGGGTCGACATGCTCGGCCTGACGGTGAAGGGCAACTATGTCAGCGAGCGCGAGAACGTCGACGAGGACATCTGCGCGCTCGGTACCGGACCGGCCGCGATCGAGGTCGACCTGATGCAGCCGCTGGACCCCGACAAGCGCCCGGCGGTGCATACGACGCCGCTCAACCACGTCGGGCTCTGGGTCGACGACCTTCCGGCCGCGCTGCAGTGGATGAGCGCCCACGGCGTGCGCTTCGCCCCCGGCGGCATCAGAAAGGGTGCCGCCGGCCACGATATCTGCTTCATTCACCCGAAGGCGAACGACGAGTTCCCGCTCGGCGGCGAGGGCGTGCTGATCGAGTTGGTCCAGGCGCCGCCGGAGGTGATCGCGGCCCTGGGCTGAGGGGCAGGGCGGCGCAGCCGCATCGGGCTGCGCGCCGGCTGTTGCGCGGCGGACGCGCTCTTGACCGCAGCCGGAGAAGGGCGCGGCGCAATCCGGGACAATACCGGGTTGGAGAAATCGCTGCCATGACCGCAAGAACCCTGTACGACAAGCTGTGGGACGAGCACGTTGTCCACACCGACGACGACGGCTCGGCCCTGCTTTACATCGACCGCCATCTGGTGCACGAGGTGACGAGCCCGCAGGCTTTCGAGGGGCTGCGCCTTGCCGGTCGCAAGCCGTGGCGCGTGAATTCGATCGTCGCGACGGCCGACCACAATACGCCGACCACCGGCTGGGAGCGCGGCTACGACGGCATCACCGATCCGATCTCGCGCCTGCAGGTGACGACGCTCGACGAGAACATCAATGCCGTCGGTGCGGCGGCGTACTTTCCGTTTCTCGACAAGCGCCAGGGCATCGTGCACGTGATCGGGCCCGAGCAGGGCGCGACGCTGCCGGGGATGACGGTCGTCTGCGGCGATTCGCACACCTCGACGCACGGCGCGTTCGGCGCGCTCGCCCATGGCATCGGCACGAGCGAGGTCGAGCACGTGCTCGCGACGCAGACGCTGATCGCGAAGAAGGCGAAGAATATGCGGGTCCAGGTCGACGGCACGCTTGCGCGCGGCTGCAGCGCGAAGGACATCGCGCTCGCCGTCATCGGCCGCATCGGCACCGCGGGCGGCACCGGCCATACGATCGAGTTCGCAGGCAGCGCGATCCGCGCCCTCGGCATGGAAGGGCGCATGACCTTGTGCAACATGGCGATCGAGGCCGGCGCGCGCGCCGGGCTCGTCGCGGCCGACGAGACGACGATCGCCTACGTCAAGGGCCGGCCGATGGCGCCCAAAGGCGTCGAATGGGATCAGGCGGTCGCGTACTGGCGCACGCTGCAATCGGATCCGGACGCGGCCTGGGACAAGGTCGTCGTGCTCGATGCCGCACAACTCGTTCCGCACGTCACCTGGGGCACCTCGCCCGAGATGGTGGTCTCGATCGACGGCCGCGTGCCCGACCCGGACAAGGAGAAGGACGCCGGCCGGCGCGCCGCGATCGAACGCGCGCTCGCCTATATGGGCCTCGAGCCGAACAAGGCGATTGCCGACATCCGAATCGACAAGGTCTTCATCGGCTCGTGCACCAACAGCCGCATCGACGACCTGCGCGATGCGGCTGCCGTCGTGCGCCGGATCGGCGGCAAGGTCGCCTCCAACGTCAGGCTCGCGATGGTCGTTCCCGGCTCCGGCCTCGTGAAGGCGCAGGCCGAGCGCGAAGGGCTGGATGCGATCTTCACGGGCGCGGGCTTCGAATGGCGCGAGCCGGGCTGCTCGATGTGCCTGGCGATGAACGCCGACCGGCTCGAGCCCGGTGAGCGCTGCGCCTCCACCAGCAACCGCAATTTCGAGGGCCGCCAGGGCGCGGGCGGGCGCACCCATCTGGTGAGCCCGGCAATGGCGGCGGCGGCGGCGATGCACGGCCACTTCGTCGATGTGCGCCGGCTGGCCTGAGGAGCAGATGTTGAGAACCATCCTTTCGCTGACGATGCTCGCGGTGGGCCTGTGGCTGGTCGGTTGCAATACCGTCAACGGCATGGGCAAGGACATCAAGGCGGCCGGCCAGTCGATCGAAGACGCAAGCAAGAAGAAGTAGGGCCGACCGATGCAAGCCTTCCGCACTCACAAGGGTCTGGTCGCGCCGCTGGACCGCGACAACGTCGACACCGACGCGATCATCCCGAAGCAGTTCCTGAAGTCGATCCTGCGCAGCGGCTTCGGCCCGAACCTGTTCGACGCCTGGCGCTACCTCGACCCCGGCGAGCCCGGGCAGGACCCGGCGTCGCGCAAGCCGAACCCGGACTTCGTGCTGAACCAGCCGCGCTTTCAGGGTGCGTCGATCCTGCTCGCGCGCAGCAATTTCGGCTGCGGCTCGTCGCGCGAGCACGCGCCCTGGGCGCTCGAGCAGTACGGCTTTCGCGTCATCATCGCGTCGAGCTATGCCGACATCTTCTACAACAACTGCTTCAAGAACGGCCTGCTGCCGATCGTCGTGCCCGAGCGCGAGCTGTCGCGCCTGTTCGACGACGTGGCCGCCTTCGCCGGCTATGCGCTGACGGTCGATCTCGAGCGCCAGCTGATCGTCAGGCCCGACGCGAGCGAACTGCGCTTCGAGATCGAGCCGTTCAGGAAGCACTATCTGCTGCGCGGCCTCGACGATATCGGGCTCACGCTGCGCCACGCCGACAAGATCCGCGCCTTCGAAGCCGAGCGCCTGCTGCGCATGCCGTGGCTCGCGAAGACGCTGTAGCACCCATTCAACCCCTTCGAGATCGGCCGTTCGCCGGCCGCTGAACGTGAAAGACGATTCCTGATGAAGATTGCGATCCTGCCGGGAGACGGCATCGGACCCGAGATCGTCGGTGAAGCACGCAAGGCGCTCGCCGCGCTCGACCTGCGTTTCGAGATCGAGCAGGCGGCGGTCGGCGGCGCGGCCTACGAGGCGAACGGCCATCCGCTGCCGCAGGCGACGCTCGCCCTCGCAAGGTCGGCCGATGCGGTGCTCTTCGGCGCCGTCGGCGACTGGAAGTACGACAAGCTCGAGCGCGCGCTGCGCCCGGAGCAGGCGATCCTCGGGCTGCGCAAGCATCTGCAGCTGTTCGCCAACTTCCGCCCCGCGATCTGCTACGAGCAACTCACCGCGGCGTCGAGCCTGAAGCCCGAACTCGTTGCCGGGCTCGACATCCTGATCATCCGCGAGCTGACGGGCGACATCTATTTCGGCCAGCCGCGGGGCCGAAGGACTTCGCCCGACGGCGCGTTTGCCGGTGCCGAGGAAGCGTTCGACACGATGCGCTATGCGCGTCCCGAGATCGAGCGCATCGCGCACGTCGCGTTCCAGGCAGCGCGCAAGCGAAGCCGGCGCGTGACGAGCGTCGACAAGGCCAACGTGCTCGAGACCTTCCAGTTCTGGAAGGACGTGGTGACGGACGTGCACGCGCAGTATCCGGACGTCGCGCTCGACCACATGTACGTCGACAACGCGGCGATGCAGCTCGTCAAGGCGCCGAAGAGCTTCGACGTCATCGTCACCGGCAACATGTTCGGCGACATCCTGTCGGACGAGGCGGCGATGCTGACCGGCTCGATCGGCATGCTGCCCTCGGCGTCGCTCGATGCGAGCGGCAAAGGTCTGTACGAGCCGAGCCACGGCAGCGCGCCCGACATCGCCGGCCAGGGCGTCGCCAATCCGCTGGCGACGATCCTGTCGGCGGCGATGATGCTGCGCTACAGCCTGAACCAGGCGGCGGCGGCCGATCGGATCGAGGCGGCGGTGAAGGACGTGCTCGGGCAGGGCCTGCGCACGGCCGACATCCACAGCGCGGGAACGACGAAGGTCGGGACCGGCGCGATGGGCGACGCGGTGGTGGCGGCGCTGAAACGCCAGGGCTGAACGAAGGCCGAGTGCGATTCGCGCGCGGGCGCGAAGGCAATCAAGATGTGATCAGGAAGTGAGAGACGATATGGCAACGACTTTGGTGGGAATGGTGGGCTGGCGCGGCATGGTCGGCTCGGTGTTGCTCGAGCGGATGCAGGCGGAAGGCGACTTCGGGCTCATCGAGCCGCTCTTCTTCAGCACCAGCAATGCCGGTGGCAAGGCGCCGGCGCAGGCGAAGAACGAGACGACGCTGCAGGACGCGCACGATCTGGCGGCGCTCGCGCGCTGCGA
>CALMIL010000109.1 GCA_937864005.1 uncultured Burkholderiales bacterium
GCCGCGCCGCCTTCGACCCACGATACGACCCGCATCGACGACACCCGCATCGGCGCGGTGCGCCCGCTCGTCACGCCGGCGCTGCTGCAGGAGTGGCTGCCGGCGCCGCCGGCCGCCGAGGCGCTCGTCGAGCAAAGCCGCGCGGCGATCTCGCGCATCCTGCGCGGGGCGGACGACCGCCTGATCGTCGTCGTCGGTCCCTGCTCGATCCACGACCACGACACGGCCGTCGAGTACGCGGCGCGGCTGCGCGAGGCGGCGCAGACGCACGCCGACGCGCTGCTGGTCGTGATGCGGGTCTACTTCGAGAAGCCGCGCACGACGGTCGGCTGGAAGGGCTACATCAACGACCCGCACCTCGACGGCAGCTTCGCGATCAACGAGGGGCTCGAGATGGCCCGGCGCCTGCTGCTGGACGTGCTCGCGCTCGGCGTGCCGGTGGGTACCGAGTTTCTCGACCTGCTGAGCCCGCAGTTCATCAGCGACCTCGTGAGCTGGGGCGCGATCGGCGCGCGCACGACCGAGAGCCAGAGCCACCGCCAGCTCGCGAGCGGCCTGTCGTGCCCGGTCGGGTTCAAGAACGGCACTGAGGGCAGCATCCAGGTCGCGGCCGACGCGATCCTCGCCGCGCGCGCGCCGCACGCCTTCATGGGGATGACGAAGATGGGGCAGGCGGCGATCTTCGAGACGCGCGGCAACGACGACTGCCACCTGATCCTGCGCGGCGGCAAGGCGCCGAACTACGCGGCAGCGGACGTCGAGCACGCCTGCGCCCGGCTGCAGGCAGCGGGCCTGCGCCAGCAGGTGATGATCGACGTCTCGCACGCCAACAGCGGCAAGCAGCATGCGCGCCAGATCGAGGTCGCCGCCGACGTCGCGGCGCAGGTCGAAGGCGGCGACGCGCGCATCGTCGGCCTGATGATCGAGAGCCACCTCGAGGAAGGGCGCCAGGACATCGTCGCCGGCCGGCCGCTGCGCTCCGGCGTCTCGGTGACCGATGCCTGCCTCGGCATGGCGCAGACGCTGCCGCTGCTGCATGGGCTCGCCGACGCGGTGCGCGCGCGGCGCGGCGCCACGCGCGCCTGACGCGGCGGCGCTGCAGCGGCCGCCCACGCGCCCCGCGGCCGGCGCGCGGCTTGCGATACTTCGCCCCCGATGCCGGCCATTCTTGCGATCACCGTTCCGTTCTTCGCGCTCGTGCTGTGCGGCTATCTGGCGGCGCAGTTTCGGGTGCTGCCCGAATCGGCGATCCCCGGGCTGAACGCCTTCGTGCTCTATTTCGCGCTGCCGTGCATGCTGTTCCGGTTCGGCGCCGCGACGCCGATCGCGCAGCTGCTCGATCCGGCGCTGGTCGTCGTCTACGGTATCTGCGCGCTCGCGATGGTCGGCTTCACGATCGCGATGACGCTGCAGCGGGGCACGGGCGGCGGCGTCGACCTGACGAACGCGGCGTTCGGCGCGCTCGTCGCCGCGTTTCCGAACACCGGCTTCATGGGCGTGCCGCTGCTCGTCGCGCTGTTCGGCGAGCGCGCGATCGGGCCGATGGTCGTCACGCTGCTGGTCGACCTGATCCTGACCAGCACGCTGTGCATCGCGCTGGCGCAGATGCACGGCCATCTCGGCGGCGCGGCCGGTGCGGGCGATACGCCGCTGCGCGTCGCGCTCGGCCGCTCGGTGCGCGGCGCGCTCGGCAATCCGCTGCCGTGGGCGATCGTGCTCGGCGCGGTCTTCTCGATCGGCGGCCTTGCGCTGCCGGGCGCGCTCGGCGAGATCGTGAAGATGCTCGCCGACGCCGCGACGCCGGTCGCGCTGTTCACCATCGGCACCGTGCTGTGGCGCGCCGGCCGGCATGCGCACAGCCGGACGCCGGCCGCGCAATTCGTGCCGGTCGCGCTCTTCAAGCTCTTCATCCATCCGCTGCTCGTGCTCGCCGTCGGGCTGCTCGCGAACGCCGCCGGCTTGCCGATCTCGGACCTGAACCTCACGGTGCTCGTGCTGGCCGCCGCCCTGCCGAGCGCGAGCAATGTCTCGCTGCTCGCCGAACGCTTCGGCGCCGACAATGGCCGCGTCGCCCGCATCATCATGACCTCGACGACGATCGCCTTCATCAGCTTCTCGGCGCTTGCCTGGCTGCTCGGCGCCGGAGTGCACGCGTGACGCGGCACGACGCGCCGGTCGCGATCGTCGCTGCGATGCGCGAGGAGATGCGCGCCCTGCTGCCGCTCTTGTCCGATGTGCGGACCATCGTGCGCGCCGGGCGCGAATTCCATCTCGGACGGCTCCACGGCCGGCGCGTTGTGCTGGTCCGCTGCGGCATCGGCAAGGTCGCCGCGGCGACGACGGCGGCCCTGCTCGGCGCCGAGTTCGCGCCCTCGATGCTGATCCTCACCGGCGTCGCCGGCGGCCTGGGCGACGGTGTGCGGGTCGGCGACGTCGTGCTCGCCCGCGCGCTGCTGCAGCACGACATGGACGCCTCGCCGCTCTTCCCGCGCTACGAGGTGCCGCTGACCGGCCGCGCGCGCTTCGCCGTCGATGCCGCGCTCGCGGACCGGGTCGCCATCGCGATCGAAGCCGGCCTGCAGGGCGTGCAGCGCGAAGTCGGCAGCGCGCAGCTGGCGGCCTTCGGCATCGGGCAGCCGCGGCTGCACCAGGGCCTCGTCGTCAGCGGCGACCGCTTCGTCGCGACGGCAGCCGAGAGTGCCGCATTGCGCGCGGCGCTGCCCGATGCGCTGGCGGTCGAGATGGAAGGCGCCGCGGTGGCCCAGGTGTGCGCCGATTTCGAGCTGCCGCTGGCCGTGCTGCGCGTCATCTCGGACCGCGCCGACGACAGCGCGCATGTCGACTTCCTGCGCTTCACGGACGAGGTCGCGAGCGTGCTGACGCGCCTGGCCGTCGTTGCTGCGCTCGGCGAGCCGGCGCGTTGAAGCCGCCGCGTCTTCAGCCGGTGCTCGCAGCCAGTGCGACGAGCGCCCGGCGCCGGCTCGCGAACCAGTCGTCGAGGAAGGCGTCGCCGAAGGCGGCGGCGATCTCCTCGGCGCGCGCCTGCGCAGCATCCGCCTCGGCGATCAGGTCGAGCACGCGGCAGGCATGGGCATGCTCGAGCTCGATGAAGGCACGGTCGACGCTTTCGTTGTCGTCGAGATCGTTGGCATCGAGCAGCGCGAGCGCGCGCAGTGCGTGCTCGCGCGCCTGCGGCGCCTGGGCGAGCGCATTGCCGACCATCGCGCGCAGGTACGCGGCGCGCTCGTGATGGACCCAGTTGCCTGCGCGCAGCCAGAAGCGCTCGGCCAGCTGCGCCGCGTCGTGCATCGCATCGCGCAGCGGCGCGTGCGTGAAGGCGTCGGCCGGCCGCTCGACGAGGTTGGAGGCAATGTTGTTGATGCACGCGGCGACGGCGGCGTCGAGCGGGCCGCTCTCGCGAAGCGCCGCGCCATCGTCACGCAGCGCGTCGAGCGCGTCGCGCACGCAGCCGGCGGCCTCTGCGTCGCCGAGCCCCGGTATGCGGTACATCGCGACCGTCAGGGCGACCACTTCGAGCGCCGCTGCCGGCGCGGCGCCGGCCGCGTCGGCGAGCGCGGCGGTAAGGCGCCGCGCGTCGTCGCCCGCGCCCGTCGCCTGCGCCGCGGCGGCCGCCTGCCGCCACAGCACGGCGGCCGGCGCGTCGCCCGCCGCGCCGAGCAGTGCGGCGTGGCGCGCATGGGCGTCGTCCCAGGCGCCGAGCTTCTCGCCGAGCACATGGTTCAGGAGAAAGGCAAGGCCCGGCAGCCGATCCACGGGCAACCGTGCCGGGTCGAGCGCGCGCAGGAGCCGCGCGGCGCGCGCCGGATCGGCGTCGTGGCAGGCGTTCGCTTCGTCGAGACGGGCGGTGTCGTCGTTCATGTCGATCTCCTCGCGTCGGGCAAACTGTAGCCGGGAGTGAACCGATGGGCAGCAGAATCTTCGTCGACGCGCCGCTCGCCGCGCAGGCCGAATTCGAGCTGCCCGGCGGGCCGGCGCGCCATGTGCAGGTGCTTCGGCTGCAGCCCGGTGCGGCGCTGCGCCTGTTCGACGGCCGCGGCGGCGAGTGGGAGGCGCTCGTCACCCACATGGGGCGCAGCGAGGTGCGGGTGCGCGTCGGCGCGCACGACTCGGTCGATCGTGAACTGGCGCGTCGCGTCACGCTTGCGATCGGCGTGCCGGCGAACGAACGGATGGACGCCCTCGTCGAGAAGGCGACCGAGCTCGGCGCGGCCGAAATCGTCGCGCTGATGTGCGAGCGCGCGGTCTTGCGGCTGCAGGGCGAGCGCGCGGCAAAGCGGCTCGCGCATTGGCGCGGCGTCGCGATCGCCGCCTGCGAGCAAAGCGGCCGCACGCGCATTCCGCAGCTGCCGCCGGTGGCGACGCTCGCCGACTGGCTGCGCTCGTTGCCGGCGGTCGACGCATCGCCATCGCCCGCGCGCTGGCTGCTGAGCCCGCTGCCCGGTGCGATCGGCGTCGGGTCCGCGATCGCCGCGCTCGCGCCGGACCGAAGCGCGCCGATCTGCATCTTGAGCGGCCCGGAGGGCGGGCTCTCCGTCGACGAACAGTCGCTCGCGCGTCGTGCCGGCTTCACGCCGGTCAGCCTCGGGCCGCGCATTCTGCGCGCCGATACCGCACCGCTCGCGGCGCTGGCGGCGCTGGCGGCGCTCGCCAGCCTGGCCGCATAGACCCGGGGCCGCGGCGGACAAGCCCGCGGCCCGAGAATCGGGGGTCATCGGAAGGAGACGAAATGAAAAACCATCGCTGCTTCGCCAGCGGCTTCGCGAAGCCGAGGCCTGATCGGCAATGAGTGCATCGGCCGAACTTCAACCCATCGTCATCCTCGGCAGCGGACTGGCGGGCTACTCCGCGGCGCGCGAGCTGCGCAAGCTCGACAAGGCGACGCCGCTCGTCGTCGTCAGCCGGGATCACGCGGGCTTTTATTCGAAGCCGATGCTGTCGAACGCGCTGGCGAGCGGCAAGACGGCCGAGATGCTCGTCATGAAGCCGGTCGAGAAGATGATCGAGGAACTCGGCGCCGTCGTTCGCGCGCGCACCGAGGCGGCGCGCATCGACACCGACGCGCGCAGCGTGCACTGCATCGATGGCGAAGTGTTCGCGTATCGCGACCTCGTGCTGGCAGTCGGTGCGGATCCGATCCGCCTGCCGCTGGCCGGCGACGGCGCGGCCGACGTGCTGTCGGTCAACGATCTCGACGACTACGCGCGCTTTGCAAAGCGGCTCGAAGGCGCGCAGCGAGTCGCGATCCTCGGCGGCGGGCTGATCGGCTGCGAGTTCGCGAACGACCTGCTCGCGCGCGGCATCGCGCCGACCGTGATCGACCCGGCAGCGGCGGCGCTGTCGCGCCTGCTCCCGCCGCAGGCGAGCGCCTGGCTGCAGGCGAGGCTGGAAGCGGCCGGCGTGCGCTTCCGGTTCGGCGTCGCTGCCGAGCGCGTCGATCGAACCGCCGCGGGCCACACCCTCACGCTGACCGATGGCAGCGCGCTCGAAGCCGACCTCGTGCTGTCGGCGATCGGCCTGCGCCCGCGCATCGCGCTCGCCAAGGCGGCCGGACTGGCGGTGAACCGCGGCGTCGTCGCCGACCGCATGCTCGCGACCTCGGCACCGCACGTCCACGCGCTCGGCGACTGCGCCGAGGTCGAGGGCCATTCACTGCCGTTCGTGATGCCGATCATGCAGCAGGCGCGCGCGCTCGGCGCGACGCTTGCCGGCACGCCGACGGCGCTGAAGTACCCGGCGATGCCCGTCACCGTCAAGACGCCGGCCTGCCCGACGGTCGTCTGCCCGCCGCCGCCAGGCGCCGTGGGCGCATGGTCGGTGACGGCGACCGACGACGCGCTCGAGGCACGCTTCGAGGGCGCCGATGGCAAGCTGCTCGGCTTCGCGCTGATGGGCGCGGCGACAGCGCGGCGCCAGGCGTTGGCCGCGCAAGTGCCCGGGTTGATAGGCTGAGCGCGGACGCGCGCCGTCAGATCGTCAGCGGATCGACATCCACCGCCCAGCGCAGGATGCGCTCGTCGCCGCGGCGCGCGTTGCGCAGGGCGTGCAGCATCGGCAGCCAGGCGGCGAGCATGCGCTGCAGCGCGACGCGCGACGGCGACTCGACGAGCATCTGCATGCGCTCGACATTCGCGATCTTCGCAATGCCGGGCGGCACCGGCGGGTAGATCGACACGCCGGCCGCGGCGCAAAGATCGACCGCGGCATCCGATGCCGCCTGCAGAAAATCGCGCGCCGCCTTCGCGCTGCGCGCGTCGGCGCGCAGCAGCGCGAGATGCGAGTACGGCGGCAGGCCGGCCATCTCGCGCTCCTTCAACTGGCTGGCGGCGAACGCCGCGAAGTCGTGGCTGCGCAGCGCCGCATAGAGGGCGTGCCGCGGATGCCAGGTCTGCACCCACATCTCGGCCCGCCCGGCGTGCTGCGCGTCGCGCCCGGCCCGGCCCGCCGCCTGCATCAGCAGCGCGAAGAGCCGCTCGGGGGCGCGAAAGTCGCTGCTGAAGAGCGCGCTGTCGGGATTCACCGCGGCGACCAGCGTGATGCGCCGGAAGTCGTGCCCCTTGGCGATCATCTGGGTGCCGACCAGCACGTCGACCGCGCCGGCGTGGACCGCACCGAGCTGCGCCTCGAGTGATCCCTTCAGGCGCGTGCTGTCGGCATCGATGCGCGCGACGCGCGCCTGCGGCAACAGTTGCGCGAGCTGCTCCTCGAGCCGCTCGGTACCGCGGCCGATCGGCGCGATATCGGTGTTGCCGCAATCGGGGCAGGCGCGCGGCACAGCCTGCGCGAAGCCGCAGTGGTGGCAGCGCAGCGAGCGGTCGAGCTTGTGAAAGACGCGCCACGCGCTGCAGTGCGGGCAGGCGCTCTTCCAGCCGCAGGCGCCGCAGTGCAGCACCGGCGCATAGCCGCGCCGGTTCAGGAAGACGAGGCTTTGCTCGCCGCACGCAATGCGCTGGCGCAGCGCATCGACGAGCGGCGGCGACAGCGCCTGCGGCTCACTGCCGCGCGCAGGGCGCGGCATCTGGTTCATGTCGACGATGCGCACCTGCGGCAGCGCGCCGTCGCCGATGCGCGCGGGCATCGCAAGGCGCGCGTAGCGGCCCTCCTGCGCGCGCTGCCAGCTCTCGAGCGACGGCGTCGCCGAGCCGAGGATGACCGGCACGCCTTCGAGCCGGCCGCGGTAGACGGCGAGGTCGCGCGCCGAATAGCGCGCGCCTTCCTGCTGCTTGTACGACGGGTCGTGCTCCTCGTCGACGACGATCAGCCCGAGCCGCGGCAGCGACGCGAAGATCGCGAGCCGCGTGCCGAGCACCAGATCGGCGCGGCCGAGGTGCGCCGCGAGCCAGTGGCGCAGCCGCTGCGCGGGCGTGAGGCCGCTGTGCAGCGAAACGATGCGCCGCGGCGTCGGCCCGGCACCGAAACGTTCGCCAAAGCGCGCCTCGAGCTGCGGCGTGAGGTTGATCTCCGGCACCAGCACCAGCACCTGGCGGCCGCTCGCCAGCACCTGTTCGGCGGCGCGCAGATAGACCTCGGTCTTGCCGCTGCCGGTCGCGCCGTGCAGCAGCACGACCGGATCGGCGCTCGCGCCGACCAGCGCGCTGAACTGCGCCAGCGCTTGCGACTGCTCCGCGCTCAGCGCGAGCGGCGCGGGCGTTGCCGCGGTCGAATCGGGCGTCTTGTCGACCCTGGCGATGCGGCGTTGCAGTTGCGCGTCACCCAGCTTGCGCAGCTCGGGCGGCAAGACCGACATCGCGACCTCGCCGATCCCGCGCTGGTAGTAGGCAGCCGCAAAGCCGGCCAGAGCGCACCAATGCGCCGAGAGCGGCGGCATGGAATGCAGAACCTGTTGCACTGTGCGCAACTCGGGCGCGCGAACGTCCGGCAAAACGGTCGCCGACGCCGAGGGCGCCAGATCGTCCGCCGGCCAGACGATGCCCGGCACCTCGCGCCGGCCGAGAGGAACCCGGACCAAGGTACCGTGTGCGAGCATTCGCTCACTGGCGTAGTCCAGCGGGCCGGCGATTGCGCTGTGCTGCGGCGCATCGACTGCAACCCTAATACGCACCGGATCAGCCATCCGCGCCTTCTGCAAACTTACGCAGCAAATCTCGATTTCTGCTCAAAGAATCACCTTAAGTTCATGATTTCAGATGACTTTCTGGACTGTCCACCGTTTCTGTGGATAACTTTGTGAGCAACCTGCCTGCACCTTTGCAAGTCACCGTATCCAACCCCGCTGGCGCCGCTCGGGAAGGCATCTCGCCCTGAATGCAAACGCATTTGAAATCAACAACTTACTCCGAAAACAGGCGATCCTGGCGGCGCCGGGCCGACGTCGGCAGCCGAAACTCCGGCACCCTCATTTTTGGGGATAAGTCAAGCCCCGCGATCGAAAAAGCGCGATTCTTCCGGATCGCATCGCAGGCATTCGACAATCGGGAAAGCAAGCCTTGCGCTTGCGCCGAGCGCTGAGGTCGCGGCGCGCTCAACGATCTGCAGCGCTCTTGCTCGGTGCGCGCATGCGCCGCGAATGGGCGTGCACCGCACGAACCAGGACGTCGACGCTTTCGGGCGGCGTATGCTGGCTGATGCCGTGGCCGAGGTTGAAGATATGGCCCGACCCCGCGGCCGGCGCACCGAAGCTTTCGAGCACCTTCACCGCCTCGGCTTCGATCTGCCCGGGCGTTGCGAACAGCACGCTGGGGTCGAGGTTGCCCT
Organism: uncultured Burkholderiales bacterium; assembly: GCA_937864005.1. Taxonomy (GTDB): domain Bacteria; phylum Pseudomonadota; class Gammaproteobacteria; order Burkholderiales; family Burkholderiaceae_C; genus CAIKUF01. Next base: position 8,734 of record CALMIL010000109.1, read on the forward strand.
GCAAGGCAACGCGTTGGCCGACCCTGGCGCGCGCCGCGCCGAGGCTCATCGTCCAGTCGAGCCCGACGACGTCGGCCCCGCTCGCGGCAATGGCGTCGAGCCACACGCCGCCGCCCTTGGTGAAGACGATGTGCGGCACGCGGCGGCCCTCGCTTTCGCGCACGAGCTGGCCCAGCACGCGCCGCGTATAGGCAAGGCTGAAGTCCTGGAACGCGCCGTCGGCAAGCACGCCGCCCCAGCTGTCGAAGATCATCAGCGCCTGTGCGCCGGCGGCGACCTGGGCGTTCAGGTAGGCGGCGACGGCATCGGCATTCACCGCGAGGATGCGGTGCATCAGGTCCGGCCGCCGGTAGAGCATGGTCTTGACGAGCCGGTAGTCGTCCGACCCGGCGCCCTCGACCATATAGCAGGCGAGTGTCCACGGGCTGCCGGCGAAGCCGATGAGCGGCACGCTGCCGGCAAGCGCCTTGCGGATACCGGCCACCGCGTCGAATACATAGCGCAGCCTGTCCATGTCCGGCACCGCGAGCCGCGCGACCGCCGCCTCGTCGCGCACCGGATGGGCGAAGCGCGGGCCCTCGCCGAGCGCGAAGGACAGGCCCAGGCCCATCGCATCGGGCACGGTCAGAATGTCGCTGAAGAGGATCGCCGCATCGAGCGGATAGCGCGCCAGAGGCTGCAGCGTGACCTCGGTCGCGAAGTCGACATTCGTCGCCAGCCCCATGAAGCTGCCGGCCTTCGCGCGCGACGCACGGTACTCGGGCAGGTAGCGGCCGGCCTGGCGCATCAGCCAGACGGGCGTGTGGTCGGTCGGCTCGCGCAGGCAGGCGCGCAGGAAGCTGTCGTTGTGCAGGGCGACGGTCATGCGGGATTGTCGCAAACGTACCGCGCGCTCGGCGCGGATTACCATTGCACCCGCTCGCGGGCGCTGTAGCCCGCCGCGCAACCACTCGAAGGAGCATCATGATCCGCACCCGCTGGCACTGGCTTGTCGCACTCGCCGCCGTCCTCTCGCTTTCGGGCTGCGGCTACAACGAATTCCAGCGTCTGGACGAGCAGGTCAAGGCAGCCTGGTCCGAGGTGCTGAACCAGTACCAGCGCCGCGCCGACCTGATTCCGAACATCGTCGCCACCGTGAAGGGCGAGGCCAACTTCGAGCAAGAGACATTGACCCGGGTGATCGAGGCGCGCTCGCGGGCGACGAGCATCAACGCGACGCCCGAACTCGTCAACGACCCGGCCGCGTTCGAAAAATTCCAGCAGGCGCAGGGCGAGCTGACCGGTGCGCTGAGCCGCCTGATGGTCGTCGCCGAGCAGTATCCGCAGCTGAAGGCGAATGCGGCGTTCCAGGATCTGCGCGTGCAGCTCGAAGGGACCGAGAACCGCATCACCGTCGCGCGCAACCGCTATATCAAGACGGTCGCCGAATACAACGTGCTCGCGCGCAGCTTCCCGACCAATCTGACGGCGATGATCTTCAGCTACAGCCCGAAGCCGAACTTCACGGTGCAGAACGAGGCCCAGATCTCGGCGCCGCCGGTCGTGAGCTTCGACAAGGCAGCATCCAAGTAGGCAGGCGGTGTCGCTTCGCCGGCTGGGCGCCCTGCTGCTCGCGCTGCTGCTCGCGGCGGCGGCCTGGGCGCAGGACGCGGTGCCGGCGCTCACCGGCCGCGTCATCGACCAGACCGCGACACTCACCGCGGTGCAGCGCGAGGCGCTGGACGCCCGGCTTGCAGCGCTCGAAACCGAGCGCGGCGCGCAACTCGTGATCCTGATCGTCGCCAGCACGCAGCCGGAGGATATCGCCGCCTACGCGCAGCGTGTCGCCGACAGCTGGAAGATCGGCCGCAGGGAGATCGGCGACGGCGTTCTGATCGTCGTCGCGAAGGACGACCGCAAGGTTCGCATCGAGGTCGCGAAGTCGCTCGAAGGCGCGATTCCCGATCTCGCGGCAAGCCGCATCATCCGCGACGCGATCACGCCCGCATTCAAGGCCGGCGACTTCGGCGGCGGCCTGTCGGCGGCCGTCGATCGCATCGCCGAGAGGATCGCCCACGAAGGCCTGCCCGAACCCGGGCCTGCGGCCGGCACCTCGCAACGCGACGGGTTCGACTGGCAGGATCTGGCCGTCTTCCTGTTCGTCGGCGCGCCGATCCTCGGCGCCGTGCTGACCGGCATCTTCGGCCGCCGGCTCGGTGCGCTCGCGACCGGCGGTGTCATCGGCGGCATCGGCTGGTGGATCACCGCGAGCCTGCTCGTCGCGGGCGGCGCAGCGGTGGTGGCGGCGATCCTGGTCGGCGTGCTCGGCATCGGCAGCCGCGGCGGCGGCGGTCCGGGAGGGCGTGGGCCGGGCGGCGGATCGGGCGGCGGGCCGATCATCTGGGGCGGCGGCGGCTTCAGCGGTGGCGGGCGCGGCGGCGGGGGTTTTCGCTCCGGTGGTGGCGGCGACTTCGGCGGCGGCGGCGCGTCGGGGAGCTGGTGATGCGCGCCGCCATGCATCGCTACGGGATCAGCGGCGCCTGCACGCCCGCGCGTGTCGCCATCGGCGGCCCCGGGAGGCACACGTGAACCGCTGGCTGCGACTCCTCAAGCATCGCTGGCACGACGAGGCCGCCGCGCGGCGTGCGCTCGGCACGGGTGCCGTCGACCGACTGCGCGAGCGCGTCGCGGCAAGCGAGACCGGCCACAGCGGCGAAATCCGCATCTGCGTCGAAGCATCGCTGCCGCTGTCGTACCTGTGGCGCGGCGCGACGGCGCGCGAACGCGCGCTGACGCTCTTCGGCAAGCTCGGCGTGTGGGATACCGAGGCGAATAACGGCGTCCTGATCTACCTGCTGCTCGCCGATCACTGCATCGAGATCGTCGCCGATCGCGGCCTGAACCGGCACGTCGGCGCGGCGCACTGGCAGGCAATCACCGCCGGCATGAGCGAGGCGTTTCGCACCGGCCGTTTCGAGGACGGCCTGAATGCGGCGGTGGACGCCGTCTCGCAGGCGCTGGGCGAGCACTTCCCGCTCGCCGCCGGCGAGCGCAACCCGAACGAATTGCCCGACGCGGTGGTGATGCGCTGACGGCAGCAGGCCCGTGCGGCTTTCGCGGCACGGGCCTGTGCGGAACTTCGGGCTGCCGGCGCGCTGGCCGGCGCGCGCTACTTGCTGCGGCGGAATTTGCGCAGCGCGGCGATCTGCGCCGCCATCGCCGCGAACTCGCCCTGCGCCTTCGCGAGGTCGATCTCGTTCTTCGCGTTGCGGATATCTTCCTCGGCGCGCTTGCGGGCTTCGTTGGCCGCCGCTTCGTCGAGGTCGCGGCCGCGGATCGCGGTATCGGCGAGCACCGTCACCGAGCCCGGCTGCACTTCGAGAATGCCGCCGGCGACGAAGACGAACTCCTCTTCGCCGTTGTCGGCGCGCTCGATGCGCACCGCGCCCGGCTTGATGCGGGTGATGAGCGGCGTGTGGCGCGGCAGGATGCCGAGCTCGCCCTCCTCGCCCGGCAGCGCGACGAACTTCGCTTCGCCGGCAAAGATGCTGCCTTCGGCGGAAACGACATCGACGTGTAGGGTGGCCATGCTTCAGTCCTCCAGGGCGCGACGCTCCGGCGTCATTGAATCTTCTTCGCCTTCTCGAAGGCCTCGTCGATCGTGCCGACCATGTAGAAGGCCTGCTCGGGCAGCGAGTCGCACTCGCCATTGATGATCATCTTGAAGCCGCGGATCGTCTCCTTCAGCGGCACGTACTTGCCGGGCGAGCCGGTGAAGACCTCGGCAACGTGGAAGGGCTGCGACAGGAAGCGCTGGATCTTGCGCGCGCGGGCCACCGCCAGCTTGTCTTCCGGGCTCAGCTCGTCCATGCCGAGAATCGCGATGATGTCGCGCAGCTCCTTGTAGCGCTGCAGCGTGCCCTGCACCGCGCGCGTCGTCGTGTAGTGCTCCTCGCCGACGACGTGCGGGTCGACCTGGCGCGAGGTCGAGTCCAGCGGATCGACCGCCGGATAGATGCCGAGCGAGGCGATGTCGCGCGACAGCACGACGGTCGCGTCAAGGTGGGCGAAGGTCGTCGCCGGCGACGGGTCGGTCAGGTCGTCGGCCGGCACATAGACGGCCTGGATCGACGTGATCGAGCCGACCTTGGTCGACGTGATGCGCTCCTGCAGGCGGCCCATCTCCTCGGCCAGCGTCGGCTGGTAGCCGACCGCCGAAGGCATGCGCCCGAGCAGCGCCGAGACCTCGGTGCCGGCGAGCGTGAAGCGGTAGATGTTGTCGACGAAGAACAGCACGTCGCGGCCCTCGTCGCGGAACGATTCGGCGATCGTGAGGCCCGTCAGCGCGACGCGCAGGCGGTTGCCCGGCGGCTCGTTCATCTGGCCGTAGACCATCGACACCTTGGACTGGCCCAGATCCTCCTGGACGACGACCTTCGAGTCGCTCATCTCGTGATAGAAGTCGTTGCCCTCGCGGGTGCGCTCGCCGACGCCGGCGAATACCGAAAGGCCCGAGTGCGCCTTCGCGATGTTGTTGATCAGCTCCATCATGTTGACGGTCTTGCCAACGCCGGCGCCGCCGAAGAGGCCCACCTTGCCGCCCTTGGCGAACGGGCAGATGAGGTCGATGACCTTGATGCCGGTCTCGAGCAGTTCGGTCGAGGGCGACAGCTCGTCGTAGCTCGGCGCCTTGCGGTGGATCGAGGCCGTCAGCGCCTGATCGATGTCGCCGCGCTCGTCGATCGGGTTGCCGAGCACGTCCATGATGCGGCCGAGCGTCGCCTTGCCGACCGGCACCGTGATCGGCGCGCCGGTGTTGTTGACCATCAACCCGCGGCGCAGGCCGTCCGACGAGCCGAGCGCGATGGTGCGCACGACGCCGTCGCCGAGCTGCTGCTGGACTTCGAGCGTCAGCGGCGTGCCGTCGAGCTTGAGGGCGTCGTAGACGCGCGGCATCTGGTCGCGCGGGAATTCGACGTCCACCACGGCGCCGATGCACTGAACGATCTTGCCTTGTGCCATTTTCTCGAGTCCTTTGAACAGTATTCGATGGGTTCGCGCGTCAGCCCGAGATGGCCGCCGCGCCGCCGACGATCTCACTCAATTCCTTGGTGATCGCCGCCTGGCGGGTCTTGTTGTAGATGAGCTGCAGCTCGGCGATCAGGTTGCCGGCGTTGTCGGTCGCCGCCTTCATCGCGACCATCCGCGCCGACTGCTCGGACGCCATGTTTTCGGCCACCGCCTGGAATACGAGCGCTTCGATGTAGCGCGTCAGCAGCTCGTTGATGACGACCGCCGGATCGGGCTCGTAGATGTAGTCCCAGGCGTACTGCGCCTTCTCGGCCGCCGTCTGCTCGAGGTGGGCGCTGGTCAGCGGCAGCAGCTGCTCGATCACCGGCTCCTGCTTCATCGTGTTGATGAAGCGGGTGTAGCAGAGGTAGACGACGTCGATCTCGCCGGCGACGAAGGCGTCGAGCATGACCTTCACCGGCCCGATCAGGCGCTCGAGCAGCGGCGCGTCGCCGAGCTGCACCGCGTGGCTCATCACCTTGACGCCGATCCGGTTCAGGAAGGCGTAGCCCTTGTTGCCGATCGCGACTGCCTGCGCACTGCCGCCGCCGGCCTGCGAATCGCGCAGCTGGTTCGTCACCGCGCGCAGCACGTTGGTGTTCAGGCCGCCGCACAGGCCCTTGTCGGTCGTGACGACGACATAGCCGGCCTGCTTGCGCGACTCGACCTTGCGCATGTAGGGCGAGCGGTACTCCGGATTCGCGCGCGCGAGGTTGGCCGTGATGTTGCGGATCTTGGTCGCGTACGGCCGCACCGCGCGCATCCGGTCCTGCGCCTTGCGCATCTTCGACGCGGAGACCATCTCCATGGCCTTCGTGATCTTCTTCGTGTTCTCGAAGCTCTTGATCTTGCCGCGCAGTTCCTTGCCTACCGCCATGCCGGTGCTCCTTGTCGCAGGTCGGGGGGTATCAGCTGAAGGACTTCTTGAACGCCGCGATCGCGCCGCTCAGTTCTTCCTCGGCGGCCTTGTCCATCGCCTTCTCGGACTCGAGCTTCGTCAACAACGCAGCATGGCTCGACTTCAGGTGCTGCTGCATGCCGTGCTCGAAGGCGAGGATCTGCTTCACGTCGATGTCGTCCATGAAGCCCTTGTTGACGGCGAACAACGTCGCCGCCTGCAGACTGATCGGCAGCGGCGAGTACTGCGCCTGCTTGAGCAGCTCGGTGACGCGCGCGCCGCGGTCGAGCTGCTTGCGGGTCGCCTCGTCGAGGTCGGACGCGAACTGGGCGAACGCGGCGAGTTCGCGGTACTGCGCGAGGTCGGTACGGATGCCGCCCGACAGCGACTTGATGAGCTTGGTCTGCGCCGACGAGCCGACGCGCGAGACCGAGATGCCGGCGTTGATCGCGGGCCGGATGCCGGCGTTGAAGAGCGCCGTCTCGAGGAAGATCTGGCCGTCGGTGATCGAGATCACGTTCGTCGGCACGAAGGCGGAGACGTCGCCCGCCTGCGTCTCGATGATCGGCAGCGCCGTCAGCGACCCGGTCTTGCCCTTGACCTCGCCCTTCGTGAACTGCTCGACGTACTCGGCGTTGACGCGCGCGGCGCGCTCGAGCAGGCGGCTGTGGAGATAGAACACGTCGCCCGGGAAGGCTTCGCGGCCCGGCGGGCGGCGCAGCAGCAGCGAGACCTGGCGATAGGCGACGGCCTGCTTGGAGAGGTCGTCGTAGATGATCAACGCGTCCTGCCCGCGGTCGCGGAAATATTCGCCCATCGTGCAGCCCGAATAGGCCGCGACATACTGCATCGCCGCCGATTCGGAGGCCGACGCGGCGACGACGATCGTGTACTCCATCGCGCCGGCATGCTCGAGCGCGCGCACCACGTTCTTGATCGACGATGCCTTCTGGCCGATCGCAACGTAGACGCAGGTCATGTTCTGACCCTTCTGGTTGATCACCGCGTCGATCGCGACCGCCGTCTTGCCGGTCTGGCGGTCGCCGATGATCAGCTCGCGCTGGCCGCGGCCGATCGGCACCATCGAGTCGATCGACTTCAGGCCCGTCTGCACCGGCTGGCTCACCGACTGGCGCGCGATGACGCCCGGCGCGACCTTCTCGATCACGTCCGTCATCTTGGCGTTGATCGGGCCCTTGCCGTCGATCGGCTGGCCGAGCGCGTTGACGACGCGGCCGATCAGCTCGGGGCCGACCGGCACTTCGAGAATGCGGCCCGTGCACTTGACGGTATCGCCTTCCGAGATGTGCTCGTACTCGCCCAGGATCACGGCGCCGACCGAGTCGCGCTCGAGATTGAGCGCGAGGCCGAAGGTCTGCTGGCCGTCGGGCGTGGCCGGGAACTCGAGCATTTCGCCGGCCATCGCGTCCGACAGGCCGTGCACGCGCACGATGCCGTCGGTCACCGAGACGACGGTACCCTGGTTCTTGATGTCGCTCTGGCCGCCAAGGCCCTCGATGCGGCTCTTGATGAGTTCGGAAATTTCTGCGGGATTGAGTTGCATGGTGTTCTCCGGTTCACGCCGGGGCGCCGCTGGCGGCCCCTCAGGCGGTTAACGCGACTTTCATTTGTTCCAGACGGGCCCTGACCGAGGTATCGAGCACCTCGTCGCCGACGATCGCGCGAATGCCGCCGATCAGTGCGGGATCGACGACGACCCTGGCATTGAGCTTGCGGCCGAATCGCTTCTCGAGCGTGGCGACGACCTGCGCGAGTTGCGCGGCGTCGATCTCGAACGCGCTTTCGATCGTCGCGTCCGACACGCCGCTGCGGGCATTGACGAGGGCCTGGAATTGCGCCGCCATCTCGGGCAGCGCCGCCAGCCGGCCGTTGTCGATGACGGCGTGCAGCAGGTTGCCGATCTTCGCGTCGAGCGTGCCGCCGACCGCGGCGGCGATGACGTCGAAAACCTGCTTGCCCAGCGTCTTCGGGTTGTCGGCGAATTCGCGCAGCCGGTCGTCTGCGGCGACGACGGCAAGCGCATTCATCTGCTGCGACAACGCCGGCGCGTCACTCGCGCCAACCGCCTTGAACAGCGCCTCGGCGTAGGGCCGGGCAATGGTTGCCAGCTCGGCCATCGTCAGCCCTCCTGCCGCGGCGCGGCGCGGGAAGGGTTCCGCACGCGGGGGCCCATGCTCAAAGCTCCGCCTTCAGCCGGCCGAGGAGTTCGGCATGCACGCCGGCGTTGACTTCGCGGCGCAGGATCGCCTCGGCGCCCTTGACGGCCAGGCCCGCGACCTGCTCGCGCAGCGACTCGCGCGCCTTGAGCGCTTCCTGCTCGGCCTCGGCGCGCGCGGCGGCGATGATCTTGGCGCCCTCTTCGCTCGCGCGGCCCTTGGCCTCCTCGATCATCTGCTGGGCCAGATGCTCGGCATCGGCGAGCCGACGCGTCGCGTCGTCACGCGCGGCCGACAGCTGCTGCTCGACGCGCTTGTTGGCTTCGGCGAGTTCGGCCTTCGCCTTGTCGGCCGCCGACAGGCCGGCGGCGATCTTCTTCGCCCGCTCGTCGAGTGCCGCCGTCACCGGCGGCCAGATGAATCGCATCGTGAACCAGACCAGGATCATGAAGACGATCATCTGAAAGATCAATGTCGCAGTGATGCTCACTTTGGTGCCTCATCAATCACGTTGGCTGGCAACCTGCCGCTGCGGCGGGCTGCCCGATACAGCACGGGCCCGGGCCCCGGCTTACTTCGGCAGGCTCGCGAGCTGCGCCAGGAACGGGTTGGCGGTCGTGAACCACAGCGCGATACCGACGCCGATGATGAACGAGGCGTCGATCAGGCCGACGAGCAGGAACATCTTGGTTTGCAGTTCGCCCATCAGTTCGGGCTGGCGGGCGGCGGATTCGAGGTACTTGCTGCCCATGACGCCGATGCCGACACAAGCGCCCAGGGCGCCGAGGCCGATGATGAGACCAGCAGCAACCGCGACGAGACCGATGAGTTCCATGAAAGACTCCTGTTGAAATGAATGGAAAGGGACCGCAGAGAAAGAAAGCGTCTAGTCCAGCCGGGGTCAGTGCGCGTCGTGCGCCTGGCCGATATAGACGAGCGCCAGCATCATGAAGACGAAGGCCTGGAGAATGATGATCAGGATGTGGAAGATCGCCCAGATGGTGCCGGCGATGATGTGGCCGACGCCGAGCAGGACGCCGCTGAGCGAGAGGGTGAACGCACCGCCCATCAGCGCGATGAGCAGGAAGATCAGCTCGCCGGCGTACATGTTGCCGAACAGCCGCATGCCGTGCGACACCGTCTTCGCGATGAATTCGATGATCTGCATCGCGAAGTTGAACGGGTAGAGCAGCCAGTGGTTGCCGAACGGCGCGGTGAACAGCTCGTGGATCCAGCCGCCGACGCCCTTGATCTTGACGTTGTAGAAGAGGCAGATCAGCAGCACCGCGATCGACAGGCCCATCGTCATCGACAGGTCGGCGGTCGGCACGACGCGCAGGTAGGCGTGGTGCGGGTCGTGCCCGGCGGCGCCGAAGATCTGGGCCCAGATCACCGGCAGCAGATCGACCGGCAACAGGTCCATCGTATTCATCAGGGTGATCCAGACGAAGACCGTGAGCGCGAGCGGCGCGGCGAACTTGCGGCTCTTGGCGTTGTGCACGATGCCCTTGGCCTGGGTGTCGACCATCTCGATCAGCCATTCGACGGCGGCCTGAAAGCGCCCCGGCACGCCCGACGTCGCCTTGCGCGCGGCGAGCCACATCACCCAGCACGTGAGGATGCCGGTGACCGCGCCCCAGAACATCGAGTCGTAGTTGAAGACCGAGAAATCGACGAGGCCGGTGACCTTGCCGGTTCCGAAGTGCGTCAGGTGGTGAACGATATATTCACCGGCTGTCTGGGATTGAGCTTCTGCTGCCGCTTCTGCTGCCATTTCGTCGCGTCCGTCCGGTTCCAGTCCACTATCGGCGGCGCCACAACAACGCCAGCCAGTTCACCTGCAAGCACACCGCCATCGCCGTCAGCAACGCCGGCCAACTCAGTTCGGGCACCACCCGCGCCGCCGCCACCAACAGCACCAGCGCCAGCACCCACTTCCCTCCCGTCCAGGCGAGGAAGCCCAATGCTCCCTCGACCAGCCGGGCCCCCGCAATGCGACCCACGCCCCATGCCAGCAGCGCGGTGGGCAGGACGATGACCGCCGCGCCATAGAGCGCCGACCAGCCCGCGTCGGGCCCGAAAATGCCCCACGCCAGGGCGGCAACCGCCAATCCCACCAGCGCCTGCGCCGCGACCACCCGCCATGCCGAAACCTGAGGGTGCCTTTCCCGCAATGCCCGCGCCTGCGCCGCCGACAACGGGACGGGTTCTTCGTCCTCGTCGTCCCAGCCGCCGTGATCGACGCGCTCGTTCATGGTGAGTGCCTGATCCGTCGCCTGCAAAGCCTCGGGATTATACGAAAGCTCCGGCAGGCTCCCGGATTCGTCCACGACCGCCGCGGGTCGTCAGCCTCGTGCCAGCCTGCTGGCGTTGCATTGCGCCGCTGCCGTTCGGCGCCGCGCCCGCGAACCGTCAATGCGTGGTGCTGATCTCGAGCGTCATCCAGGCGCGGTGGCTCTGCCCCGGCTGCAGCGTGACGAGACCGAGCGCACTCGGCGCCGGCTGGTTGATCGCATTCGTGACGTGACTCACCGGTTCGACACAGAAGTAGTCCCTCGCCTGCGGCGTGTAGAGCACGAGGCGGGTCAGCGACGAACGCAGCGTGAGGGCGAAGCGCTCGTCGCGAATCCGCGCCGCGCCGATCCAGCCCTCGAAACCATGGTCGTAGTCGAGATGGGCGATATCGGCGTCGACGCCAGGTTGCGGCACGAGTTGCGTCGGCAGCTTCGATGCGTCGATCTCCCAGCGTCCGCCGCACTCGACGTGCAGGCGGCTGCGCGCGCGCTTCGGAAAGTACGGATGCCAGCCAAGCCCGAACGGCGCCGCCTGGGCCGACATATTCGTCACGCTCAGTTCGGTGCGCAGCGAGGTTGGCCCGAGTTGAAACAGCTGGCGCGCCTCGAAGTCGAACGGCCAGGCGTCGTCGGCGCGGTGCTCGAGCACGAGCGCCACTTCGCCCGGCCCGCTCGGCCCGATGCTCGGCTCGACGCGCCAGGCGCCAAGATGTCCGACGCCGTGCAGCGGATGCGGGCCGGACTCGAAGTTCGGCGCCAATCGGTACGACCGCCCCTGCCAGTCGAAGCGGCCATGATCGATGCGGTTCGAATACGGCACGAGCGCAAACGAAGCGGCGTCGTGCCACGACATCAGCCGCTCGGGCTCCTGCGACCGCAGCACCGGCACGCCGTGATGCCACAGCCCGGCGATCGCGCCGCCGAGGTCCGGCCGCAGCGCCAGGCGCAGCGCGCCGGCCTTGATCTCGATGCCCTGCGTTGCGGCGCGAACGCTTGTCGATGAAGTCATATTCTTGGTGCCGTGCGAAGCTCAGCGGTCGCCGCCCGTGCGGGTCCCGCTCGCGAGGGAATGGACGTGCATCCGGTCCTGCGCCTTGAGCGCGACGATCGCTTCCTTCGCGCCGCGGATCAGGTGAGCGAGATCGGACCCGATGGCGACGAAGTCGAAGCCGATCGCGCGGTACTCGGCGACGACCTCGGCCGTCGCACCGAACGCGCCGACCGGCTTGCCGATCGACTTGCAGCGCTGCACCACCTGCGCCATCAGATCCATCACCTCCGGATGGGTCGGCTGCCCGACATGCCCGATCGACGCCGACAGGTCGGCGGGCCCGAGGAAGATCGCGTCCACCCCCCGCACCGCGGCAATCGATTCGAGCCTGCCGATCGCCTGCACGGTCTCGGGCTGCACGATCAGCGCCAGTCCGCGGTTCGCGCTGCGCGCATAGCCCGGGTCGGTGCCGAAGCGCGATGCCCGGCCGGAGGCGGACATCGCGCGCACGCCCTCGGGCGGGTAGCGCATCGAGGCGACCGCGGCGCGCGCCGCGTCGGCGTCCGCCACGCACGGCACCATCAGCGTCGTCGCGCCGGCATCCAGCACGCGCTTGATCGTGACCGCATCGTTGCTGGGCACGCGCACCAGCGGCGCCATGCGCGTCGCGGCCAGCGCCTGCAGCAGGTGCACGAGCGCCATTAGGTCGAGCGGCGAGTGCTCCATGTCGATCAGGCCCCAGTCGAACCCCGCGTGGGCGACGGCCTCGGCGACGAGCGGGCTGGCCGAACTGATCCAGGTGCCGATCGGCGGGTTGCCGCCGCTGGCGCCGAGCAATTGTTTGAACGCATTCATCGGAGCAGCTCTCGAGGGCGGAAGATGCAGCGGCGCGTCACCCGAGCTCGGCCTTCAGGTAGTGCGCGCCGGCGATCGGGTTGAAATAGTAGGGCGCGATCTCCTCGAAGCCGAGCGACGCATAGAGCTCGCGGGCCGCCTCCATCTCGTCGAGCGTATCGAGCAGCATCACCGAATAGCCGGCGCTGCGCGCTTCGTCGAGCAGCGATTGCGCAAGCAGGCGGCCCAGTCCGAAGCGGCGAAACGCGGGCCGCACGTAGAGCCGCTTCATCTCGCAGGCATTCGCATAGTCCGATTCGGCCAGGCCGCGCATCGCGCCGCAGGCCGCGAGCTCGCCGTCGACCCAGGCGAGCAGCAGCTTGCCCGACGGCGCCGCATAGTCGCCCGGCAGGGCAGCAAGTTCGGCGTCGAAATTCTGGAACGACAGGTCGACCGCCAGACTCCGCGCATAGTCGAGAAAGATCTCGCGCGCCGCATCGATCAGCGCGGCGGTATCGGCGACCACGAGCCGGATCTCCGGAGGGGGAGCGCCCATGCGGATCGCTTCAGAGTCCGTGCACGGCGACGGTGCCGCCGCTCGATCGTCGGCGCAGGCGTCGTCCGCGAGCGGTGCCGCGACAGGCGTTCGCGGCGACGGGCTGTGCCCTGCGGGGCGGCCGAGCGGGTGGTTCTGAATCGTTCACTGGCGCTTGCGATCGGTGGCCCGAGTGTAGGGCCACTTTGCGACCTATTCCCCGAGCCAGACGACAAAGCCGACGCTCGCCGCGCAAGCCGTGAACAGCACGGCGGCGAACAGCCACAGCGCCGCGCTGTCGTTGGCCGCCGGCACCCCGGCCGGCAGCAGCTTGTCGCCGCGGATCATCGGGCCGATCAGGTCGCGCTGCCGGCGCACGCGGTAGAAGATGATCGCCCCGATGTGCAGCACGACGAGCGCGAGGATCACCCAGCGGCCGATATTCGCGTGGTAGGCGGTCAGCGTCGAACTCGTCGAACCCGCGACCAGGCGCGCGAGCGGGCCGGCATTCGCGATCTCGTCGTCGGCGAACAGGCCGCTTGCCACCTGCAGCGCCAGAAAGACGAGCATCGCGACGATCGACGCGCTGCCCAACGGCGTGTGGCCGACGTCGTGGTATTCCTCGCGCCGCGACTGGCCGCGAAGGTAGCGCAGCACCGTGGCAGGGCCGCGCACGAAGGCCGAGAAACGCGACCAGCGCCCGCCGACGAACCCCCACAGGATGCGAAAGGCGATCAGCGCGAAGACCGCGTAGCCGAAGCGGAAATGCCACTGCATCGCATTGCCGCCGATCGAGCCGCTGGCGAACGAGCCGACGACACAGACCGCGAGTGCCCAGTGGAACAGCCGTGTCGGCAAGTCCCAGACGCGCACCGCACGCAGTGCGCCGCTGCCCGTGCGAGTTGTGCCGGCCTGCCTGCTCACCACCTCACCCGCCCCCAAAGTGCCGCAAGGAGTCAACGATAGCGCCAGATCGTGCCGGCCGCACGCATCGGCGCCCGCACACCGATGCACCCTGGTGCGCGTCGGCGCCGCGATTTCCGTAAACTGGCGCGGTTTCGCCACCGCCCGAAATCGCGCTGGCACTTCACCCAGCCACGCCTTCCCGGGGAGAAGCAGCATGAATCGTCCGAAGTTCGTCCGTCGCGCGTCCGCGGCTGCCATCGTCGCGCTCGTGGCCGCACTGCCCGCCGTGGCGCAGTTTGCGAAGCCGGAAGATGCGATCGAATACCGCCAGTCGGTAATGACGGTGATGGGCGCCCACTTCGGGCGGCTCGGCGCGATGGTGCAGGGCAAGGTGCCGTTCGACGCCAAGGCGGCGGCCGAAAACGCCCACGTGGTGCACGAGATGTCGCTGCTGCCGTTCTCGGCCTTCGGCCCGGGCACCGACCTCGGCCACGATACCAAGGCCAAGCCCGCGGTCTGGAAGGATCCGGCCAAGTTCCAGGCTGCGGCGAAGGAAATGCAGCAACAAGTCGTCAAGCTCGATGCCGCGGCCAAGGGCGGCAACCTCGATGCGATCAAGACCGCATTCGGCGCCACCGCCAAGGCCTGCAAGTCCTGCCACGACGATTTCCGCGAGAAGTGACGCCGCAGCGCGGCGCCGCCGTCAGCCGCGATCGAACTTGAAGACGGCGACGCTGGCGAGCAGATTCGGCCAGTGGCGCACCGCCTGGCCCTGCTGGATGCCGAAGGCATCGAGGATGCGCAGGCCGTTCTTGCGCGCCAGTACCTCGAAATCGGCGAAGGTGCCGACCCGGATATTGGGCGTGTCGTACCACTGGTAGGGCAGCGCCTTCGTCACCGGCATGCGCCCGGCGATCACGTGCAGCCGGTTCGGCCAGTGCGCGAAATTCGGGAAGCTGACGATGCCGACGCGGCCGACGCGCGCCGTCTCGCGCAGCATGTTCTCGGTGTTGCGCAGGTGCTGCATGGTGTCGAGCTGGAGCACGACGTCGAAGCTGCGGTCCTCGAACATCGCCAGCCCCTCCTCGAGGTTGAGCTGGATGACGTTGACGCCGCGCTGCGCGCAGGCCAGCACGTTGGCGTCGGCGATCTCGACGCCGTAGCCGCTGCAGCCGCGCACATCGCGCAGATGGGCGAGCAGTTCGCCGCTGCCGCAGCCGAGGTCGAGCACGCGCGAGCCCGCCGGCACGAGCTGCGCGACGAGCTCCATATCGCGGCGCTCGCTCACGCGGAAAGCTCCCGCCAGATGCGTTCGAAGCGCGCGCGCAGCAGCGCGTGGTAGCGCGCGTCGTCGAGAAGGAAGGCGTCGTGGCCGTGCGGGGCGTCGATCTCGGCATAGCTCACGTCGAGCCGGTTGTCGAGCAGCGCCTTGACGATCTCGCGCGAGCGCGCCGGCGAGAAGCGCCAGTCGGTCGTGAAGCTGACGATCTGGAACTTGCACGTCGCGCCGGCGAAGGCGCGCGCGAGGTCGCCGCCGTGCTCGCGCGCCGGGTCGAAATAGTCGAGCGCGCGCGTGATCAGCAGGTAGGTATTGGCGTCGAAATATTCGCTGAACTTGTCGCCCTGGTGGCGCAGATAGCCTTCGATCTGGAACTCGATCTCCTGCGTCGTGTAGCCGAGCGCCTCGCTCTTGAGTTCGCGGCCGAACTTGGCCTCCATCGCGTCGCCGCTCAGATAGGTGATGTGGCCGATCATGCGTGCGACGCGCAGGCCGCGCCGCGGCAGCGTACCGTGCTCGCGGTAGTGGCCGGCGTGGAAATCGGGGTCGGTCACGATCGCGCGGCGCGCGACTTCGTTGAACGCGATATTCTGCGCCGTCAGGTTCGGCGCGGTCGCGATCGCGATGCAGTTCGCGATCCGCGCCGGCTGGCGCAGCGCCCAGTCGAGCGCCTGCATGCCGCCGAGGCTGCCGCCGATCACGGCCGCGAGGCGCGCTATGCCGAGCGCGTCGAGCAGCCGCAACTGCGCATCGACCCAGTCCTCGACGGTGACTACGGGGAAGTCGGCGCCGTAGACGCGGCCGGTCGCCGGATTCGTCGTCGTCGGCCCGGTCGAGCCGAAGCACGAGCCGAGGTTGTTGACGCCGATGACGAAGAAGCGATCCGTATCGAGCGGCTTGCCGGGGCCGACGAGGTTGTCCCACCAGCCTTCGCTCTTCGTCTCGCCGGCGTAGGTGCCGGCGACGTGGTGCGAGGCGTTCAGCGCATGGCAGACGAGGACCGCGTTGGAGCGCGCCGCGTCGAGCGTGCCGTAGGTTTCGTAGACCAGCGTGTAGTCGGCAAGCTCGGCGCCGCTGCGCAGGCGCAGCGCGGGCGCGAAGCGCATCGACTGCGGCCTGACGTCGCCGACCGATCCCATGGGCGCCGGGCGTCGCGAAGGCTCGCCTTGGGCGCCGCTCAGACGCGCGGCACCGAATCGACGAAGCTCTGGCGCGCCTCGAGCTTCGCGGCCAGCCGCGCGAGGTTCGGGTAGGCGCCGCGCCAGTCGATGTGCGGCAGGCGAAAGCCGAGATAGCCGAGCGCACAGCCGGTCGCGATATCGGCGAGCGAGAAGTGGTTGCCGACGCACCACGGCTTGTCTCCGAGGCCCTGCGACATCGCGCGCAGCGCGGCCGCGATCCGGCTTTGCTGGCGCTCGATCCAGGCGCTGCTGCGCTCGCTGTCGGCGCGCCCGGGCCACGTGTTCTCGAGGCGCGCCAGCACCGCGGCGTCGAGCACGCCGTCGCCGAGCGCCTCCCAAGTGCGCACCTCGGCGCGCTCGCGGCCGCGCTCGGGGATCAGCTTGCCGACCGGCGACAGCGTATCGACATATTCGACGATGACGCGCGAGTCGAATACCGCCTCGACGCCCTCCATCACGAGGCAGGGCACCTTGCCGAGCGGATTGATCTCGAGCATCGCGTCGCTGCCCCACACGTCCTCGAGCACGAATTGATAGTCGAGCTTCTTCTCGGCCATCACGATCCGGACCTTGCGGACGTAGGGGCTGGTGAGCGTGCCGATGAGTTTCATCTTGAGGTGCGGGCAGACGGTTCGAAACGATTCTATAGAAGCACTTGGCGCGGGGCGCCAGCCGCCTCGTACCGGCCGCCGCGGCCGGGCCGCGCCAGGCTGCGCACGAAAAGACCCTCAGCGCCGGCTTGCGCCGCGCAGACGCGCACGCGATCGAAGCGGTCCCGGGCGCGGCCCGCCGCTACGCATACGCCTCGGCCTGCGGGTCGGTCGCCTCGAGCTCGTAGCTCGCCGCAACCATCGCCAGCCGCGCGATCACGCCGTACATGTAGAAGCGGTTCGGCGCGCTCGCGCCCGGCCGCACGCCCGGTCGCGGCAACTGGCCCGATTCGGCGAATGCAAGCGGGACATAGTGCGAGCCGGGCGCATTCAGGTTCTCGTCCGCGCCGCGCTCGGCGTGCACGCGATAGAAGCCGCCGATGACGTAGCGGTCGATCATGTAGACGACCGGTTCGGCGACCGCATCGTTGATCCGCTCGTAGGTCGGCACGCCCTCCTGCAGCATCACCTCGGTGACCTCGAGGCCGTCCTTCAGGTGGCCCATCGCCTCGCGCGCCTTGCGGTCGAGCTCGGTCAGTTCCTTCGCGTCGTGCACCGTCATGATGCCCATGCCGTAGGTGCCGGCGTCGGCCTTGACGATGACGAAGGGCCGCTCCTGGATGCCGTACTCCTTGTATTTGCGCCGGATCTTGCCGAGCAGCGCGTCGACCTTGCTCGTCATGCCCTCGGCGCCGCCGCCGGTGAGGAAATTCACCTCGCCGCAGTGCGCGAACATCGGATTGATCAGCCACGGGTCCATGCCCAGCAGCTTGGCGAACTTCTTCGCGATCTCCTCGTAGGCGTGGAAATGATTCGATTTGCGCCGCACGCCCCAGCCTGCGTGCAGCGGCGGCAGAAGATACTGCTCGTGCAGGTTCTCGAGCACCTTGGGCGTGCCCGCCGACAAATCGTTGTTGAGCAGGATGGTGCAGGGATCGAACCCCTTCAGGCCGAGCCGCCCGCGGGTGCGCAGCAGCGGCTCGAGGACGATCTGGCTGCCGTCGGGCAGCGCAAGCTGGGTCGGCGCCTTGACCGTTTCGTCCAGCGTGCCGAGGCGCACATTCAGGCCGGCCTGATGGAAGATGCGCACCAGGCGTTCCAGATTGCTCAGATAGAAGGCATTGCGCGTCCGGTTCTCGGGGATCAGCAGCAGGTTCTTCGCTTCCGGGCAGATCTTCTCGATCGCCGCCATCGCCGCCTGCACCGCCAGCGGCAGCATCTCGGGCGTCAGGTGGTGGAAGCACGACGGGTAGAGGTTGGTATCGACCGGCGCGAGCTTGAAGCCGGCGTTGCGCAGATCGACCGAGGTGTAGAACGGCGGCGTGTGCTCCATCCACTCGAGCCGGAACCAGCGCTCGATCGCCGGCATCGACTCGAGAATGCGCTGCTCGAGCTCGTTGATGGGGCCCGTGAGGGCTGTGATCAGGTGCGGGACCATGCGGACGACTCGCTGACGAAAGCCGGTTGCATTCTAGGCATCTGGCGCCTGTTGCCCGCTTCGCAAGACGTCTCGCAACGCAAATACCCGCCGCAGCGGGCTTGCCCGGCAAGCCCGTGCGCACCGGGGCTTTCGGGCCGGCCGGCCCGGGTGCGCGAAGGATGGGCCAGCCGAAGCCGGCCCATCCGTTTCGCGCGGGGCGCAAGCGCCCCGCTCGCAGCACTCAGCGCAGGCCGTGATACGCCGTCTCGCCGTGCGAGGTGATGTCCAGACCCTCGCGCTCCTCGTCCTCGGGGACGCGCAGTCCGATCACGAGGTCGACGATCTTGTAGGCGACGAAGGCGACCACCCCCGAGACGACGATCGTCGTCAGGATGCCCTTGACCTGGATCACCAGCTGGGCACCGATCGCATAGTCGTCGGCCTTGACGCCGCCCAGACTGCCGGCCGCGAAGACGGCTGTCAGCAGCGCGCCGACGATGCCGCCGACGCCGTGCACGCCGAAGACATCGAACGAGTCGTCCGCGCCCAGCATCTTCTTCAGGCCGTTGACGCCCCACAGGCAGACCAGGCCGGCGATGAGGCCGAGGACGATCGCGCCCATCGGCCCGACGAAGCCGGCCGCCGGCGTCACCGCCACGAGGCCGGCCACCGCACCCGACGCGGCGCCCAGCATCGAGGCCTTGCCCTTGTGCAGCGCCTCGCCGGCCAGCCACGACAGCGTCGCCGCACCGGTCGCGAGGATGGTATTGATGAAGGCCAGACCCGCCGCGCCGTTGGCGCCGAGCGCCGAACCGGCGTTGAACCCGAACCAGCCCACCCACAGCAGCGAGGCACCGACCATCGTCAGCGTCAGCGAGTGCGGCGTGAACGACTCCCGGCCGTAGCCGGTGCGCTTGCCGAGCACATAGGCACCCACCAGCCCGGCGACACCGGCGTTGATGTGCACCACCGTGCCGCCCGCGAAGTCGAGCGCGCCGTCCTTGAACAGCCAGCCGTCCGCGGCCCAGACCATGTGCGCGATCGGCACATAGCTGAACGTGAACCAGATGACCGAGAACAGCAGCACGCCGGCGAACTTGATGCGCTCGGCGTAGGAGCCGACGATCAGCGCGCAGGTGATGGCCGCGAAGGTCGACTGGAATGCGACGAACACGTACTCGGGGATCGATCCGGAAAGCGTGTCCGGCGTGATGCCCTTCAGGAACAGCTTCTCGAAGCTGCCGAAGATGGGTCCGCCACCGGCGAACGTGAGGCTGTAGCCGTAGACGGCCCACAGGAACGTGATCAGCGAGAAGATCGTGAACACCTGGACCAGCACCGACAGCATGTTCTTCGAGCGGGCGAGGCCGCCGTAGAAGAGCGCCAGGCCCGGGATCGTCATCAGGATGACAAGCATGGTCGAGGTCAGCATCCAGGCGGTGTCGCCCGCGCTGAGCACCACGGCAGGCGCCGAAGCGGCCTCGGCCGGCGCGGCGGCGACCGCCGAGGCGGCCGCCTCGGGCGCGGACGCGGCCTGCGCGAACGCCGCCGCCGAGAAGCCCAGGGCCGCGAGGCCGAGGGCGAGAGTCGCAATGAGTTTTTTCATCATGGTCGTCGTCCTTGCGCGTCAGAGCGCGTCGCGGCCGGTCTCGCCGGTGCGGATGCGCACCACCTGTTCGAGCGCGGCGACGAAAATCTTGCCGTCGCCGATCTTGCCGGTGCGCGCCGAGCCTTCGATCGCCTCGATCACCTGCTCGACGATGGCGTCGTCGACGGCGGCCTCGATCTTCACCTTGGGCAGGAAATCGACGACGTACTCGGCGCCGCGGTAGAGCTCGGTATGCCCCTTCTGGCGTCCGAAGCCCTTCACTTCCGTCACCGTGATGCCCTGCACGCCGATCGCGCTCAGGGCCTCACGCACTTCGTCGAGCTTGAACGGCTTGACGATCGCGATCACCATCTTCATGGTCCGTACTCCTTGCTGTTGGGTCTTCAGAATGTCTTCGTGACCGACGCCACCGCCGTGTTGCCGCTGATGTTGCGGTTGGTCAGCGCCGCCGTGCCGCCGGTCAGGTCGCGGTTCGTCGCAACGTAGGCGAGGCCGATCACCCAGCCGTCGATCGTGTAGGTCAGGCCGAGCTTCCAGTCGGAAATGTTGTTCGCCGTGCTGCCATCGATCTGGGTGACGACTGCGCCGCCCCTGAGCCACTGGTAGCCGTAGTGCGCGACGAGGCCGAAGTTGTGGCCGAGGTCGTAGGCGAAGCCGGCGTCGAGGTAGCTCGAGCCGCTCGAATCGGGCGTGCCGAAGAAGTCCGAAACGGCGTAGTTGTATTTCAGCGATACCGGCCCGTAGCTCGCGCCGATGTAGAGCTCGGTGTTGTCGATCCGGGTCGAACCGACCGGGCTGGAGCCGGAGTTCGGGTAGTAGTAGTAGATGACGCCGAGGTCGAGGCCGAAGCCGCCGTCGAAGGCGTGCTTGTAGCCGCCGTAGAAGTCCATCTCGAGATTCGCGCCGTTGAAAAGCGCGCTGTCGACGTTGGAATTCCAGTTGCCGGCGTACAGGCCCGAGCTGTGCGCGAGGTCGAAGCCGCCCTGCAGCGCCGGCTTGCGGTCGGTCTGCGAGATGCCGCGGAAGCGGTAGTCGGAGAAGAGCCCGATATTGGCGCTGAACGCCCACGGCGATTGCGCTGCCGCTGCCGCGGCCGGCTCGGTCGAGGTTTGCGCGAACGTCGGCGAGACGGCGGCCAGCGCAAGCGCTGCAAGCGCGAAGGAAGGTTTGAACATGGTGAAGGCTCCCTGGTTGAATCGGTATGTCCCACCCATCGCAGCTTCCGTGCCAAGGGCCCGTTCGGCGACGCGGCCCGCGCGCCGCGCCAGCGCGGGGCGCGCCCGCACCGGCATGCGTGCGGCGCGCACCAGCCTGGGTCGATGCCGAGCCGGCAGGCGCGCCGATCCCGCTTCTGGTGCATCGGCGGCGCACTGTGCAAAGGCACAATCGCCGCTGCCCGGACCGTGCCGGTTCGTCGTCCGGCCGCCGAAGAGGAAACTCCGATGTCGCTCGCCGTGATCCGCAGCCGCTCGCTCGACGGCCTCGCCGCACCCGAGGTGACGGTCGAGGTGCATCTGGCGAATGGACTACCGAGCTTCACGCTCGTCGGCCTGGCCGAGACCGAAGTGAAGGAGTCGCGCGAGCGGGTGCGCGCGGCGCTGCAGACGAGCGGCCTCGAATTCCCGACCAACAAGCGGATCACCGTCAATCTCGCGCCGGCCGACCTGCCGAAGGAATCGGGCCGCTTCGATCTGCCGATTGCGCTGGGCATCCTCGCCGCGAGCGGCCAGCTCGACGCGGCGCAGATCGACCGCTTCGAGTTCGCCGGCGAACTGAGCCTCGCCGGCGACCTGCGTCCGGTGCGCGGCGCGCTCGCGATGGGCCTCGCGCTTAGCCGCCTTGGCACGACGCGTGCGCTCGTGCTGCCCGCCGGCAGCGCCGAGGAGGCGGCACTCGTCGACGGCCTCGCGATCCACACCGCGGCGCACCTGCTCGATGTCGTGCGCGCTTTGCAGGGCGGCGACGCGGCAGAGCCCTTGCCGCTGGCGAAAGGCGCGGCGCCCGTCGCGCCGGCAGCGGCGCCCGACCTGCGCGACGTGAAGGGCCAGGCCGCGGCGCGGCGCGCGCTCGAGATCGCCGCCGCCGGCGGCCACAGCGTGCTGATGGTCGGCCCGCCGGGCACCGGCAAGTCGATGCTGGCGCAGCGCTTCGGCGGCCTGCTGCCGCCGATGACGCACGACGAGGCGCTCGAATCGGCGGCCGTGCTGAGCCTGAGCGGCGAATTCCGCGCCGCGCGCTGGCGTCAGCGCGTGCTGCGCGCGCCGCACCACAGCGCCTCGCCGGTCGCCCTCGTCGGCGGCGGCTCGCCGCCGCGACCGGGCGAGATCTCGCTCGCCCACCACGGCGTGCTCTTTCTCGACGAACTGCCGGAGTTCCCGCGCGCCGCGCTGGAAGCGCTGCGCGAACCGCTCGAGTCGGGCCGCATCACGATCTCGCGCGCGGCGCGCCAAGCCGAGTTTCCGGCGCGCTTCCAGTTCCTGGCGGCGATG
Organism: uncultured Burkholderiales bacterium; assembly: GCA_937864005.1. GTDB lineage: Bacteria > Pseudomonadota > Gammaproteobacteria > Burkholderiales > Burkholderiaceae_C > CAIKUF01. The sequence continues at coordinate 31,046 of CALMIL010000109.1, forward strand.
AATCCGTGCCCCTGCGGCCACCTCGGCAGCGCGCTGCGCAACTGCCGCTGCACGCCGGATGCGATCGCCCGCTACCAGGGGCGGATCAGCGGGCCGCTGCTCGATCGCATCGACCTCCAGGTCGAGGTGCCGGCCGTCGCGCCCGACGCGCTGGCGGCGAGCGCGGCCGGCGAATCTAACGCCGATGTCGCGGCGCGCGTCGCGCGGGCGCGCGAACGCCAGATCGCGCGCCAGGGCTGCCGCAACGCCGATCTTGCGGGCGCTGCGCTCGACCGGCACTGCGCGCTCGACGCCACGGCGTCGAGGTTCCTGCAGGCCGCCGCCGCGCGCCTGGGCTGGTCAGCGCGCAGCTTTCACCGCGTGCTGCGCATCGCGCGCAGCGTCGCCGACGTCGAGGGCGCAGGCGCGATCCAGGTCGCGCATCTGGCGGAGGCGATCCAATACCGGCGCGTGCTCACGGTTTCCTGAGCGTCGCGCCGTCGATGCGAACGACCGTGCCGGGCTTCCATCCGGGGTCCGTGCTCGTCTCGAAACTGCGCTGGCTGCCGTCCTTTTGCGTCACGCGGGTGCGCCAGATCGTCTTCGCGCTGCTGCGCTTTTGCACTTCGTTGCCGGCGTAGGCGCCGGCCGCGGCGCCGCCTATCGTCGCCAGCGTCTTGCCGGTGCCGCCACCGATCTGGTGGCCGAGAACGCCGCCGACGACCGCGCCGCCGACCTTGCCGACGATGCCGCCCTCGCCCTTTTGCTTTTCGGTCGTGACGGAATCGACGATCGCGCAGCCGTCACACAGGCCGGCAAGGCGCGGTGCGACCGCCGATGCGGGCGCGCTCGCCGCGGGCGTGCCGGTGGCCGCCGCAACGCCGAGCGCGAGTGCGCCTGCGAGCATGAATATTGCAGCTGAAGGGGCAGCGGTTCGGTTCGGCATGCCGGATTCTCCGATCGGTCGGCCACGCGCCGGCGGCGCGTGCATATTCCAGTCAGCCTACCCCAAAAAACCAAGATCGCGCACGCCGGCGCCGAAGTTCCCGAGGTTCGGGAACAGCTCCGGCAGTTGACCATCAGGCACGCCGAACCAGCGCGCCAGCGTCGCCGCATACTGGTCGACCGAGACCTCGGGCAGCAGCGTGCCGTTGCCGATCTGGTTCGGGCTCGCGAAGTTGCCCTTGTCGTCGGCCTGGCTGTAGGCGGGGAAGTTGCCGTACAGATCGCCGCCGCGCACCGCGCCGCCCATCACGAAGTGGTGCGCGCCCCAGCCGTGGTCGGTGCCGTCGCCGTTGCTCGTGAAGGTGCGGCCGAAGTCGGACGCGGTGAAGGCCGTGACGTCGTTGCCGACGCCCATCGCGGCGAGCGCATCGTTGAAATAGCGCAGGCCGTGCGACAGGCGCGCCATATTGTCGGCCTGCATCCGGCTCTGGTCGCTGTGGGTGTCGAAGTTGCCCATGCTGACGAAGAACACCTGGCGCTGCGCGCCGAGCGCGCCGCGCGCGCCGATGATGCGGGCGACGATCTGCAACTGCTGCGCGAGCGAATTGGTCGACTTCTGGCCCGACAGCGGGTTGTCGTACTTCAGCAGCGGATCCTGGTCGCTGTTCATCCCGGGCGTGCCGTAGGGCGCCACGTCGCTCGCCGGCAGCGCGGCGGCGAGCCGCGTCTCGGCGTCGATCGAGCGGCCGACGACGGCGGCATGATCCTGCTCGAACAGGTTCGACGAGCGCGCGCGGCGCATCACGCTGTGCATGCGCGTGAGCGCCTCGGCCGAGCCGTACAGCGTATTGCCCCAGCTGCCGATGCGGATCGCGCCGCGGCCCGTGACCTGGTACTGCAGCACCGCATTGCCGGCGAGCCAGACCGCGTTGCCCGAGGTCGAGATGCTCGTGAAGACCGGATGGCGGTTGCCGTCGGCGAGCAGGTCGGCGCCGCGCCCGCCCCATCCCGCGACCGCGCCTTCGGGCGATCCGGCCTGCCAGGTCGACGACTGGTCGTTGTGCGAGAAGAGCTTGGCCGGCTTGGCGAACTTGTCGTCGAAATACTGCGCCTTCGAGGTCGGGCGCAGCAGCGGCCCGACATTCGCGACGACGGCCAGGCGCCGGGCTTCGAACAGCTCGCGTGCGCCTGTCATTACCGGATGCAGCGCGAAGCTGCGGCCCTGGGCGCGCGCCGGCACGATCGCAAGCACGCCCCCGAGGCGGTCCGGCGAGCCGGCGCCGGCGGACAGCAGCGGCGGCGTTCCGGGCGCGCGCAGCGCGATCTCGTCGCGCATCGCGAGGTAGTGGTTCCACGACTCGGGATCGGTCGCGAGCACGGTGTTGTAGGCGTCGTTGCCGCCGTACATGAAGATGCACACGAGCGCCTTGTAGCCGTTCGCCGCCTGCGCCGCCGCATTGCCGACGGTGGCCAGGTTGATGCCAAGGGGTGCCGCGACCGAGGTCGCCGAGAAGGCGCCGAGTTGGCGCAGGAAGGCGCGCCGCGATGCATTGGAGGGTTGCTGGCTCATGCTGCGGCGCTCACTTCTGAATCAGGAACTCGGGCGAGACGAGCGCGATCGCAAGGGCGGCGCTGACGCGGTACTTCTTCGATGTCTCGACCCAGTCCTTGTTGCTGCCGTCGGCCTTCAGCTCGGGCAGCGCGATCGAGTCGGCGGCGGCGACGATCTCGGTCTCGAGCGCGTCGTATTTGCCGGGGCCGAGGAGCCGGGCAAGGACGAGGTCGGCCAGCGCCTCGCTGCTGCCGACGCTGGCGAGCAGCGAACGGGTGTCGAGCTGCACGTCGCGCCGCTTGGCCTGCCAGTCGACGCCGTTCTGGCCGAAGCCGTACATCACGCCGCTGATCATGTAGTTGGCGTAGCCGGCGACCGTCGTCTCGTGCGTGATCTGCATTTCCGGGACCGCCAGGCCCTGCTTGCCGGCCAACGTATTCGGCGGCACGTAGCCGGGACGGTAGAAGTTGAAGACGGATGGCGAGCGCATCGGCGTCTGGCCGAGCTGGCTGCCGGCATCGTCGGTCGTGCCGATCAGATATTTCGCGCTGTCGGACGTCGCATCGAACGCGCGCAGCAAGGCGGTGAGCCGCAGCACCGGCTCGCGCAGCTTGCCGTAGCTCTTGCCGGCCGCGATCTTCGCGTCGCGCGCCTCGGGGTCGAGCAGCACGGCGCGGATCATCGCCTTCATGTCGCCGCCGCTGCCGAACGCCGCTGCCACGCGGCCGACGTAGGCCGGACTCGGGTTGCTCGTCACCAGCCGCTGGATCAGCTGCCGGCCGAGGAAGGGCGCGACATTCGGATGCGCGGCGAGCGCATCCATCGCTGTCGTCAGGCTCGCATACGGATCGGCGCGCGTCTGCGCCGGCACCTTGACGCCGAGGAAGCGCTTCTCCGAGATCGAATGGAACTGCGTATAGCCCTGCATCGAGGTGTAGTAGCGCGCCGGATCGGCCCACTCCACGCCCCAGCCGTAGTAGCGGCCGTCGCCGGTATCGGGCCCGTCCCAGCTCCAGCCGGTGAAGACCTTGGCGAGGCCGGCGATATCCTTCGGCCCGTAGGTCTCGATCGGCTTGCCGTCGAGCGCAAGCTTCACGCTGCCGTCCGGATTGAGCTGGTGCAGCCCGATCGAGAACAGCTGCATCACCTCGCGCGCAAAATTCTCGTCCGGCACCCGGCCCTTGGCGGGGTCCTCCTTCGCATTGCGCAGGTGCGACAGGTAGATGCCCATCATCGGATGGCGCGATACGTCCTCGATCAGCGTGCGGTAGTTGCCGAACGCGTCGCGGCCGAGCATGTCGAGGTAGCCGGCGACGCCCTGACCCTTGTCGCCGCCCAGGCCGTCGGCGACCATCGAGATGACGAAGATCTCGGACAGCGCGAAGGCCACGCGCTGGCGCAACTGGTCGTCGCCCTTCAACGCCTGCTGATAGAAGCTGTCGAGCACCTCGCGCTGGCCGGCCGAGCGGTTCGCATCGAGCTTCTTGATCGCCTTGTTCTCGGCGTCCCAGTAGATGCGGTGCAGCTTCTGGGGCTTGGCGAACTGCTCGTCGATCCAGGCGCTGTAGCCGACCTTCATCAGGTGATCGACCTCGGGTTCGGTCGGCCCGAAGGTCGCCTGCGCCAGGAAGCGCCGCGCATCCGCCCGCGACGCCGGCAGCGCGGCGGCCGGGGTCTCGCTCGGCGCGGAGGCGCCGGTGCCGCCCGCGTCGCTGCCGGTGGAACCGGTGCCGCCGCCCGACCCCGAATCCACCGATGCAACCGGGCCGCCGGCGTCGCCGCCGCCGCCACCGCAGGCGACGAGCACGGACACCAGCAGGGCCGTCGCGCCGGCACGCACGAGACGCTCGATGCGCGCCCCGTCCCAATGGATGGCATTCAAGTTCGGTCCCCCCGCTTGCGCTCGCCGCGGCCCGGCGTGCGCCGTGCACGTTGCGGGTCCGTCAGGCGGATGTTCGGCGCGTGCGGCCCGGCGCGGCGTGAACACTTGGCATTTCGGCAGCAACCGTCGCAAGCATGAGCATGCGGGTGTGACGCGGTGTTGCCGGCCCGGCCGGCAGATGCGTCGCTTGCAACGGGATGTGCGAAGGCGCGGTCCCGGCGCCGCGGCAGCGGCGGGCGCGGCTACAGGATCGCGGCGAGCGCGCGCTCGGCCTGCGCCAGGTCGCGCCCGGTACGCTGCGCCCATGCGCGCAGCTGGTCGGGCCCGATCCGGCCGACATTGAAATAGCGCGACTCGGGGTGCGACAGATAGAAGCCGCTGACGCTCGCCGCCGGCTGCATCGCAAGGCTCTCGGTCAGTTCGATGCCGACCTCGGGCGCCGCGAGGACGCGAAAGAGGTCGCGCTTGACGCCGTGATCCGGGCATGCCGGATAGCCCGGCGCGGGGCGGATGCCGACATAGCGTTCGGCGACGAGCTGCTCGACGCTCAGCGCCTCGTTGGGCGCATAGCCCCAGAATTCGGTGCGCACGCGCTGGTGCAGCCGCTCGGCGAACGCTTCCGCAAGGCGGTCGGCGAGCGCCTTGAACATGATCGCGCTGTAGTCGTCGAGCTCGGCGAGAAACTCCTTCTCCTTCTTCTCGACGCCGATGCCGGCGGTGACGGCGAAGAGCCCGATGTGGTCGGCCAGGCCGCTCGCCTTCGGCGCGATGAAGTCGGCCAGGCAGCGGTTCGGTCGCGTCAACTGGCTGCCATCCTCGGCCGTGATCACCGGCCGCACGCTTTGCGTGCGCAGCGGCGCCCAGTGCATCAGCACCTCGCTGCGCGTCTCGTCGGTGTAGATCTCGATCACGTCGTCGTCCACCGTATTGGCCGGATACAGGCCGATGACGCCGGACGCCGCGAGCCAGCGGCCTTCGATGATCTTCTTCATCATCGCCTGCGCGTCCTCGAAAACGCGGCTGGCGGCTTCGCCGACGACCTCGTCGGTCAGGATCGCCGGGTAGCGCCCGGCCAGATCCCAGGTCTGGAACAGCGGCCCCCAGTCGATGCAGGCGGCGAGTTCGGCGACGTCATAGTTGCGGAACTCGCGCCGGCCGATGAATCTCGGCATCGGCGGCGTGTAGCCCTGCCACACGATCGGCGTCTTGTTGGCGCGCGCCTGGGCGTGCGAGACGAGCGGCGTGACCTTGCGGTTCGCGTGCAGCGTGCGAACCCGCTCGTAGTCGGCGGCGACGTCGGCGAGGAAGGCCGCCGAGCGCTCTTCGCTCAGCAGGTCGCTGCAGACGCCGACGCTGCGACTGGCATCGGGCACGTAGACGACCGGCCCGTCATAGTGCGGCGCGACCTTGACCGCCGTGTGCACGCGGCTCGTCGTCGCCCCACCGATCAGGAGCGGCATGCGCCGCTCGGTGAAGTACGGGTCGCGCTGCATCTCGGCGGCGACGTGCTGCATCTCCTCGAGGCTGGGGGTGATCAGCCCCGACAGGCCGATCATGTCCGCGCCCTCCTCCTTCGCCTTGGCGAGGATGTCCTGGCACGGCACCATCACGCCCATATTGACGACCTCGAAGTTGTTGCACTGCAGGACGACGGTGACGATGTTCTTGCCGATGTCGTGCACGTCGCCCTTCACGGTCGCGACGACGAGCTTGCCCTTCGCGCGCGCCTCGCCGCCGGCCTCGATGTGCAGGCGCTTTTCCTCCTCGATGTAGGGCAGCAGGTGGGCGACGGCCTGCTTCATCACGCGCGCACTCTTGACGACCTGCGGCAGGAACATCTTGCCGGCGCCAAAGAGGTCGCCGACGATATTCATGCCCGCCATCAGCGGGCCCTCGATCACGGCGAGCGGCCGCCCGCCTTCGGCGCGCACGCGCTGGTAGACCTCTTCGGTGTCGGCGACGATGAAGTCGGTGATGCCGTGCACGAGGGCATGGGCAAGCCGCTCGTCGACCGGCTTGGCGCGCCACGCAAGCCGCGCGCTGTCGTCCTTCGCCGCGCCCTTCGCGTTCTCGGCGATCTCGACGAGACGCTCTCCGGGGGATGCGTAAGGCTCCCCTTCGGGGATCCGGGGGCGGCGGTTCAGCACGACATCCTCGACGCACTCGCGCAGCACCGGGTCGAGGTCGTCGTAGACGCCGACCATGCCGGCGTTGACGATCCCCATGTCCATCCCGGCCTTGATCGCGTGGTAGAGGAACACGGTGTGGATCGCCTCGCGCACCGGGTCGTTGCCGCGGAAGCTGAAACTCACGTTGCTGACGCCGCCGCTCACCTTCGCGCCGGGCAGGTGCTGCTTGATCCAGCGCGTCGCCTCGATGAAATCGACGGCGTAGTTGTCGTGCTCCTCGATGCCGGTCGCGATCGCGAAGATGTTGGGGTCGAAGATGATGTCCTCCGGCGCGAAGCCGACTTCGTCGACGAGGATGCGGTAGGCACGCTCGCAGATCGCGCACTTGCGCTGGAACGTGTCGGCCTGGCCCTGCTCGTCGAACGCCATCACGACCGCCGCCGCGCCGTAGCGGCGCACGAGGCGGGCCTGGTGCTTGAACGGCTCGACGCCTTCCTTCAGCGAGATCGAGTTGACGATGCCCTTGCCCTGGATGCACTTCAGGCCGGCCTCGATCACGTCCCACTTCGAGCTGTCGATCATGATCGGCACGCGCGCGATCTCGGGCTCGCCGGCGACGAGGTTCAGGAAGCGCACCATCGCAGCCCGGCTGTCGAGCATCGCCTCGTCCATATTGACGTCGATGACCTGGGCGCCGTTTTCGACCTGCTGGCGCGCGACCGACAGCGCCGACTCGAAGTCGCCGCCGAGGATCATGCGTGCGAACGCCTTCGAGCCGGTGACGTTGGTACGCTCGCCGATGTTGACGAAGAGCGACCCCTCGCCGATCACCACCGGCTCGAGGCCCGAGAGCCTGAGCGGCGCGACGGTGGCGCTGGCGGCAGCGAAAGCGGGGGCAAAAGCGGGAGCGTTCATGGCGGCGTGCTTCACAAGTGTCATCGCGGCCGCGGGGTCCTCACCGCGACCGCGCAGGTCGGGTGAGCGCCGTTGACGGGCGGATCGCGGCGCCCGCCGCACCCGCCGTGCCCGAGCCTGGCAGCGCCGGATGCCCGAGCAAGCTCGGCATCCGGCCCCTGTCGCAACGCTCCTCGGG
>CALMIL010000110.1 GCA_937864005.1 uncultured Burkholderiales bacterium
TTCGGCATCGACCCGGTGCACTTCGGCACCATCATGGTCGTCAACCTCGCGCTCGGCATGATCACGCCGCCGTTCGGCGTCAACCTGTTCGCCGCCTGCATGGTGGCGAAGATTCCGCTTCAGTCCATCTTCAGGCACCTCGTGCCGTTCGTCGCCGTGATACTCGGCTGCCTGATGATCATCACCTACTTCGCGCCGCTGTCGCTGCTGCTGCGCGACCTGGTCTATCGCACGGCCGGCGGCTGAAAGGCTGGCGCGGGGTTCAGGACAAGCCGGTCTGCGCCTCGTGCGCCGGCAGCTCCACCCGCGGCTGCGGCTTCCAGCCCTTCTTGCGCTGCTCGGCGACGACGTTGGTGTAGATCCCGCCGCGCACGTACCAGCGCGCGGCTACGCGGATGAAGCGCGGCGCGCAGGCGCGCACGATATCGGCGAGGATATCGTTCGTCACCTTCTCGTGGAACGCACCCTCGTTGCGGTAGCTCCACATGTACATCTTCAGGCTCTTGAGTTCGACGCAGAGCCGGTCGGCGACCATGTCGATCGTGATGTGCGCGAAGTCGGGCTGGCCGGTGAGCGGGCAATGGCAGGTGAACTCGGGAATCTGGAACTGGATCGCATAGTCGCGCTCGGGGGCAGGGTTCGGGAACACGTGCAGTTCCCTGCTCGGTGCCGAAGGCGGCGTCGCGGGTGCTTCGCGCTGACTTGTCGCGCTGATTGCGGGGGTCTTGCGGGTGTCTTTTCTGGCCATCGCGCAGGGTCGATCGTGGGTGCCGGATGGAGCGGCCCGGCGAGGGTCGGATGCTATCATCGGCGCCCTCGAAAGCCCCGCAAAAGCAGGGGCTTGTCTCGACCCTACCAAAGACTCGAAAGCGCGCCGCGCGGCCCGTCGCGAGCGCCACCGGCAATGCCTCCATGCGCCTGAATTCGATCAAGCTGTCCGGTTTCAAGTCCTTCGCCGAACCCACGAATTTTCAGCTCCCGGGCCAGCTCGTCGGAGTCGTCGGCCCGAACGGCTGCGGCAAGTCCAACATCATGGACGCGGTGCGCTGGGTGCTCGGCGAGAGCAAGGCGAGCGAGCTGCGCGGCGAGTCGATGCAGGACGTGATCTTCAACGGCTCGAGCCTGCGCAAACCCGCCGGCCGCGCGAGCGTCGAGCTCGTCTTCGACAACGAGGACGCCCGCGCGGGCGGGCAGTGGAACCAGTTTGCCGAGATCGCCGTCAAGCGCGTCCTGACGCGCGACGGCACGTCGAGCTACTACATCAACAACCAGCCGGTGCGCCGGCGCGACGTGCAGGACGTCTTCCTCGGCACCGGCCTCGGGCCGCGCGCCTACGCGATCATCGGCCAGGGCACGATCAGTCGCATTATCGAGAGCAAGCCCGAAGAGCTGCGGCTGTTCCTCGAAGAGGCGGCCGGCGTCTCGAAATACAAGGAGCGCCGCCGCGAGACCGAGAACCGGCTGAAGGATACGCGCGAGAACATGACGCGCGTCGACGATATCCTGCGCGAGCTCGCCGCGAACCTGGACAAGCTCGAGGCGCAGGCCGAAGTCGCGTCGCGCTATCGCGCGCTGCAGGACGAGGGCAGCCTGAAGCAGCACCAGCTCTGGTTCCTCAAGCACCGCGACGCGGCCGCCGAGGAAGAGCGCGTCAGGCGTGAGGTCCAGGCCGCCGCCAACGCGCTCGAAGCGCGGCTTGCCGAACTGCGCCACGTCGAGGCCGAGCTCGAAGCGCTTCGTCAGGCGCACTACGCGGCGAACGACGAGATGCATGCCGCGCAGGGGGCGCTCGCCGAAGCCTCGCTCGAAGTGAGCCGGCTCGAGGAGCGCATCCGCTATGTCGTCGACGGGCGGATGAAGCTCGAGCAGCGGCTGTCGGAACTGCAGGCGCAAGGCGTGCGCTGGGGCGACCAGCAATCGCAGGCCGCGCAGGAACTCGAACGCGTCGGCGGCGAGATCGGCGCTGCCGGCGAGCGTGGCGCGGTGCTCGCGGCGCAGGTCGAAACGCTCGCCGCGGCCTTGCCGGGCGCCGAGGATGCGCTGCGCGCGGCGCAGGCGCGCAGCAACGAGCAACGCAATGTCGTCGCCCAGGTGCAGCAGCAGATTCAGGTCCTTGCCGCCGAATCGCGCAGCGTCGACGAGCAGCTGCGCCAGCTCGGCGCCCGCCACGACCGTCTGGCGGGCGAGAACCGGTCGCTCACGGCGCCGGACGATGCCCGGCTCGACGCGCTGCGCGCCCGGCACGCCGCGGCGCAAACCGCGCACGAGGAAGCCGACGCCCGGCTGCAGTCGCTGGCCGAGCAGTTGCCGACGCTCGAAGCCGATCGCCGCGACAAGCAGGAACAGGCGAACCACGAGGCCGCGCGCCAGACCGATCTGAATGCGCGCCTCGCCGCGCTGCGCGCGCTGCAGGAGAAGGTGCAGACCGGCAGCAAGCTCGGGCCCTGGCTGGCCAAGCACGGCCTGGACGGCCTGCAGGGCCTGTGGACGCGCGTCCACATCGAGCCGGGCTGGGAGCCGGCGCTCGAAGCCGCGCTGCGCGAGCGGCTGAACGCACTGGCCGTCGGCCGCATCGAGACGGTGCGCGCCTTTGCCGACGATGTGCCGCCGGCGCGGCTCGCCTTCTACACGACGCCCGCCGCCGCGGCGGCGAGCACGCATCACACGCTCCCCCGCCTCGCCGACAAGCTGCGGCTCGGCGACGGCGGACTGCAGGCCCTGCTCGGCGACTGGCTGGAGGGCGTCTATACCGCCGCGTCGATCGATGCCGCGCTCGCCGAACGCGCCAGGCTCACGCACGGCGAGGTGATCATGACGGCCGCCGGCCACGCGGTGAGCCAGCATGCGGTGAGCTTCTACGCGCCCGACTCGGAGCAGTCGGGCATGCTCGCGCGGGCGCAGGAGATCGAGAACCTCGTGCTGCAGCTGCGCGCACAAGCGGTGATGGCCGACGAATCGCGCGCCGCGCTGGTGCGCAGCGAGGCCGCGCTCAGCGAGACGGCGCAGCATCTGGCGCTCGCGCGGCGCGAAGCCGGCGAGGCGCAGACCCGCGCGCACCAGCTGCAGGTCGAGCTGCTGCGCGAGAGCGAGCAGGCGCAGGCCGCGCTGGCGCGGCGCGACCGACTCGCCTCCGAGCTGGCCGAGATCGATGCCGAGACGGCGGCGCTTGGCGAACGCCGGGCGCAGGGCGAGGCGCGCTTCGAGGAGCTCGACATGCAGCTCGCGACGACCCAGGAGCGGCATGCCGAACTCGACGAAGTCGTGATCGGGGCCGAACGCGCGCTCGCCGCCGCGCGCGAGCAGCATCGCGGCATCGAGCGCGAGGCGCAGGAGGCGCAGTTCACGGCCCGCACGCTCGCCGCGCGGCAGGCCGAACTGGAGCGCAGCATCGCCAATGCAGGCGAGCAGTTGCAGGCGGTGCAGCGTTCGGCCGCCGGGTTGAGCGCCGAACTCGCCGCGCTCGACGACGCGGCCGAGCAGGCCGGCCTGCAGCAGGCGCTCGCGCTGCGCGTCGAACGCGAGGCCGCGCTCGGCACCCGGCGCAGCGCGTACGACGACCTGAGCGCGAAGCTGCGCCGCGCCGACGAGCAGCGCATGAGTCACGAGCGCAGCGTGGAGCCGCTGCGCGAGGCGATCGTCAAGCTCCAGCTCGAGGAGCAGGCGGCGTCGCTCGGCGGCGCGCAGTATCTCGAGCTGCTGGCCGAAGCGCAGGCCGATCGCGAAGCCCTCGCGAACACGATCGAAGGCGGCGGCGTCAGGCTCGCCGGCCTGCAGGGCGAGATCGACCGCATCCACCGCGAGGTCGAGGCGCTCGGTGCGGTCAACCTCGCGGCGCTCGACGAGCTGACGAGCTCGCGCGAGCGCAAGGTCTTCCTCGATGCCCAGATGGCCGACCTGCAGGACGCGATCGGCACGCTCGAGGATGCGATCCGCAAGATCGACTTCGAGACGCGCGAGCTGCTGGCGAGCACCTTCGACGCCGTCAACGCGCACTTCGGCCGCATGTTCCCGGTGCTCTTCGGCGGCGGCACGGCGCGGCTCGTGATGACGGGCGACGAGATCCTGGATTCCGGCGTGCAGGTCATGGCGCAGCCGCCGGGCAAGAAGAACAGCTCGATCCACCTGCTGTCGGGCGGCGAGAAGGCGCTCACCGCGATCGCCCTCGTCTTCGCGATCTTCCAGTTGAACCCGGCGCCGTTTTGTCTGCTCGACGAGGTCGATGCGCCGCTCGACGATGCGAATACCGACCGCTACGCCGCGCTCGTCAAGGAGATGGCGCAGAACACCCAGTTTCTCTTCATCAGCCACAACAAGATCGCGATGGAGATGGCCGAGCAGCTGATCGGCGTGACGATGCAGGAGCAGGGCGTCTCGCGCATCGTCGCCGTCGACATGCAGGCCGCCGTCGGCATGGCGGAGGCGGCGTGATGAGCGACCTGACGGTGGCGCTTGCGATCGTCGGCGGCGTCGCGCTCGCCGGCGTGCTGGCGCACGGCGCGTGGCAGGCGCGGCGCGCCGGGCCGCGGCGTGCGGTGCAGGCGCCGACGGCCGAGCGCGCGCAGCAGATCGAGCCGGTGCTGACGGACGCCGATGCCGGCGCCGCCGATGCGTCGGCCGAGCCGTCGCTGCCGCGCAGCGCGCCGCGCCGGCAGTCGGCGCGCCTGGATGCGTTGATCGACGCGATCGCGACCCTCGAGTCCGAGTCTGCCCTGTCCGGCGCACTCGTGCTTGCGCATCTGCCCCCGACGCGGCGCGTCGGCAGCAAGCCGTTCATCGTCGAAGGGCTGGCGGCGGATAGCGGCGAGTGGGACGCGATCAGCGAGCACGGCTCGTACAGCGCGCTGCAGGCGGGCGTGCTGCTCGCCAATCGCACCGGCGCGTTGAACGAGATCGAATATTCCGATTTCGCGCAGCGCGTGCAGACAATCGCCGACGCCGTCGGCGCGATGCCCGATCTGCCCGACATGCTCGACGTCGTCGCGCGCGCGCGCGAACTCGATGCCTTCGCTTCGGCACACGATGCGCAGCTTGCGCTGCATCTGCGCGCGAACGGCGCAGCCTGGTCGGTCGGCTACCTGCAGCAACAGGCGGCGCGCCACGGGTTTGTCAACGCGCCGGTGCCCGGCCGCATGCTGCTGCCCGGCGCCGACGAAGGCGGCCCGCCAGTGCTCGTGCTCTCGTTCGATGCGCAGGCGGCGCTCGCCGAGCAGTCCGAGCTTGCGGCGCTGCGCGATCTGACGCTCACCTTCGACGTCGCGCAGACGCCGGCCTCGCAGCAGCCCTTCGCCGCCTGGAAGTCCAGCGCCATGGCGCTCGCCGCGGATCTGGATGCAACGCTTGTCGACGACAACGGCCGCGCGCTCGGCGAGGAGGCTTTCGCCAGCATCGGCGCCGAGCTCGAGCGGCTCTACGCCGCGCTTGCCGAACGCGACCTCGCCGCCGGCTCGCCCGCCGCACGGCGCCTGTTCAGCTGAACGGCGTCGGCATCCCGCCGCGGTCGCCGACGGGCGGCCGCTGACGAATGTCAGTCCGGCAAGCCCTTGCGCTTGACGGGTTTGTGCCCGAGCGCGCATAAGTCGGCTTTCGGCGCGGCGCGGGTCGCGTGGCAGCCAACAGGCAAAGGAGCGCGAGATGAGCAGTGAACTTCAGGCAACGGTCGAGGCCATGGTGCGTCCGGGCTGCGGGCTTCTTGCGGCGGACGAGAGCACACCGACGATCGCCAAGCGCTTCAAGGCGGTCGGCGTCGAATCGACGGAGGCGTCGCGCCGCGCCTACCGCAGCCTGCTGCTCGCGACGCCGGGGCTCGGCGAGCATATCAGCGGCGTGATCCTGTTCGAGGAGACGCTCGGCCAGAAGGCCGACGACGGCACGCCGCTGGCGCAGGTCGCGGCCGGGCAGGGCATCGTTCCCGGCATCAAGGTCGACGCCGGCAAGATCGCGCTCGCGCATGCGCCGGGCGACGAGATCACGCAGGGGCTCGACGGGCTGGCCAAGCGCTTCGAGGTCTACAAGGCGCAGGGCGCACGTTTCGCGAAATGGCGCGCCGTCTACAACGTCTCGGCGACGCTGCCGGGCTGGCTCGCGATGCAGGCGAATGCCGATTCGCTCGCGCGCTACGCGGCGATCTGCCAGGAGCAGGGCATCGTGCCGATCGTCGAGCCCGAGGTGCTGATGGACGGCGACAACGACATCGCGCGCTGCGCGCAGGTGACCGAGGCGGTGCTCGGCGAAGTCTTTCACGCGCTGCGCCGCCACGCCGTCGTGCTCGAGCAAATGGTCCTGAAGCCGAATATGGTCGTTCCGGGCAAGGGCAGCGCACAGCGCGCGACGCCGGCGCAGGTCGCGCAGGCCACGTTGACCGTGCTGCGTCGTTGTGTTCCGGCCGCGGTGCCGGGCATCTTCTTTCTCTCCGGCGGCCAGACGCCGCAGGAGGCGACGGCGAATCTCGATGCGATCAATCGTCGCGGCGCGCAACCGTGGGTGCTGAGCTTCTCGTATGGCCGCGCGCTGCAGGAGACGGTGCTCGAGGCCTGGCAGGGCAAGGCCGGAAATGTCGGCGCGGCGCAGGCGGCCCTTGCCAAGCGGGCGCGGCTGAACGGCGCGGCCTGCCTCGGGCGCTACGAGGCGGCGATGGAATCGGCCGCGTAGGCAAGGCGCGTTCAGCGCGCCGTGCGCGCCGCCGTGACGCGGGCCGGTTCGCGCATCAGCACGAACTCCTCGGCGGCGGTCGGGTGCAGCGCGATCGTGCGGTCGAACTGCGCCTTCGTCGCGCCGCAGGTGAGCGCGACGGCCAGGCTCTGCACGATCTCGGGTGCGTCGGCGCCGATCATGTGGACGGCGAGGACGCGATCGGTCGGCGCATCGACGAGCAGCTTCATGTAGCTGCGCTCGGCGCCGCCGAAGAAGGTCTGGCGCATCGGCCGAAAGTCCGCCTCGAAGACCTTCAACGCATGGCCAGCGGCGATCGCCTCGCCTTCGGTCGGGCCGATCGTCGCGATCGGCGGCAGCATGAAGACGGCGCTCGCGACGAGGCTCAGGTCGACATCGCGCGCCGCGCCGCCGAACAGCGCTTCGGCGAGCGCGCGGCCCTCGGCGATCGCAACCGGCGTCAGATTGCGCCGGTTCGTCACGTCGCCGATCGCGTGGACCCCCTCGGCCGCGGTATTGCAGTGCCCGTCGACCGGCACCGCCCCCTGCGCGCCGAGCGCAATGCCGAGCGTCTCGAGGCCGAGCCGTTCGGTATTCGGCCGCCGGCCGGTCGCATTGAGAACGAATTCGTGGTCGTGCGTTTCGCCGTCGGCGAAGTGCAGCGCCAGGCCATCGGCCCGCTTCTCGACGCGCTGCGGCACGCGCGCCGGATGCAGCCGCACGCCCGCCGCCTGCAGCGCCTGCGCCGCGCGCCGGCGCAGGTCGTCGTCGAAGCCGTGCAGCGGCAGCGCCTTGCGGTAGTACAGGCCGACCTCGACGCCGAGCCGGGCGAGAATGCTTGCAAACTCGATCGCGATGAAGCCGCTGCCGATCACCGCCGCGCGCTGCGGCAGGGCGACGAGATCGAGCACGTCGTCCGACACGGCGCAATGCTCGATGCCGGGAATGCTGTCGCGCACCGGCGCCGCGCCGGTCGCGATGAGCAGATGGCGCGCGCTAAGCGTGCGGTCGCCGACGACGACCCGGTTCGGCCCGGCGACCTTCGCCCAGCCCTCGAACAGCTCGACGCCGCTGCCCGCCAGCAGCTGGCGGTAGACGCCTTCGAGGCGCGCCGTCTCGGCCGCCTTCGCCTGCGCCCAGCGCGGCATCGTAAACCGCGCCTCGCCGAGCGACCAGCCGTAGCCGGCCGCCTCGCGCAGCGCGTCGCCGTACTGCGCGGCATACATCATCAGCTTCTTCGGCACGCAGCCGCGAATCACGCAGGTGCCGCCGACGCGGCTGCCCTCGACGATCGCGACCTTCGCGCCGAGCGCGGCGGCGCGGCGCGACGCGGCGACGCCGCCGGAGCCGGCGCCGAGGGTGATGAGGTCGTAGTCGAAAGCCATTCCTTGTTCTCGCTTGCTCCGCCCGCGCCGCGCGCCTGGGCCGCGCGCCCCCGGCGGCGCTGGCGGAGAATGTCGCATATGCAGACCGATCCCGCAGCCGCCACCGCAAACATCCCGCCTGCGGGGGCGACCGAGCGCGCGGCGCAGTTGCGCGAGCAGTTGCGCCGCCACGCCGACCTCTACTACGTGCAGGACGCACCGGAGATTCCGGACGCCGAGTACGACCGGCTGTTCCAGGAACTGCAGGCGATCGAGGCGGCGCACCCCGATCTGCTGACGCCCGATTCGCCGACCCAGCGCGTGATCGGCCGCGCGCTCGAAGGCTTCGCGCCGGTGCGGCATGCGGTGGCCATGTTGTCGATCCGCACCGAGACCGATACCACGCCGGGCGGCGCCGTCGCATTCGACGCTCGCGTGCGGCGCGAGCTCGCACTGGCCGACGACGCACCCGCGGTCGAATACGAGGCCGAGCTGAAGTTCGATGGCCTGGCGATCAACCTGCGCTACGCGAACGGCGTGCTCGTGCAGGCGGCAACGCGCGGCGATGGCGAGACGGGCGAGGACGTGACGAGCAACGTGCGCACGATCCGCGTCATTCCGCTGCGCCTGGCCGGCGCCGCGCCGCCGCTGATCGAGATCCGCGGCGAGGTCTTCATGCGGCGCGACGATTTCGAGCGCCTGAACGAACGCCAGCGCGAGAAGGGCGAGAAGACTTTCGTCAACCCGCGCAACGCCGCCGCCGGTGCGGTGCGCCAGCTCGACCCCGCGATCGCTGCGCAGCGGCCGCTGAGCTTCTTCGCCTACGGCGTCGGCGAGTTCGCCGGCTGGGCGCAGCCGGCGACGCACAGCGCGACGCTCGACGCGATCGCTACGTTCGGCGTGCCGGTGTGCGCCGAGCGCGCCGTCGTCCAAGGGGCGCAGGGCCTCGTCGCGTTCCACGCGGCGATCGGCGCGAAGCGCGATGCGCTGGCGTTCGACATCGACGGCGTCGTCTACAAGGTCGATTCGATCGCGCTGCAGCAGCAGCTCGGCTTCGTCACCCGCGAGCCGCGCTGGGCCGTCGCCCACAAGTACCCGGCGCAGGAGCAGATGACGCGGCTCAACGCGATCGAGATCCAGGTCGGCCGCACCGGCAAGCTGACGCCGGTCGCCAAGCTCGAGCCGGTCTTCGTCGGCGGCACGACCGTCTCGAACGCGACGCTGCACAACCTCTTCGAGCTGCGCAGGAAGGGCGTGCGCGTCGGCGACACGGTGATCGTGCGCCGCGCGGGCGATGTCATTCCCGAGGTCGTCGGCCGTGTTCCCGGAAAGCGCGCCACCTACGTCCCCAACTTTCGCATGCCGCGCGAATGCCCGGTCTGCGCGAGCCGCGTCGTGCGCGAGAAGGGCAGCGTCGACCACCGTTGCAGCGGCGGGCTGTACTGCCCGGCGCAGCGCAAGCAGGCGATGCTGCACTTCGCCGGGCGGCGGGCGATGGACATCGAGGGGCTTGGCGACAAGCTCGTCGATCAGCTCGTCGACGGCGGCTTGATCCACACACTTCCCGATATCTACAAGCTCGGCGTCGCACAGCTTGCATCGCTCGACCGCATGGCCGACAAGAGCGCGCAGAACATCGTCGCTGCGCTGGAGAAGAGCAAGCGCACGACGCTCGCACGCTTCCTCTATGCGCTGGGCATCCGCCAGGTCGGCGAGGCGACGGCGAGGGATCTGGCGCGCCACTTCGGCAGCCTCGACCGCATCATGGACTCGAGCACCGAGCAGCTGCTCGAAGTGCCAGACGTCGGGCCGATCGTCGCCCAGAGCATCCGTGATTTCTTGGAGCAGCCGCACAACCGCGAGATGATCGCGCAACTGCGCGCCTGCGGCATCGTCTGGGACGAGGGTGACGGCGCGGTGCAGGGCGCGGCGCAGCCGCTGAGCGGCCAGACCTTCGTGCTGACCGGCACGCTGCCGACGCTCGCGCGCGACGCAGCGAAGGCGATGATCGAGGCCGCCGGCGGCAAGGTGGCGGGTTCGGTGTCGAAGAAGACGAGCGTCGTCGTCGCCGGCGACGAGGCGGGCAGCAAGCTCGACAAGGCAAGGGCGCTCGGCGTGAGCGTGATCGGCGAAGCGGAGCTGCTCGCGCTGCTTGGCGCCACGACACCGTAGGCCGGGTTGCAGAGCGAACCGGAAGGGAACGAACGATGGCGGTACGCGAGATTCTGAGAATGGGCGACCCGCGGCTGCTGCGCATCGCGCAGCCGGTCGAACGCTTCGACACGCGCGAGCTGCACGCGCTCGTCGCCGATCTGTTCGACACGATGGAAGCCGCAAACGGCGCCGGACTTGCCGCGCCGCAGATCGGCGTCGATCTGCGGCTCGTGATCTTCGGCTTCGAGCACAACGACCGCTATCCCGACGCGCCGGCCGTGCCGCGCACCGTGCTCGTCAATCCGCGCATCGAGCCGATCGGCAGCGAAGAGGAGATCGGCTGGGAGGGCTGCCTGTCGGTGCCCGGCCTGCGCGGCCAGGTGCCGCGCTTCGCGCGCATCCGCTACAGCGGCTTCGACCCGGCGGGCAAGACCATCGCGCGCGAGGCGGATGGCTTTCACGCCCGCGTCGTGCAGCACGAATGCGACCACCTGATCGGGCGCCTGTACCCGACGCGCATGCGCGACCT
>CALMIL010000111.1 GCA_937864005.1 uncultured Burkholderiales bacterium
GCCGGATGCCGCGCCTTGTACGCGCCGAGCACCTGCGGCAGCAGGTAGTCGGCGATCGTCGTGCTCGCGCCGATCAGCAGCGAGCCGGCGATCTGCCCGCCGACCGACTGCAGCCGGTGATCGAGCTCGGCCGACAACTCGAGGATGCGCTCCGCGTAGTCGAGCGCCACCTGACCCGCCGCGGTGAGCGTGATGCGCCCCTGTCCGCGATCGAAGAGCCGCGTGTTCAGATGCTCCTCGAACTGGCGGATCTGCGACGTGACCGCGGGCTGACTCATGAACAACGCCTCGGCCGCCTTCGTGAACGAGAGGTGCTTCGCGACCGCGTGAAAGACCTGGAGTCTGCGATCTGCCATCGATGCGTGCGGAAAGTGGACGGACGGCGGATTGAAGCACAGCACGCCGGGCGCGCAAAGGCGGGCCGCTCCGGCGCGGCGCCAAAGCACTGCATCACCATTGACGAGATGGCGCCGGCGAGTATGCTCCCTGCGCGTCAGCCACAGACGAAGGAGACCGCCATGTCCGACTCGCGAATCATCAGCCGCCGCGGCATCCTCGCCGCTCTGGGCGCCGGCGGCGCCCTCGTCGCCTTGCCGTTCGCCGTACGCGGTGCCACCACGTTCACGCCCGGCGCGGGCGATGTGCTGATCGCCGTCGACGTGCAGAACTGCTTCACCAAGGGCGGCAGCCTCGAAGTGAAGAACGGCGACGACGTGGTGCCGATCATCAATGCGCTCGCCGCCAAGTTCGAGAATGTCGTGCTGACGCAGGACTGGCATACGCCGGGGCACGTCTCGTTTGCCTCGGCGCACAGCGGCAAGAAGCCGTTCGAGACCGTGAAGCTCGCCTACGGCACGCAGGTGCTGTGGCCCGACCACTGCGTGCAGGGCACCGACGGCGCGGCGCTGAACAAGGATCTGTCGATCCCGAAGGCCCAGCTCGTCATCCGCAAGGGCTACCACGGCGACGTCGACAGCTACTCGGCGTTTGTCGAGGCCGACGGCAAGACGCAGACGGGGCTCGCCGGCTATCTGAAGGACAGGCACATCCGGCGCGTCTTTGTCGTCGGCCTGGCGACCGATTTCTGCGTGGCCTGGACCGCGCTCGACGCGCGCAAACTCGGCTTCACCGCCGTCGTCCTCGAGGACGCGACCCGCGGCATCGATGCGAACGGATCGCTCGACGCGGCGTGGAAGAAGATGAAGAAGGCGGGCGTCATCCGCGCCAACAGCAGCGATATCGTCTGATCGTTCACGGCAGGCGCCGCCGCAACGCGAATTGCGAAGCCCCGGTCGGCGCCCCCCGGGCTCAGTGCGCCAGCCTGAGGGTGACGACGCCGGCGATGATGAGCGCGACGCCGAAGAATCTGGCGAACGACGCCGGGTCGCCGTAGAACAGGATGCCGACGAAGAGCGTGCCCGCCGCGCCGATGCCGGTCCAGACGGCGTAGGCGGTGCCGATCGGAATCTGCCGCTGCGCGAGCCATAGCAGCCAGCCGCTCATGCTCATGAAGCCGATCGCGATCGCGATGCCTGCCGGTCGCGTCTCGGGCGCCTGCGCCATCTTCAATCCGACCGGCCAGCCGATCTCGAAGCAGCCGGCAAGAATCAGATAAATCCAGGCCACACGGACTCCTTCACGGTTGATCCCGTGGCCGTGAGCCTACGGCTTCTTCGGCGTCTTGTATTCGACTTCCTTCTGGAACGGCTTCCAGATGGTCTCGTAGCCGACGAAGCCTTTTTCGTTCGGCGCCATCTGGCGCGTCGTGAAGAAGCGCGTCTGGCCGTCGGGAACCGGGGCGGCGGGCTTTTTTGGTTCGCTCATGGATCACCTCTGTGGCGTGATGGAACTCGCAGGAGTCGCGCGGCGGTCGCTCATACCGGCCGCAGCAGCGACGGATCGATGCCGGCGCCGGCGGCGATCGCGCCGCCGGCCCGCGTCTCTTCTTCGGTGGCGTCGCTCACCGCAAGTATCTGCAGCGTGAAGACGACCGCCCGGCCGCACAGCGGATTGTTGCCATCGACGGTGAGCTTCTCGTCGTCCAGCCAGGTGACGAGAAAGCTGCGCGTCTGGCCGCGGTCGTTTTCCATCAGGATCGAGCAGCCGACCTGCCGGTACTCCTCGGGGACATTCTCGATGCGGTCGGTGAAGACGAGCGATTCGTCGCGCGGGCCGAAGATCTGGTTGCCGTCGATAGCCACTTCGATCGCATCGCCGGCCGATCGTCCCTCGAGTTCGCGATGCACGGAGGGGGCGAGGATTTCGTTGTGGCCGTGGACGTAGCCGAGCGGGAAGTCGACGCTCGTGAGGACGTGGCCGGTCTTCGCGTCGACCACCTTGTAGGTCAGTTCGACGTATTTGCCGTCGCGGATGGTTTCAGGCATGTCGGGTCCGGGCCAGCGCGTCAAAAGATCGATGCACCGAAGATTTTCACCGCTCCCGCTTCGTGGCCGAGGACGAGCCGGCCCAGCCATTCGCCCGGCTTCTTCGTGCTGCGCTGGCGGTAGAGCACGGTCACGTGCTCGCCGCGGCGGATGATGCCGAGCGCGTCGAAGTCGTCGGACAGGTTGCGCGCCAGTTCGCTGTTCGCGAACTGATGGCCGGCGACGACCTGGTTCATCGCGAGCGCGAGCGAAGTGGAGAAGTTGCGGACGAACTCGCCGTATTTGCCGTCGTTCGAGTGCTTCACGAGGTCGCGCCAGAGCGGATCGGCGATCGCGCGGATCTCGTCGTCGGTCTTGTCGACGATATTCGGAGGCGAAGGCTGCGGCGTGCCGGCCGTCACCGGAGTCGCGGCGTTCGGCATGGCAGCGGTCGACATGGGCAGCGCTTGCCGAAGTCGGCTACTCGTTGTCCGCGACGAGGTGGTAGCACGGCGCCTTCTCCATCGTATATTCGCCGGTCTTCGGGTCGCGGCGCGAGACCGTCAGCACGTGCCAGTTCTCGTCGTCGACCTTCATTGCGTCGCCGCGGTAGTAGTAGCCCGGCCAGCGCGTCTCCTTGCGAAATAGGGTGTGCTGCGTGACGCACTCGGCGGCGCGATGCCGGTGCTTCAGCTCCCACGCGCGCAGCAGTTCGTGGATATCCTCGGCGGCGAGCTTCTCGAGATCCTCCTCCATGATCGCGAGCTTCTTGAGGCCGATATTGAGCAGCTTCTCGTTCGTCATGTAGTTGACGGTCACGCCGCCGCAATATTCGTCCATCAGCTTTTGCAGCCGATCGAGCCCCTGCTTGGGGTTGATGTAGTGCGGGTTGACCGAGCCGGCGACGATCGCGTTGCGATACGTCTTGTAGTGCTCGAGCGGCTTGTAGATCTCCGCCTTGCGGCGGGCGATCTGTTCGGGCGAGACGACGATGCCCTCGGCCTTGCCGTCGTCGATGTACTTGCACGCCGCCTTTGCGGCGAGCCGGCCCTCGGTGAACGAGCCGGACGAGAACGCATGCGGCGTGCCGCCGACCGCATCGCCGGCGCCGAACAGGCCTTCGATCGACGTCATGCGGTTGTAGCCCCAGAAATATTCCGGCGGCGAGACATCCTCCGGGCCCGAGCACCACGCACCGGAGCCGGTCGCGTGCGATCCCATCACGTACGGCTCGGAGGTCGTCAGCTCCGGGTTCTCGTTCTTCGGATCGACATCGGTCGCGGCCCACAGCACCGCCTGACCGACCGTCATGCCGAGGAAGTTCTCCCAGCCGACTTCTTCGAGGTGCGGGTCCTGGAACGCCCGCATCGTCACCATGTGAATCGGCCCGCGGCCGGCGTTGACCTCGCTGATCAGCGCGTGGTTGCGCAAACAGGTCGGGATCGGCCGGTGCGTCAGGTGCGAGGCCTCGGGGTCGAGATACTCCTTGCCGACCATCTTCTGCAGTTCGGGGAACCACTTGGATTCGTACTCCTCGCCGAGGCCGTTCTGGGTGTACGTCTTCAAGTGCAGGAAATAGGCACCGACCGGGCCGTAGCCGTCCTTGAAGCGCGCGAGCACGATGCGGTTTTCCATCTGCGTCATCTTCGCGCCGGCGTCGATCATCAGCCCATAGGCCGACGCCGACGACCACGGCGCATACCAGGTGCGCCCCGAGCCCTCGCCGACCGAGCGCGGCTTGAAGATATTGGAGGCGCCGCCCGCGCCGCAGATCACCGTCTTCGCCTTGAAGACGTGGTAGTTGCCGGTGCGCACGTTGAAGCCGATGGCGCCGGCGACGCGGTTCTCGCGGCTGTCGTCCATCAGCAGGTGCGTGACGCAGATGCGGTTGAAGACCTTGTCGGCGGACTTCTTCGCCGCCTCGGCGACGATCGGCTTGTACGACTCGCCGTGGATCATGATCTGCCAGCGGCCTTCGCGCAAGTAGCGCCCGGTCTTCGGGTCCTTCATGATCGGCAGGCCCCACTCCTCGAACTGGTGCACCGTCGAGTCGACGTGGCGCGCCATGTCGAACAGCAGATCCTCGCGCACCATGCCCATCAGGTCGATGCGGGCGTAGCGCACATGGTCCTCGGGCTTGTTCTCGCCCCAGCGCGTGCCCATGTAGCAGTTAATCGCGTACAGGCCCTGCGCAACGGCGCCCGAGCGGTCGATATTCGCCTTCTCGGCGATCACGATCTTCTTCGTCTGCCCCCAGAAGCGCGCTTCCCACGCCGCGCCGGTGCCGCCCAGTCCCGCACCGACGACGAGGATGTCGATGCCGTCTTCGACGATCGTTTCGTAGGCCATCAGTAGTACACCCCTTTTTTCATCTTGAGCCCGGCCGATGCGAGCGTATGCAGGCCGCCGTCGTCCATGCGGATGTATTTCGGCTCGTTGTACAGAAGATGGCCGTCGCGCATCGCCTGCGTCGGCGCGGGGACGTCGGCGAGCTTCGGGATCGCCGTGCCCCAGGGTTTGGTCGTGATCGGCGAGAGAAAATTCTTCTCGGTGCCGTTCCTGAACTTGATGCGCCAGGCGATCGTGCCCTTCTCTTCGTCGCGATGGACGCGAACGCTGTGGCCAAGCGGCGCGAAGTCGGCGTAGCCGCGCACGTCGATCGCATGCTGGGGGCAGGCCTTGACGCACGAGTAGCACTCCCAGCACATGCTCGGCTCGAGGTTGTAGGCACGCCGGTATGTCTTGTCGATATGCATGATGTCGGACGGACAGATGTCGACGCAGTGTCCGCATCCGTCGCACCTTGTCATGTAGACGAAGGTAGGCATGGTCAGTGTTCCTTGTACGGTCCGGTGGCGCGGGTCGCGGCCTGCGCGATGCTCAATAGTGGCGCGGGGCTTCGCGCTTGATGCCAAGGCCCATATTCATCGGCGCGTCGCGCAGCAGTTCCATCGAGTGGCGCCTCTGCTGTTCGGGATCGTCGCGCGTCTGGGTCGGCAGGTTCTCGGCCGTGCCGTCGGCCTCGCAGATGCGCTTCTCGAACGCGGCGGCCGGCTTGAAGAACATGTGCGCGAACTTCGACCACGGCACGCCGGCGAACAGCACCGTCGTCGCGGCGATGTAGAGCACGAAGAAGAATCCGGCCGCCGCGCTGCCGCTCGTCTGCAGCCAGCCCCAGACGAGGGCCAGCGTCGCACTCGCCAGCAGCGACAGCACGAACAGGTCGGCGCGCATCAGGCGCAGCGCGCGCCCGCCTTCGGCGGCGACATCGACGCGGATGAAGAACCAGAACCAGTAGCCGCCGACGACGATCATCAGCGCGCCGATCCACCACAGCGCGGCGACGATCGCGGGCGTCGGCGTCGCCGGCGTCGGGTAGCAAAAGATCATCAGCGCGGTCGTCGCGGCGTAGAGGATGAAGCCGTACATGCCGAGCAGGTGCGCGACGCGGCGGCGCTGGTTGCAGAACTCGCCCGACGCGAGGACATCGACGGCGAGGGTCTTGACCGCGATCGACATCTTCTCGCCGCCGCCGAGCGGGCGCGCTCCGCGGCCCCGGGCGTTGCGCATATTCTCGAAGAAGTAGCGCGCGCTGCCCTTGTGGACGACGTCGAAAAGCGTCCCGGCGACGACGAGTAAGACCATCAGGATGACATACCACTGCATCACCGCTGGCGCGACGGACGCCGAGATCTCGGCAAACGGATTGCTGGTCAACATCGACTCCTCCCCGCGCCGAGACAGGGACTCGCGCGCACGATCCGGTGGTTGAGGCGGCCCTGGCGCCTCGCGGCCGATGCTACCGGCGGCCGCCGCGCCCGCAGGCAAAAAGTATCTATGCCTCCATAAGTGGAACTGATCATGCCGCGATGAATTTCGAAAGACCATGGGGACAGGCGCAATTGACCCTGCCAAGCAATTGAGGGACCATGCAGATCGCGAGGGCGAGCGAAGTCATTGACTCGCGTCAACCGCCCGAACTGCGCCCCGGCCTACAAACGCGGCACTCAGCGAATGCACCCGGTGCCACGCGGTTTGACGTGAAGGACCAACGCACCATGGATTCCAGCAAGATCAATATCGTCGTCGTCTCGGGGACGCGCGAGCGGCTGCAGATGGCGGCCATGGTCGCTTCGGTCGGCGCGGTCAGCGGCAGCGACGTGACCGTCTTTCTGTCGATGAATTCGCTCGCCTTCTTCGTCGAGGGCAGCGACGAGACGCCGCCGGCCGAAGGGTCGTTCGGCCGTCTGATGGAGGGCAAGAAGATTCCCGGCTTTCGAACCCTGATCGAGCAGGCGGTGCAGCTCGGCGACGCCAAGGTATTTCCGTGTTCGATGGCGATGGACGTGCTCGAGATCGCGAGCGACATGCTGCCGTCGTATTTCGGCGCGCCGCTCGGGCTGACCAAGTTCCTGCACGATGCGAAGGGGTCGCAGGTCTTCACTTTCTAGGGGTGGTGCGAGAGATGGCGGAAAAGAAGGTGATCGACGCGCGCGGCAGCTTCTGCCCCGGCCCGCTGATGGAGCTGATCGGCTGGATCAAGCTGGCCGAGATCGGCGACGAGCTCGAACTGCTGTCGACCGACAAGGGTTCGGCCGACGACGTCCCCGAATGGGTGAAGAAGGTCGGCCACGAGTACCTCGGCTCGCGCGAGGAGGGCGGCGTGTGGCACATCTCGGTGAAGAAGACGAAATAGCCCGGCAGCGGCGTGTCTGCCAAGACCTGCAAGCAAGGAGCGGCAATGAAGATCCTGATCATCGGCGGCGGAATGGGCGGCACGATCCTCGCGAACAATCTGGCGCGCAGGCTGACGCCGGAGCTGCGATCGGGCAAGGTGAGGATCACGATGCTCACCGCGTCCGACAAGCACATGTACCAGCCGGGGCTGCTCTATCTCGCGTTCGGCCGCGTGACGCCCGACGAGCTGTACAAGGATCAGGCTTCGCTCCTCGAGCCCGGCATCGCGCTGCACGTCGATCCGGCCGAGGAGTTTCTGCTCGATGACAACAAGGTCAAGACCAAGAGCGGCAAGTCCTTCGACTACGACGTGCTCGCGATCGCGACCGGCTCGCGCGCCGCGCCCGAGCTGATCCCCGGCCTGGCCGAGAACTCGCAGACCTTCTATACCGAGGAGACGGCGCTCGCGATGTTTCGCGCGCTGCGCGAGTTCCAGGGCGGGCGCGTCGTCGTCGCGGTCGGCGTGCCGCACAAGTGCCCGATGGCGCCGCTCGAGATCACCTTCATGCTGCACGACTACTTCAAGGACCGCGGTCTGGCGGACAAGGTGAAGCTGCACTACACCTACCCGATCGGGCGCATCCATTCGCTCGAGAACGTCGCCAAGTGGGCGGCGCCCGAGTTCGACCGCCTCGGCATCACGTACGAGACGCTCTTCAACCTGAAGGAGGTCGACGGCGCGAAGAAGGTCATTCGCGGCGAGGAGGGCGGCGAGACGCCGTACGACCTGCTCGTCTCGATCCCCGCGCACCGCGGCATGGAAGTAATCGAGAAGAACAAGCTCGGCGCCGGCGGCTGGATTCCGACCCATCGCCAGCAGCTCAACATGGAAGGCCGCAGCAACGTCTTCATACTTGGCGACACGACCAACATCCCGATCAGCAAGGCCGGCTCGACGGCGCACTTCCAGGCCGACACGCTGGGCGAGAACATCGCCGCGATGTTCAAGCTCGGCGCGCCGGTGCGCGACTACGACGGCAAGGTGTTCTGCTTCATCGAGGCCGGCAAGGACCGCGCGACCTATGCGATGTTCGACTACCTGAACCCGCCCGACCCGAAGCCGCCGACCAAGGCGGTGCACTGGTTCAAGATGGCCTACAACAAGCTGTACTGGACTTCGGCGCGCGGCCTGCTGTGAAGGAGCCGACATGAACGCACAACCGGAATCGGCCCGTGCGGTCGATGACAGGGCCGGTGTCAAGGTCGATGCCGAGGTCGAGCGCGTGATCGCCGCCGCGCGCGATGCGCTGAGCGACGAGATGGTCGGCCGCCTCGCGTCCTCCGCGAGCAGCACGATGGAATTGCTCGACCAGGTCAACCGCGCCGGACTCGCGCGCGCGATCCCGGCGCTCACCGAACTCGTCAACAACGGCGATCTGGACCGGCTCGCCAAGCTCGCGCGCGTCTGGGGCGCCTCCGAGGACGCGTTGACCGACGAGATGGTCGGGCGCCTGACGCAGGCGGTCGGCGACGGCCTCGCGCTGATGGATCAGATCAACCGCGCCGGGCTCTCCCGCGCGATCCCGGCGATCGCCGAGATGGTCAACAACGGCGATCTGGATCGCCTCGTCAAGCTCGCGCGCGTCGTCGGCTCGGCCGAGGATGCGTTGAGCGACGAGATGATCGGGCGGCTCACCGGCACGGTCGCGGGCGGCCTGTCGCTGCTCGACCGCTTCAGCCGCGGCGGCGCCGAGCAGGTCGTCCAGATGCTCGAGAGCCTGCAAAGCAGCGGCTCGCTGGAGCGCATCGCCACCATGCTGCCGCGCCTCGAGAAGCGGCTGACGATGATTCAGGAGACGCTCGGGTCGATCGACGCCGCGGCCGCCGCGAGCCGCTCGGCGCCGCCGTCGGCGGGCGGCTTCGGCGGCCTGTGGAGCATGCTGCGCGACCCCGAGGCGCAGGATACGCTGCGCTTCATGCTGACGGTGGGCAAGCAGTTGCGCAAGGACCTCGGCAAACCCGGGTAGCGCAGCAGGCAGCGGCGCCCATGCGGCGCCGGGTTTAGTCCGGCACCGGCCGCACCTCGAAGCGCATCGCTTCGAGGTCGGCCAGCATCCAGGTGGCCGGCGCGCCGAGCGCCGCGACCGTGCCCGGATTGAGCAGCCAGGTGGTGCCGCCCTTGACATTGGCTTGCTGCGCGATCGATGCCTCGTGCAGATGGCCGCAGCAGACGATGTCGTAGTCGCCGGTACAGGCGATGCCTTTCGCATAGTGTGGATAGTGGGTGGCGAACAGGCTCTTGCCGCCGAGCGTCAGGATGGCGTCCGCGCCGTGGTAGGTGACGAGCCCGCCCGACTCGCGGCACAGCCCCCACAGTGCCTGCGCGTCGCCGAGGTTGTTGCCGTGCACCAGGTGCACCGGCAAGCCGATCGCGAGCAGCGGGCGCAGCGTCATCGCACCGATCAGGTCGCCGCAGTGCAGCACCGCCTGCGCGCCTGCGCGCTGGCCGGCCGTGACCGCCGCGGCGAGCATCGGCGCGCGGTCATGGCTGTCGGAGACAATGCAAAGCTTCATGCGCTGGCGGCCCGGATCGAAGACGCTGCAGTATCGCAAGGCGGTGCGCGCTCCGCATAGCCCGAACGGGTTAGGCCAGCCACCCCTTCGCGGGAATGGACTTCGGGCCGGCGGTGCGGGCTAATCGGTGCGACGGCACGTCGCGGCGGATCGGCATCGGCGGGCGGGAGGCGGCATGAGCCGCGAAAGAGGGGCCCCGCGCAGCGGGGATCGAAGCGAGCGAGTGCGGCCGGGCGCCGACGCCAAGGCGCTGCGAGTTGTTCGACCCATCGGAGGCGCCGCATGAGCGATGCACTGAGCTATCTCGCCAAGGCGCGGCCCGAAGCAATGGGCCACTATTTCGCGTTCCTGAAGGACTGCGGCAGGCACCTCGACCCGAAGACGCGCGCGCTGATCTCGCTCATCACCAAGGTCCACGCCCAGACCGAGCGCGGCTTTCGCCAGTACCTCTCGCGCGCGCTGCGCGAAGGCTGCACGCCGGCCGAGGTGCTCGACGCGCTGCTGATGGCGTTTCCCGCGCTCGGCCTGGCCAGGATCGTCTGGGCGGTCGACATCATCCTCGCGATGGGTCTGCCGGCGTTCGAGCCGGCCGCGCTCGGCGCCGAAGGCGTCTGGCACGACGTCCTCGCGACCAAGGGCTTCGGCGTCGGCGAGACAAGGCGCGTCGAGTGCGACGGCCGCGCGGTCTTCGTCCATCGCGGCACGCGTGGCGCGAGCGGCTGGCGCGTCTTCGACAGCCGCTGCCCGCACCAGGCGACCGACATCCCCGCCGCCGCGCTCGACGGCTCGACGCTCACCTGCCCGAAGCACCAATGGGCGTTCGACATCCGCAGCGGCGAGTGCATCCGCATCGGCGACCGCCCGTTGACGCAGTGGGACTGCAAGGTCGCGGGCGGCCGCCTGCTCGCGCGCTGGTGACTGGTAGCTGGTAGGCGGCGCAAGATGCAATCGCTCGCAAACCCGGCCGGTGGCTGACCGGCGAAAGTCCATCCACTCGATCGAGGAGACCCCGCATGAAATCCATTCGCTACCCGTTCGGCGCACGCTGCCTTGCAACTGCCGCCGCCGCGGCCGCCTGCGCTGCAGCCGCACCGGCGTTTGCCACAAACGGCTACTTCTCGCACGGCTACGGCATCAAGGGCTCCGGCATGGGCGGCGTCTCGACGGCGCTCGCGCAGGACAGCTTCGGCGGCGCCAACAACCCGGCGAGCATGGTCTGGGCCGGGCCGCGGATGGACGTCGGCCTCACGTGGTTCCGGCCGGAACGCGATGCCGAGCGCAGCGGCGCCGGCATCCCGACGTTGAACGGCAGGGTCGACAGCGGCAGCACCGACTTCTTCATCCCCGAGTTCGGCTACAACGCGATGATCAACAACGCGCTCTCGCTCGGCGTCTCGGTCTACGGCAACGGCGGCTTGAACACCAACTATCCGCAGGGCGGCTTCAACTGCGGCGCCGGGCCGGCCAACATGCTGTGCGGCAGCGGGACGCTCGGCGTCAACATGTCGCAGATGATCATCGCGCCGACCGCGGCCTACAAGATCAACGAGCGCAATTCGATCGGCGCTTCGGTGCTGATCGGCTACCAGCGCTTCAAGGGCTACGGCATGCAGGCGTTCGACAACGCGCCGGGCTTTCCGCCGTTCACGAGCGATCCGGGCCACGTGACGAACAACGGAACCGATACCGCCTGGGGCGCCGGGCTGCGCATCGGCTGGCAGGGCCATGTGTCGGACACGGTCGCGCTCGGCGCGACCTTCGCGACCAAGGTCTACATGAGCAAGTTCGACAAGTACCGCGGCCTCTTTGCCGAGCAGGGCGACTTCGACATTCCGATGAATTTCGGCCTAGGCATCGCGATCACGCCCGACAGCCGGTGGACGATCGCGGCCGACTACGCCCGCATCTACTACAGCCAGATCGCTTCGGTCGGCAACCCGAGCGCGCCCAACCCGCCGGCGCCGCTCGGCGCCGACAACGGCCCGGGCTTCGGCTGGCACGACATCAACGTCTTCAAGCTCGGCGTTGCCTACGCGATGAACGAGCAGTGGACGCTGCGCGCCGGCATCAACATCGGCGGCAACCCGATCGAGTCGCAGGACGTGACGATCAACATACTCGCCCCGGGCGTCGTGAAGAACCACTACACCGCCGGTTTCACCTACGCGCCGACCAAGGCCGACGAGATCAGCGCCGCGTTCATGTACGCGGCGCGCAACTCGGTCAGCGGCTCGTCGATGTTCAACAACGTCTTTCCGGCGCCGGTCGCAGGCTCGGAGACGATCAGCATGCGCGAGTTCTCGCTCGGCATCGCCTGGGCGCGCAAGTTCTGATCGCCCGATCGCGGTGGGCAGCGCCCGCGCGTCGCCGACAATCCACCCGGCCCCCGCCCGGGTGGTGAAACTGGCAGACACAGCGGACTTAAAATCCGCCGCCTCTCGCAAGAGGGCATACGGGTTCGATCCCCGTCCCGGGCACCACCTGCGCACACCCTTGGCGAGCGTGCCGCGCCGAACGACGGTTCGTCCCGCAGAGGCCGCGGCGAGTCGCGTGGCCGAGCCGCCTTGTGTGGTCGCTGCCGTCGCCGCGGCCCGCGCCAGCGGCCGCCTCGATGCCACGTATGCGGCGTCGATCGTGCGCGCAAGGTGGCGACCCCTCTTCCGACAACCCGGCATCGTCGGCCGCAAGGAAAGTCATGCAGGTTCATTTCGTCATCCACGAGGCCTTCGAGGCGCCCGGCGCGTTCCAAACGTGGGTTCGGGAGCGCGGCCACGCGGCGAGCCATTCGCGCGTCTACCGGGGCGAGCCGCTGCCGCGATCGGTCGGTGCGTTCGACCTGCTCGTGGTGATGGGCGGCCCGCAGTCGCCGACGACGACGCTCGCGCAATGCCCGCACTTCGATGCGGCCGCCGAATGCGCGTTGCTGGCGCGCAGCGTGGCCGCTGGCAAGGCGGTCGTCGGCGTCTGCCTCGGCGCCCAGTTGCTGGGTACGGCGCTCGGTGCGCGCCATGCGCCGAGCCCCGAGAAGGAGATCGGCAAGTTTGCCGTCATGCTCACGGCCGAGGGCCGGGCGAGCGACAAGTTCGCCGATTTCGGCGACGTCTTCGACGCCGGACACTGGCACAGCGATATGCCGGGGCTGACGCCGGAGGCGAAGGTCATCGCGCACAGCGCAGGCTGCCCGCGCCAGATCGTCGAATATGGCCCGCTGGCCTATGGCCTGCAGTGCCACATGGAGTTCACGCCGGAGGTGGTCGAAGGGCTGATCGCGGCGTCCGAATCCGAACTGGCAACGCTGGCCGCGCACCGCTTCGTGCAGCAGCCCGGCGCGCTGCGCGGCAACGACTATCGCGCGATGAACCTGAAGCTGTTCGGCTTTCTCGACCGGCTCGCCTCGGCCCATGCCGCGCAGTGTTGACGGCCGGCCTACGGTTCAGCGTTCGAGCTGTGCGTAGACGTCGCGCGCCAGGGCCTGCATGTCGGGCCCGCGCAGGTCGCCGCTGAGGGCGTAGCCGAAG
Organism: uncultured Burkholderiales bacterium; assembly: GCA_937864005.1. Classification (GTDB taxonomy): domain Bacteria; phylum Pseudomonadota; class Gammaproteobacteria; order Burkholderiales; family Burkholderiaceae_C; genus CAIKUF01. The sequence continues at coordinate 13,133 of CALMIL010000111.1, forward strand.
CGCTCGTCGACCCAGTAGAACGACTCCTCGTCACCCACCCGTACCGATTTGAACGCGCCGGCTTCGGGCGCCCGGCCGGGCTCGAAGACGGCGACGTAGAGCGTGACGCGCGAACCCTGCGCGTTCTCGTACATGAACTGTGCGCGCGGCGTTCCCTCGCCCGGCAGCAGGCGGCCGCCGAGCAGTCGGTAGCCGTGCGTCGCCAGCGAGGGAACCTTCAGCGGCGAATCCAGACGCCGGCTGAGCCACTGCACGAGGTGCGCCTCGTCGGATGCCGCCACTTCCACCGGGTGGCGCTTCTCCGGCACGAAGACGGCGTGCGCAATCACCGCGTCGCGAACGAATGCCGGCGACGCGGCGATCGCCACCGGTGCATCGGCAGGCGCGACGCGCCCCCAGTAGCGGCCGCCCGCCGTCGCGACCCCGACGAGCAGCACGACCGCCGCCGCCTGCTGCCAGAGCAGGCGGCGCCGGCGCGCGGCCGCGGCGCGCGTCACGACCTCGGTCAGCGCGGCCGGCGTCTCGCCGGGATCGATCGTCCGCGCCAGCTGGCGCAGCTGCACCCGTTGCGCCTGCCATTGCAGCACCCGCGCGGCAGCGTCGGGATGCGCCTGCAGCCAGGCCAGCACGGCCGGCAGCCGCGACGCCTCGAGCTGGGCATCGACGAAGGCGTGCAGTTCGTCGTCGTTCACGCGGTCGGTCGGATCGCTCATCGCTTCACAAGTTGCAGGGGCACCGGGCGCACGCTTCGGGCGCCGTCCGTCATCAGCTCGCGCATCCGCTCCCGGGCGCGGTGCAGCCGCGACATCACCGTGCCTACCGGCACGCCGAGGATGGCTGCGGCTTCGGCATAGGTGTACTCCTCGACGGTGACGAGCAGCAGCACCTCGCGCATCGGTGCCGGCAGGGCGGCCAGCGCCTGCTGCAGATCGAGCCGTTCGCCGAAACCGGCGGTCGGATCGTGCGCTGGCTCCGCGTCGTCGTCGAGCTCGGCATGGCCGTCATCGTGGCGCCAGTCGCGCAGATGGTTGCGGTGCAGGTTGTGCATCAGCGACAGCAGCCAGCCGCGCAGCATCGAGCCGGGCTGCCAGAGCGCCCACTTGATGCAGGCCCGCTCGAGCGTATCCTGTACCAGATCGTCGGCCCGCGCGGCGTCGCCGGTCAGCAGCCGGGCGTACCGGCGCAGTGCCGGTACGTGACCGAGAGCCTGTTCGGCACCCACCAGGTGCGTCGCGCTCAGGGCTGCGCGACGCGCCAGACGTTGTTGAAGCCTTCGCCCGTGCGGTCGCCCGGCTTCTGATCCTTCGTCCAGTGGTACAGCGGCTTGCCCTTGTAGGCCCACTGCTTCGTGCCGTCGTCGCGCGTCACGATGCTCCAGTCGCCGCTGGCCGCGGCACCGGCGGGCGCCATCAGCGGCGGCCAGTTGGCGGCACACGGCCCGTTGCAGGCGCTCTTGCCGGGGACGGTATCGCGGTCGAAGGTATACAGCGTCATGCCGTTGGCGCCGACGAGCACGCCGCCCTCGGCCTTGGCCGGTGCGTCCGAAGCCAGCGCCGCGCCGGTGGCGCAGAGTAGGCCGGCGAAGACGATCGCAGAGAGGGAAGATTTGCGCAACATGATCGGTTCTCCGAAGTGGGGGTACTACGGTAAACACGGCAGGCGCCCGAAGTATTCCATCCGGCTTCGATTCGCGCGGCCGCTAGAATGCGCGCACTTCCGTCATCGGGGAGTAGCCGCCCTGCAACGCAGGGGTGCGCGTCAACACACTTGACCCTCACGGTCGTGGCGCGCACAGCTTCGAGCCTGGCAAGACCTTTGACTGTGCCGCCTCCGGATGGGCCGGGGATGTCGCGCAGTCTCAGTTGTCGCCGGCCCGTGGAGTTCCCGTGGAAGCCCTCCTCGTATCCATCGGCGTCGTCGCGCTCGGCGAAATGGGCGACAAGACGCAGTTGCTGGCGATCCTGCTGGCCGCCCGGTTTCGCCGCCCGGTTCCGATCATCCTCGGCATCCTGGTCGCGACGCTCGTCAACCATGCGCTTGCCGGCGCCGTCGGCACCTGGGTCGCCGGCGCTCTCGGGCCGGACCTGCTGCGCTGGGTGATCGGCGTGTCGTTCATCGCGATGGCGCTGTGGATGCTGATCCCCGACAAGGTCGACGCGCAGGCCGCCGGACGCATGCAGCGGCTGGGCGTATTCGGGACAACGGCTGTCGCATTCTTCCTCGCCGAGATGGGCGACAAGACCCAGATCGCGACCGTCGCGCTGGCGGCGCGCTACGACGCGCTCGTCCCGGTCGTGCTCGGCACGACGATCGGCATGCTGCTCGCCAACGTTCCCGCCGTCTTCCTCGGCGAGGCGATCGCGAGGAAGGTCTCGCTGCCGCTCGTGCACGGCATCGCGGCCGTCATCTTCGCGGCGCTCGGCCTCTTGACGCTGTTCGATGTCGGCCATCTTTTCTGACGCACCGGGCGCGCCATCGCTTCGCGCCTGACGCGCGTCGCCCGCCGGGCCGCGAAATTCGATCCGCAACGCGTCTGGGCTACCATGCTGCGGCCTTTTCACACGCTGCCGGCCGCCTCCGACGCCCGATCGCCGGCAGGCGCCGTCAGCCGATCGGATCGGCGCACTCGATTCGACACGACATGGCCCTCTTTCCCCAGTCCGCGCTGAACCCCGGCGTGCGCAAGCGCGAAGTGTTCGGCTGGGCGATGTACGACTTCGCCAACTCGGGCTACACGACGGTCGTCCTGACGGCGGTGTTCAACGTCTACTTCGTCGGCGTCATTGCCCGTGGGGCGGACTGGGCGACGCTCGCGTGGACGCTCGTCCTCGGCGTATCGAACGCGATCGTGATGCTGACGATGCCTGCGATCGGCGCCTATGCCGATCTGCGCGCGGCGAAGAAGCGGCTGCTCGCGGTCACCACCGTCGGCTGCGTGCTGGCGACCCTCGCTCTCGCTGCAACCGGCCCGGGCGATCTTTGGCTCGCGGCGCTCGCGATCGTCATCTCCAACACCTTCTACTCGTACGGTGAATCGCTCACCGCGGCCTTCCTGCCCGAACTGGCGCGGCGCGAAACGATGGGCACCGTCTCCGGCTGGGGCTGGAGCTTCGGCTATTTCGGCGGCATGCTCTCGCTGGGCCTGAGCCTCGGCTACGTGCTGTGGGCGCAGGCCCGCGGTCTGCCGGCGACTCAGTTCGTCCCGGTGACGATGGCGATCACGGCCGGCGTCTACGGCGTTGCATCGCTCGCCACCTTCGCGCTGCTGCGCGAGCGCGCCGTGCCGCAGGCGCGCAGCGAGGGCGACGCCGGGCTGGGCGCGGCGCTGCGCCGGCTGGCGGCGACGTTTCGGCGTGCGCGCGGCTACCGCGACTTCATGTGGCTGCTTGCCTGCAGCACGAGCTATCAGGCTGGCATCGCGGTCGTCATCGCGCTCGCCGCGGTCTATGCCGAGCAGGTGCTCGGCTTCAAGCAGACCGACACGATGGCGCTGATCTTCATGGTCAACATTGCCGCCGCGCTCGGCGCGTTCGGCTTCGGCTACGCGCAGGACCGGATGGGGCACAAGGCGGCGCTCGGCGCGACCCTCGCCGGCTGGATCGTGATGACGGCGCTGGCCGGGCTCGCGACCGGCGCGCTGCTCTTCTGGATCGCGGCGGTGATCGCCGGCCTGTGCATGGGGTCGAGCCAATCGGCGGCGCGCGCGATGGCCGGGCTTTTCGCGCCGCCCGGGCAGCGCGCCGAGTTCTTCGGCCTGTGGGCCTTCGCGGTGCGGTTGGCGGCGATCGTCGGGCCGGTGACCTACGGCCTCGTGACGCTGGCAACCGCCGGCAACCATCGGCTCGCGATCGTCTCGACCGCGGTCTTCTTCGTCGCCGGGCTGCTGCTGCTCGTGCCGATCGACATGGCGCGCGGACAGCGTGCCGCGCAGGAGGGTGAAGCGCAGGTGCGAGGCTGACGGCGCGGCGCAGACCACTAGAATGAGCCCAAGCCGTTCGCAACACCGAAGCGGCGCCGGATCGGCGCCCAAGTACTGGAGGAACCTGCCGCCATGAAAATTCTGGTCCCCGTGAAAAGGGTCGTCGACTACAACGTCAAGGTGCGCGTCAAGAGCGACGGCAGCGGCGTCGACATCGCCAACGTGAAGATGAGCATGAATCCGTTCGACGAGATCGCCGTCGAAGAGGCGGTGCGGCTGAAGGAGAAGGGCGTCGCGACCGAGGTCATCGCCGTCTCGTGCGGCGTCGCGCAGTGCCAGGAGACGCTGCGCACGGCGATGGCGATCGGCGCCGATCGCGCGATCCTCGTCGAGACCGCGGAGGAACTGCAGCCGCTCGCCGTTGCCAAGCTGCTGAAGGCGCTCGTCGACAAGGAGCAGCCAGGACTCGTGATCCTGGGCAAGCAGGCGATCGACGACGACTGCAACCAGACCGGGCAGATGCTCGCCGCGCTCGCCAATCTGGCGCAGGCGACCTTCGCGAGCAAGGTCGTCGTCGCCGACGGCACGGTCGCTGTGACGCGCGAGATCGACGGCGGCATGGAGACGCTCGAACTGAAGCTGCCGGCGATCGTGACGACCGACCTGCGCCTGAACGAGCCGCGCTACGTGACGCTGCCCAATATCATGAAGGCGAAGAAGAAGCCGCTCGAGGTCGTCAAGCCGGGCGACCTCGGCGTCGACGTCGCGCCGCGCATCAAGACCCTGAAGGTCGAGGACCCGCCCAAGCGCAGCGCCGGCATCAAGGTGCCCGATGTCGCGACCCTCGTCGACAAGCTGAAGAACGTTTCGAAGGTGATCTGACATGAGCGCACTCGTCATTGCCGAACACGACAACAAGTCGATCAAGGGCGCCACGCTCAATACCGTCACCGCTGCCGCGGCCTGCGGCGGCGAGGTGCACGTGCTCGTCGCCGGGCACGGCGCGCAGGCCGCCGCGCAGGCGGCGGCGCAGATCGCCGGCGTCGCGAAGGTGCTGCATGCCGACGCACCGGCCTTCGAGCACGGCCTGGCCGAACCGGTCGCGGCGCAGGTCGTCGCGCTTGCGAAGGGCTACAGCCATTTGCTCTTTCCGGCCACGGCGGCGGGCAAGAACGTCGCGCCGCGCGTCGCAGCGCTGCTCGACGTCGGCCAGATCTCCGACGTCACGAAGGTGCTCGGCGCCGATACCTTCGAGCGCCCGATCTACGCCGGCAACGCGATCGCGACGGTGCAGACGGCGGATGCGACGAAGGTGCTGACGGTGCGCACGACCGGCTTCGATCCGGCCGCGGCGAGCGGCGGCGGCGCGAGCGTCGAGGCCGTGAGCGCGTCCGCCGACCCGGGGCTCTCCATCTTCAAGGGCAGCGAGATCGCGAAGAACGACCGCCCCGAACTCACCGCGGCGAAGATCATCGTCTCCGGCGGCCGCGCGCTCGGCTCGGAGGAGAAGTTCAACGAGGTGCTGACGCCGCTCGCCGACAAGCTCGGCGCCGCGCTCGGCGCGAGCCGCGCGGCGGTCGATGCCGGCTACGCGCCCAACGACTGGCAGGTCGGCCAGACCGGCAAGATCGTCGCGCCGCAACTCTACGTCGCCTGCGGCATCAGCGGCGCGATCCAGCATCTGGCCGGCATGAAGGATTCGAAGGTGATCGTCGCGATCAACAAGGACCCGGAGGCGCCGATCTTCAGCGTCGCCGACTACGGGCTCGAGGCCGACCTGTTCGTCGCCGTGCCCGAACTCGTGAAGGCGCTCGGCTGACCGATACGGCCGGGCTTCGCAAACCGGGGGCGCGCAACGGCGGTTGACGCGCCCTTCTTTCATCAGGAAATGATCATGACCTACCGTGCTCCCGTCAAGGACATGCTCTTTTGCATGACGGAACTGGCCCGCCTCGACGAGGTTGCCAAGCTGCCCGGCTTCGAGGACTTCGGCGCCGAGACGGCGCAGGCCGTGCTCGAGGAGTGCGCGAAGTTCAACGAGGGCGTCATCGCGCCGCTCAACGTCGAAGGCGACCTGCACCCGTCGACGCTGAAGGACGGCGTCGTCACGACGACCACCGGCTTCAAGGACGCCTTCAAGCAGTTCGGCGAGGGCGGCTGGCAAGGCCTGCAGCACCCGGCCGAGTTCGGCGGCCAGGGCCTGCCCAAGACGATAGGCGCGGCATGCATCGAGATGCTCAACTGCGCCAACCTGAGCTTTGCCTTGTGTCCGCTGCTGACCGACGGCGCGATCGAGGCGCTGCTCACCGCGGGCTCGGCGACGCTGCAGCGGACCTACATCCCGAAGATGATCGACGGCAGCTGGACCGGCACGATGAACCTGACCGAGCCGCAGGCCGGCAGCGACCTCGCGCTCGTTCGCAGCCGCGCCGAGCCGCAGGCCGACGGCACGTACAAGGTTTTCGGCACCAAGATCTTCATCACCTACGGCGAGCACGACATGGCCGCCAATATCGTCCATCTGGTGCTCGCCCGCGTCGCCGGCGCGCCCGAGGGGGTGAAGGGCATCAGCCTCTTCGTCGTGCCGAAGTTCATGGTGAACGCCGACGGCAGCCTCGGCGCGCGCAACGACGTGCACTGCGTCAGCATCGAGCACAAGCTCGGCATCAAGGCAAGCCCGACGGCGGTGCTGCAGTTCGGCGACCACGGGGGTGCGGTCGGTTATGTCGTGGGCGAGGAGAACCGCGGCCTCGAGTACATGTTCGTGATGATGAACGCGGCGCGCTACGCGGTCGGCGTGCAGGGCATCGCGGTCGCCGAGCGGGCGTATCAGAAGGCGGCGGCGTTCGCGAAGGAGCGCGTGCAGTCGCGCCCGGTCGACGGTTCGCTGCCGGGCAGCGGACCGATCATCCATCACCCCGACGTGCGCCGCATGTTGATGACGATGCGCGCGCTGACCGAAGGCTGCCGCGCGATGGCGCTGACCGCGGCGGCGGCCTACGACGCCGCCCACGTGCACCCGGATGCGCAGGTGCGCGCAGAGAACCAAGCCTTCTACGAATTCATGGTCCCGCTCGTGAAGGGCTACTCGACCGAGATGAGCCTCGAAGTGACGAGCCTTGGCGTCCAGGTGCACGGCGGCATGGGCTTCATCGAGGAGACCGGCGCCGCGCAGTACTACCGCGATGCGCGCATCCTGACGATCTACGAGGGCACGTCGGCGATCCAGGCGAACGACCTCGTTGGCCGCAAGACGGCGCGCGACGGCGGGCGCATGGCGCTTGCGGTTGCGAAGCAGATCGAAGCGACCGAGGCCGAACTCGGCGCGCGCGACAGCGCCGCGGCACTCGCGGTGGCCAGACGCCTGCAGGCGGCGCGCACCGCCTTCGAGCAGGCCGTCGTCTTCATCGCCGGCCACACGAGGTCCGACCCGAATGCGGCGTTCGCCGGATCGGTACCGTACATGATGCTCGCCGGCAATCTGGTCGCCGGCTGGCAGCTGGGGCGCGCGCTGATCGCCGCCGAAGACCGCCTCGCGGCGGGCGAGGATGCGGCCTTCATGACGGCCAAGATCGCGACCGCGCGCTTTTACGCGGAACATATCCTGACCCGCGCGCCCGGGCTGCGCGATGCGATCGTCGAAGGCGCGGCGAGCGTCACCGCGCTTGCCCTCGACGCGTTCTGAGGAAGACGACCGATGGCGCTTTCTCCCGTCCTGCAAAAACTCGCGCTGCCGGTCATCGGCGCGCCGCTCTTCATCATCAGCAATCCGAAACTCGTGATCGCGCAGTGCCAGGCGGGGATCGTCGGCGCGATGCCGGCGCTCAACGCGCGGCCGGCGTCGCAGCTCGACGACTGGCTGGCCGAGATCACCGAGACGCTCGCCGCCTACGACCGCGCGCACCCCGAGCGCCCGAGCGCGCCGTTCGCGATCAACCAGATCGTGCACAAGAGCAACGACCGCCTCGAGAACGACATGGCTGTCTGCGCGAAATACAAGGTGCCGATCGTGATCTCGTCGCTCGGCGCGCGCACCGACATCAACGACGCGGTGCACGCCTGGGGCGGCGTCGTGCTGCACGACATCATCAACGACACCTTCGCGCACAAGGCGATCGACAAGGGCGCCGACGGGCTGATCGCGGTTGCCGCCGGCGCCGGCGGGCACGCCGGCGTGAAGAGCCCGTTCGCGCTGATCCAGGAGATCCGCGCCTGGTTCGACGGGCCGCTCGCGCTGTCGGGCGCGATCGCGACCGGCGGTGCGGTGCTCGCAGCGCAGGCGATCGGCGCCGATTTCGCCTACATCGGCTCGGCCTTCATCGCGACCGAAGAGGCGCGCGCGTCCGACGCCTACAAGCAGTGCATCGTCGATTCGAACAGCGACGACATCGTCTACTCGAGCCTCTTCACCGGCGTGCACGGCAACTACCTCAAACCCTCGATCCGCGCTGCCGGGCTCGACCCCGACAACCTCGAGGCGAGCGACCCGAGCAAGATGAGCTTCGGCAGCGACTACGGCGCGCGAAAGGCGTGGAAGGATATCTGGGGCTGCGG
>CALMIL010000112.1 GCA_937864005.1 uncultured Burkholderiales bacterium
GGCGTCGACGAAGTCGAGCGCCTCATCGAAGTGCCGCGGGCGCTCCGCACGGCCCTTTGCCGCCTCGGGCGCGGGCAGGCCGGCGGCCGACCCGACTTCCATGCGGTCGATCGCGAAGCCGTACGACGCAACCGGAGACGTGCCCGCATGGGACGGTTCAGCGCCGTGACGCAGGCGCCAGCGCGACGCCGCGCAGTGCCTTCGCGAGTTCGGCGCTCTGCCAGATCGCGATGCGGTGCTCGGCGGCGAAAGGCCGCGCGCTGTCGGTGAGTTGACCGAGGCAGACGCACAGCGCGTCCTGCGCCTCGGCGGCCTCGCACGCCGATTGCAGGGCGCGCAGCACTTCGACGCCGATGCGCGCCGACTTCCAGCGCCGCGCGCTGACGACTGTCACGCGGCCTTTGCGTTCGAGGACGAAATCGACCGGCGCCGCGGCGCCCGGCTTCACGCCGTAGCCGTCGCGGATGAACGCATCCTCGAGCGCCTTCGCGAACGCCGGCCAGGCCATCGCCGAGATCGCGGCGTGCGTCTGCGCGACCTGCGCCGCGCTCGGCGCGCGCCACTGGCGCAGCGCGGCCATGGCGCCGATGACGACGAACGGCACGCCCGAGACGGCGCCGACGACGCGGTACGCCTCGGGCAGCAGCGCCATCGCCGCCGCCGCGAGTGCGAGCGCGATCGCGAAGCTGATCCACCACGGCGAGCGCAGCAGGATCGCGAAGAGCGAGTTCTCGGCCATGCGCAGTTTCAAGCGCGTTCTCCATCGGCGCCCGCAACGTCGGGCTCGGCCAGTCTACGGTGCGCAAGCCGGATCGGCGGATGCATGCGGCGGGCGTTCGAAGGCCGGGGCCGGGGCGGCACGCGACCGCCCGCTGCGCTCACAATCGCCCTTCGAACCTCGCGGTACGAAAGGACGGTGTGATGAGAATGGCTTCGATACCGCTCGCAGGGCTTCTCGCCGCAACGGTCGCGGGCGGCGTCCGCGCCGAGCCGCCGTGGCTGCCGCTCGACCCGGGCAAGGCGCAGTGCTCGGTGCAGGACGGCCGGCTGCAGCTGCACAACGCGGCGCTGCGCTTCGAGGTCGCAGCCGCGGGCGGCGCGCTCGAACCGGTGGCGCTCGACAACCGCTTCACCGGCGCGGCGCATGCGCTCGCCGGTGATCTGTTCCGCCTCGCGCGGCGCAACGGCGACAAGCTGGTCGCGAGCAAGCTGGCGCTGGACGGCGCGCCGCTGTGCGAGGCGATCGCTGCCGATCCGGCCGCGTCGCGCGCCGCCGATCGCGCGCCGGGCATGGTGCTGCACGCGCGGCTGCGCGCGGGCGACGGCCTCACCCTCGACTGGCGCGCCGTGCTGCGCGACGGCGCGAACTACGTGCGCCAGGAGTTGCGGCTCGAAGCTTCGCGCGACACCGACATCGCGTCGGTGACGATGATCGATCTGGCGCTGGAAGGCGGGCGCACCGTCGGCACGGTCGACGGCTCGCCGTTCGCCGCCGACGACCGCTTCTTCGGCTTCGAGCATCCGATGGCGCGCGTGCGCGTCACCGATGGCCGCGCGAATGCGACGCTGCGCCGCGCGCTGCCGCTTCGCGCCGGCGTGCCGGCAACGTACTCGGCAGTCTTCGGCGTCGCGCCGCAGGGGCAATTGCGGCGCGGCTTCCAGGCCTACGTCGAGCGCGAGCGCGCGCATCCGTTTCGCAGCTTCCTGCACTACAACTCGTGGTACGACATCGGCTACTTCACGCCGTACAGCCAGGCCGATGCGCTGCGCGTGATCGAGGCCTACGGCCGCGAGCTGGTGCGCGCGCGCGGCGTAACGCTCGATTCGTTCCTGTTCGACGACGGCTGGGACGACACCTCGCGCCTGTGGCAGTTCCACGCCGGCTTTGCGCAGGGTTTCGCGCCGCTGCGTGATGCGGCCGCGCGCTATGGCGCGGCGCCGGGCATCTGGCTCTCGCCGTGGGGCGGCTACGGCCCGCCGCGCGACGCGCGGCTCGAGACGGCGCGCGCCGCGGGCTACGAGGTCGACGTCCAGGGCCTGGCGCTTTCCGGGCCGAAGTACTACGCGCTGTTCCACGCCACCACGCGGCGCCTGCTGCGCGAGTACGGCATCAACCAGTTCAAGCTCGACGGCACCGGCAGCCCGGACAAGGTCACGCCGGGCAGCGCGTTCGACAGCGACTTCGCGGCGGCGATGGCGCTGATCGACGACCTGCGCAAGGCCCGGCCCGGCCTCTACATCAACCTCACGACCGGCACCTGGCCGTCGCCGTTCTGGCTGCGCAGCGCCGATTCGATCTGGCGCGGCGGCGAGGACCACGCCTTCGCCGGCACCGGCAGCGACCGCCAGCGCTGGATCACCTACCGCGACGCCGACACCTATGGCGGCATCGTGCGGCAGGGGCCGCTCTTTCCGCTCAACGCGCTGATGCTGCACGGTCTGATCTACGCCCGCCACGCGATCGGCTTGGCGAGCGACCCGAAGGGCGACTTCGGCGACGAGGTGCACAGCTATTTCGCCAGCGGCACCGGGCTGCAGGAGCTTTACGTCTCGCCCGACCTGATGGATGCGCAGCAGTGGGACCTGATCGCGACCGCCGCGAAGTGGGCGCGCGAGCGCGCCGACGCGCTGCGCGACAGCCACTGGATCGGCGGCGATCCGGTGCGCGGCGCGGTCTACGGCTGGGCGTCGTGGGCGCCGGGCCGGGCGGTCGTCGCGCTGCGCAATCCGGGCGCGACGGAGCAGACGTTCGCGCTCGATGTCGACGCCGCGCTCGAACTGCCCGCAGGCCAAGCGCGGCGCTGGCAGGCGCGGCCGGCGTTCGGCGCTGGCGAAGCGCTCGCGCTCGACGCCGGCGAGGCGGCGCCGATCCGGCTGAAGCCGTACGAGGTGAGGGTCTGGGACCTGTCGCCGCGCTGATGACGCTGCCTGCCGCGAAGGCCTTGGCGCGCGACATCGAAGCGCTGGCACAGCGCGCGGCGGCCAACGGCACGCGGCGCTACAGTGCGGCCTCACCCTGAGAGCAACCCAACCCCGCACGCGGGCCAGGTGTCCTGGAAGAAACGACTACGTTCTGTTATGAAGCGGGCACCTGAAATTCTTGTTTCTTGAGAGCCGGCGATGAACCCCCTGCTCGTCGAAGTGCTGCGCGGCAGCAGCGTCGAATCCTTCCATCGCGGCGCGATCGCGATCGTCGACGCCGATGGTGCGCTGCACACCGCGATCGGCGACATCGAACGACCGGTCTTTCCGCGCTCCGCGGTCAAGGTGTTGCAGGCGCTGCCGCTCGTCGCGAGCGGCGCAGCAGACGAGCTTGGCTTGACCGACGCCGAACTCGCGCTCGCCTGCGCATCGCACGGCGGCGAACCGATCCACACGCAAACCGCCGCCGCGATGCTCGCCAAGGCCGGGCTCGACGCCGGCTGCCTCGAATGCGGCGCGCACTGGCCGTATCACGAGGCGTCGATGCGTGCGCTCGCCGCCGCCGGCGGCGAACCCACCCCGCTGCACAACAACTGCTCGGGCAAGCATGCGGGGTTTCTGTGCCTCGCTTGCACGATGGCTGGCCGCGGCGCCGACCTGCGCCGCTTCGTGCGCGGCTATGTCGCACCCGACCATCCGGTGATGCGCGAGGTGGGCGCCGCGCTCGAAGCGGCGACCGGCGCACAACTTGCCACCGCGCCGCGCGGCACCGACGGCTGCTCGATCCCGACCTACGCGTTCCCGCTGCGCGCGCTTGCGCTCGCCTTCGCGCGGGTCGGCGCCGGCGTCGGCCTCGCGCCGGACCATGCGCGCGCCGCGGCGCGCCTGCGCCGCGCGGTCGCGCGCGAGCCGCTGCTCGTCGCCGGCCACGGCCGCATGGACACGCGCGTCATGGAACGCCTGGGCGAGCGCGTCTTCATGAAGGTCGGCGCCGAAGGCATGTACTGCGCGGCGCTGCCGGTGCACGGCCTGGGCGTCGCGATCAAGATCGACGACGGCAACAACGCGCGCGCCGCCGAGGTCGCGATCGCCGCGGTGATCGAAGCGCACGTCGCGCTCGACGACGGCGAGCGCGATTTCATGCGGGGCTTCAGCGCGCCGCCGCTGCGCAACTGGCGCGCCATCGAGGTCGGCGCGCTGCGCGCGAGTGCGGCGCTGCGCGACGCGCTGCGCTGAGAAGGTGTGAACCAACCCACCATGCCCGCTCATCCCACCCAGACGTCCCCACTCGTCGTTGCAAATGCTCGCCGTAGCCCGTGCCACGGCTGCGCTTTGCGCCTGGATTGGAGCCGCCTGGGCTGTCTGCTCGGGCACGTCGGGTTCGTTCACACCTTCTGAGCCGGGGCCCGCCCGCTCGCGCGCCGGCCGACGCGGTCCACGACGTCGCAGTGCGCGGCCGGCGCCGTTGCGGCGATCCGGCGCTTTCAGCCCGGCGTCCGAGGCGGCGTGGCGGCGGTCTGCTGGTAGCGGCTGGGCGTGCACCCGGTGTAGCGGCGAAAGGCCCGGCTGAAATTGGCCGCATCGCTGAAGCCCAGGCGCTCGGAGACCTGCGTCACCGTCATGCCGGGCTGCAGGAGCAGTTCGCGCGCGCGTCCCATGTAGACGCGTTGTGCGATGTCGCGAAACCGCGCGCCCTCCTTCTCGAGGTTGCGGTCGATCGTGCGCGCCGAGACGTTCAGGCGCCGGCCGATATCGTCCAGCGTCAACAACTCGCCGTGCGCCTCGGTGAGCATCATCGTGATGAACGTGCTCCAGCCGGCGGCTCCGGGTGCAGGTCGGCGCGAAAGCGCCTCCAGCCGTTCGCTCACCTGCCGCACGACAGCCTGCGATGCGAGCGGCAGGGGATGGTCCAGCAGCACCGCGCCCATCAGCACGCGCACGCCCGGCATGGCCCCTTCGTCGAAGCGCACCCTTGCGGGCGCCAGGGCGTCGTAGCGCGCATGATGCGGCGGCCGCGGCATGCCGAGCACGATGTCAAAGGGCCCCAACGCCGGCCCCAGCAAGAGGCGCAGCTGGTTGTGGTGCGCCACCGCCAGAGCCTCGGTCATGAAGCGCAGCGTCTCCTGCCTCATCGCGGAGACCGGGCTGTACAGTGCTTCGCCGAACGTCGGCGTGCGCCGGTAGCGCAGCGTGAACAGTTCGTTCATCAGGTGGTAGTAGCGGCTCACCAGGTGCAGCACCTGGTCGAAGTCCCGGCAACCGAGCATCCCGTAGCCCAGGATGTCGTGCGAAGTCATCTTGATCAGCAAGCCTGCTTCGAAGCCGAGGTCGGCCCGGCCGGCCAGACGCCCAGCCGCGCCGATCAGCGCGTCGATCTGCTCCGGCGCGAGCCTGGCGTCGGCACGCCGGAACTGCGTCTCGTCGATGGCGGCCATCCGCAGCATCCGCGCGATGTCCATGCCCTGTTTCTGCAGCGCATCGGCAAGCGTCACGAAGTAGCGCGCCGGCACGCGCTTGATGCGGTTCATCCCGGCACCGCCCGCGCGGGGCAAGCCCTTGGGCGGCGCGAAATGACCGGCAGGTGTCGGCAACTGACATTGCGCAAGCGTGCCGCGACTCGCATGATCGCACTCCCTTCGACGCAGACCCGGCTCGCGCGACTGTAGCGGCGCCGCGCACGATCGCTCATCGCCGCAAACCCGCCCCTTCGGGGGTGATCGTCGGTGCACGGATCTTCGCCGCAGGCCGACGCCAGGGGAGCGGAGATGAACGAGACGATGACATGATGAACGACCTGCAAGGCAAATGGGTGCTCGTGACCGGCGCCGCGTCGGGCATCGGCCGCGCCACGGCGCTGGCCTTCGCCGACGCCGGCGCGCATCTGGTCTTGTCGGACCGGCAAGGCGACCGGCTGTCGGCGCTGCGCCAGTTGTTGAACAAGCGTGGCACGAAGTGCATTGCCGAATCGGTGGACGTGTCGGACGCCGCGGCGATGCAGACTTTCGCCGAGCGCGTGCACGCACAGGTGTCGGCGCTGGATGTGCTCGTCAACAACGCCGGCATCGGCTTCGTCGGCCCCTTTCTCGACACACCGCTGGACGTCTGGAAGCGCGTGCTCGACATCAACGTGATGGGCGCGGTGCACGGCTGCATGCACTTCCTGCCGCGCATGATGCAGGCCGGCGGCGCGCGCCGCATCGTCAACGTCGCTTCGCTTGCCGGTGTCGCACCGGCGCCCAACATGTCCGCCTACGCAGCCTCGAAACACGCGATCATGGGCTTGACCGAGGGGCTGGCACTCGAACTTCGCCTGACCGGCTCGTCGGTCGGGATGACGACGGTCTGCCCCGGCATCATCAACACCGACATCACCAAGGCCGCCGGCGCCACCTCAGCCAGCATCGACGCGGCGCGGTTGGGCAAGCTGCAGTCCTACTACGAGGCACAGGGCGTCGGCCCCGAGGTGGTGGCCGCGGCCATCGTCGAGGCGGTGCGCCGCGGCCGGCCCCTGGTACTCGTGGGCCCGTTCGCACGGCCGATGTACCACCTGCGGCGGCTGTCGCGAAGCCTGGCCCAGCGCTTGATGCTCGCCGACGCGCGCAAAGCCGGGTTTTCATGAACCGCGCGGGCCTCGACGCTGCGGCTGCGCCGTCGGCGACCGACAAGCAAGTGCCGGACGCCGGACGTTGACCCGGCGCGAGTGCGGCGAGATCATCCCGATCGGCGTTCTCTGGAGGAGCGAAACCATGCACCATCCCCCCCGCCCGCTGCCCGCCAAGGTCGGCAGCGTGGTGTTCGTCGCCAGCGCGCTGTTCATGATCTGGCTGGGCACGATGGCCCGCGCCTACTATGTGCCAGGCCTGTGCCTGCTTGTGCTGGCCGCGCTGCTCTGGTCGGGCCGCGGCCTCGCGATCCTCGAGGCGGTGCTGCTGCTCAACCAGTTGAGCGCCGTGCTGCTGCTCGCACTTCTGCTGACGGGGCTGGCCGAGCTGTTGCACCTTCCCAAGCTCGATATGGCGGGCATCATGCTGCTGCTGCACCTGCTGACCGGTGGGCCGCTGGCCGCCGTGATTGCGATCCCGCTGCTGCTGTCGCTGCGTCGAAGCCGCACCTTTCGAGGCTGGTTCACATGGCGCACCGGGCGCGGCGCGCCCGTCGTGGAGGCAAGGTCGTGAGCCCGCGGCGCCACGCCATGCGCGCCGCTCGGAATGCGCACGCCCACGCCATCGCGGCGAACGCGAAGCACGGGCCGGCGGCCCGCAGGTGCGGCTCCAGGCTCGCGCGCGGCATCGCCGCCTTGCTCCTGGTCGCGCTGGCGAGCCACGAGGCTCGATCGGCGTCGTTGACGGGAAGGGTCGCCGCCGCCGACGGCAAGCCGGTGGCCGGAGCCATGGTCAGCGTATGGGACGAAGCGAAGCGGCGCCGCGAGACCGTCTACACCGATGCCGACGGCGGCTATGCGATTCAGACGCCATTTGCCGGACAGCTCGACGTGCGCGCCCGGGCCGCGAACTGGCGGGACACGAAGGTGACGCTGCGGCTCGCGCTCGACCAATCGGCGCAGCAGGACTTTCGCCTCGAGCGCTTCGCCGATGCCGAGGATGCCTCGGCGGCGTTGTCCGCCTCGGCGCACAACGCGAAGCTGACCTTTGCGAGCGCGAGCGATCAGCATGCGTTCGTCAGCCAGTGCAACTACTGCCACCAGATCGGCAACTCGCTGACGCGTGTACCGCGCAGCCATGAGGCCTGGGTTTCGACGATCGAGCGCATGGAAGGCTACTTCGCGATGCTCAGCGCGCCGCAGATCGACCGCGTCGGCGCCGTGCTCGAGCACGGATTCGACGGCAAGCCGGTCAACGCGACCCACGACTACGGGGCGACCCCGGTGCTGGCAAGGGCCAAGGTCGAGGAGTGGCTGTTCGGGTTGCCGACGTCGTTCGTGCATGACACCGACCTCGGCGAGGACGGCAAGCTCTACGGCACCGACGAGGGCCACGACATGCTGTGGGTGCTCGACCGCACCACGGGCAAGATCGAGGAAGTCAAGCTGCCCGACATCGACCTGCCGGTGGGAGGCGTGTTCTCGGGCATGCAGCTGCCGATCGGCATCTTCACCGGCAAGCACGGCCCGCACAGCACGGCGCAGGCGAAGGACGGCACGTTCTACATCACGAACGCCCTGTCGAGCACGATCATGGCCTTCGACCCGAAGACGAGGACCTTCAAGACCTATCCGGTGCCGGGCGATGCGCTGTACCCGCACACCATCCGCATCGACCAGCAAGGCATCGTCTGGTTCACGATCGTCGCCTCCAACCAGGTCGGCCGCTTCGACCCGAAGACCGAACAGATGACGGTGACCCGGCTGCCGCACAATGGCTTCTGGCGCTGGGTCAGCGACCTGCTGCTGCCGACGATCCTGAAGGTGTCGGGCTGGCTGCCGCAGCAAAACCTGCTGCTCGACCTGTCGCACCACCGCTTCCTCGGCTTCCAGGTGCTCGCCTTTCCGTACGGCATCGACGTCAACCCGAAAGACGGCAGCATCTGGTACGCCAAGCTCTACGCCAACAAGATCGGCCGCATCGATCCGAAGACGATGGAGATCAAGGAGTTCGATACGCCGATGTCCGGCCCGCGCAGGCCGCGCTTCGACGCCGCCGGCGTGCTGTGGATTCCGTCGTTCGACGAGGGCGGGCTGATGCGCTTCGACACCGCGACCTCGACTTTCGAGTCGTACAAGCTGCCGGCGCTCGCGGACAAGGAATACGAGGTGCCGTACGCGCTGAACGTGCATCCGAAGACGCAGGATGTGTGGATCACGGCGAACAACTCCGATCGCGTCCTGCGCTTCACGCCGTCGACCAGGACCTTCCAGAGCTACCCGAGCCCGGTGCGCGTGACGGTGCTGCGCGATCTGGTATTCACGAGGGACGGCAAGGTCTGCTCGAGCCAGTCGAACCTGCCCGCCTACGGCATCGAGGACGGCGTGCCGTCGTTCATCTGCATCGACCCCGAGGGCGGGGGCAAGGACCGGGCCGCGCTCTTGCACGGCTGATCGGACGCCCGCGCGGGGCCGGCCTGCGCGCCGGGCTGCGCGCGCCAGCGTCGTCCCGCGCCGCTCAGCCGGGCCAGAGCGCCGTCATCGCCTGCTCGAAGCGCGCGGCGATCGCGTCCTGTCCGGTGTGGCGGCGGTCACGAATGACGAACTCGCCTGCCACGGCGACATCGCGGATCGCATCGCCCGGGCTCGAGAAGACAAGCGCGTCGAGTGTGTGCGGCGGCGGCACGCCAAGCAGGCTCTGATCCTGCGCATCGAGGACCAGGAAGTCGGCGCGCGCACCGATCTCGAGACCCCATTTGCCGAGGCCCGCGCTCGCCGCGCCGGCCGCGAGCGCGGCGTCGTAGAGGCGTGCCGCGGTCGCCGGCTGCGCGCCCGGCTGCGCGGCGACGTTGCGCCGGCGCAGCGCGAGGCGCTGGCCGTAGTCGAGCCAGCGCAGTTCCTCGGCCCAGCCGCGCGTGATCTGGCTGTCCGAGCCGATCGCAAGCGGCACGCCGCAAGCGAGCCAGCGCGGCAGGTCGGGCAGGCCGTCGCCGAGGTTGGCTTCGGTCGTCGGGCAGATCACGATACCGGCACCGCTCGCGGCGACGCCCTCGATCTCGGACGCAGTGGCGTGCGTTGCGTGCACGAGTTGCCAGCGTGCATCGAGCAGGCGTTCGCGCAGCAGCCATTCGATCGGCCGCGCGCCGGTCGCGGCCAGGCAGTCGTCGACCTCGGCGGTCTGCTCGGCGACGTGGATGTGGATCGGGCCGTCGATGTCCCGCGCGAGCCGCTTCAACGTGTGGATCGATTGCGCCGGCGCCGCACGCAGCGAGTGGATCGCGACGCCCGCGTTCAGATGCCGGCGGCCGCTGCGCTGTGCGGCGCGATGCAGCGCGATCACGTCGGCCGGCGTCGTCGCGAAGCGCCGCTGGTCTTCGCGCAACGCGCCCTGCGTGAAGCCGGCGCGCTCGTAGAGCACCGGCAGCAGCGTGAGCCCGATGCCGGCTTCGTCGGCGGCGTCGGCGAGCGCCCACGACAGCGCCATCGGATCGGCGTAGCGCGAACCGTCGATGTCGTGCTGCAGGTAGTGAAATTCGCAGGCCTGCGTATAGCCGCCGCGCAGCACTTCGACATAAAGCTGCGCCGCGATGGCGCGCAGTTGATCGGGCGTGATGCGCAGCGCGACGCGGTACATGCGGTCGCGCCACGACCAGAAATCATCGTCGCCGGTCGCGCGCCGTTCGGCAAGACCGGCCATTGCGCGCTGGAAGGCGTGGCTGTGCGCATCGACGAGCGGCGGGATCACCGCGCCGTCGAGCCGCTCGCCGTCCTGCGGCGCGGCAACGCCGGCGCGGATGTCGCTCCAGCGGCCGGCGGCGTCGCACGCGAGCAGCACCTGCGCGTGCCAGGCGCCGCCGATCCAGGCGCGCGGCGTCCAGAACGTGACCGGACGTGGCATCGTCACGCGGCGCGCGCGCCGTGCGCGAGCAGGGTTTCGAGCAGCGCGCGCAGCACCGGCCGCACCTCGCGCGCGCGCGCTTCGTCGATCGCATAGGGCGGCGACTCGGCCATGTAGCAGCGCCAGCACATCTCGAGCTGCACCGCCTGCACGCCTTCGCCCGGCCGGCCGTAGCGGCGCGTGATATAGCCGCCCTTGAAGCGGCCGTCGACGGCGTGCGTGTAGCGCGACTGCGCCTGCAGCACGCGCGACAGCGCGTCGCGCAGCGGCGCATCACAGCTCTCGCCCGCCGCGGTGCCGAGGTTCAGATCGGGCAGCCGGCCGTCGAACAGCCACGGCAGCTCGGACCTGATGCTGTGGGCGTCGAACAGCAGCGCGTAACCGTGCAGCGCCTTCAGCCGTGCGAGTTCCCCGGCCAGCGCGTCGTGGTACGGGCGCCAGTAGCGCTGCAGGCGGCGCTCGACCTCGGCCGCGCCGGGCGCCTGACCTTCGCGATAAATCGGCGCGCCGCTGAAGGCGCGCGTCGGGCACAGCTCGGTATTGTTCGCGCCAGCGTACATCGGCGTATTCTCGGGCGGGCGGTTCAGGTCGATGCAGTAGCGCGAGACGCTCGGCACGAGGGTGCTCGCGCCAAGTTCGCGGACGAAGGCGTAGAGCGCTTCGAGATGCCAGTCGGTATCGGCAACCGCGAGTGCGCCGTCCACGAGGTGCGCGGCGACATCCGGCGGGATCGCGGTGCCGACGTGCGGGAAGCTGACGAGCAGCGGCAGGCTGCCCCGATGCAGGGTGACGACGTCGGGTTTCATCGCATCCTCTCCTCGCCGCCGGCGACGACGCGCAAGCACGGGTTGTGCCCGAAAGCGTAGGCGAGCTCGTTCGGATGGTCCAGATCCCAGACCGCGAACTCGGCGCGCTGGCCGGCCGCGAGCGTCCCGCGGTCGTGCAGGCCGAGCGCGCGTGCGGCATTGACGGTCGCGCCGCGCAGCGCTTCTTCCGGCGTCAGGCGAAACAGCGTGCACGCCATGTTGATCATCAGCGGTAGCGACAGGCAGGGCGACGTGCCGGGGTTGTGGTCGGTCGCGATCGCGATCGGCACGCCGGCGGCGCGCAGCGCGGCGACCGGCGGCAGCTTCGTCTCGCGCAGGAAATAGAACGCGCCGGGCAGCAGCACGGCGACGCTGCCGGCGCGCGCCATCGCGGCGACGCCCTCCTCGCTCAGATGCTCGAGATGGTCGCACGACAGCGCGCCGTAGGCCGCGGCGAGCGCGGCGCCGCCCTGGTCGCTCAACTGCTCGGCGTGCAGCTTGACCGGCAGGCCGAGCAGCCTGGCGGCGTCGAAGACGCGCCGCGTCTGCGCCGGCGTGAAGCCGACCGTCTCGCAGAACGCATCGACCGCATCGACAAGCCCTTGCGCGTGCAGCGCGGGCAGCCATTCGCAGACGGCGTCGATAAATTCGTCGGCGCGGCCGTCGAATTCCGGCGCCAGCGCATGCGCGCCGAGGAAGGTCGTGCGCACCGAGAGCGGCAGTTCGCGCCCGAGCCGGCGGGCGACGCGCAGGCAGCGCGCCTCGTCGTGCAGCGAAAGGCCGTAGCCCGATTTCACCTCGAGCGTCGTCACGCCCTGCGCCATCAGCGCGGCCGCTCGCTTGCGCGTCGCCGCGAAGAGCGCCTCGTCGCTCGCCGCGCGCGTCGCGGCGACGGTCGAGCGGATGCCGCCGCCGGCGCGCGCGATGGCCTCGTAGCTTGCGCCCTGCAAGCGCATCTCGAATTCGGTCGCGCGCTGTCCGCCATAGACGAGATGGGTGTGGCAGTCGACGAGGCCGGGCGTGACGAGGGCGCCGCCGAGGTCGTGCTCGTCCGGCGCGCCAAGGCCGGCCGGCAAGGCAGCCTCGTCGCCAACCCAGGCGATCGACCCGCCCTCGGATACCAGCACGCCACGTTCCACCAGCCCCCAGCCCGCACCGGCGCCGAGCGTGGCGAGCCTTGCGTTGCGCCAGAGAGCGCAGGACGCGCGCCCGCTCGTCGTCTCGCCCCGTTCCTGCATCAGACGGGCTCCAGGTCGGCGCCGATCCAGTACGCCGGGGCGTTCGCGCCGATCGGCTCGATGCGGCAGGGTCCCGGGACCAGCGGATAGACGAGCGTCGCGGCATCCAGCTCGATGCTCGCCGCGCCGGGCGCGTGCAGCCGCGCCGCGCCCGCCGTGAAGAGTGCACGCCAGCGCCAGCCCGCATGCCACGCAATGCCGTCCACCGCCCGCTCGAGCGTGCCCCGAAGGCCGCCACGCAGCATCAGGTTCAGGTCGCGCGTCGCGCCGTCGATCAGGCGGCACTGCGGCGCCTGCGCGCCGTCGAAGCGCAGCGGCGCGCTGGCCGGCGTCAGGCGGCGTTCGGCGCCTGACACGCCAAGCACGATGCCCGCGCCGCCGAGCACGGCAAACCAGCGCTCGACGCCTTCGAAGACCGAGAACGGCCCGTCGGCGTCGATCTCGGCGACGCTGATGCGCACCCGCCAGTCCGCATCGCGCGGCCAGGCGAGCAGTTCGCGCGTGCTTCCGCCGCCATTGCGCCACGGCTGCGGCGCAACGTCTGCCGCACGCACCTGCTCCAAGGCGGCGAGTGGGTTCACGGCGCGAACTCGCCGTGCAGCGCGTAGCGCGCGCCGGGGTGCACGAGGCGCGCGATCGTGATCGCCGCGGCGGTCGTGAACGTGCGGCGCACGACGACCAGGCAAGGGTCGCCCGGCGCGATGCGCAGCAGCGCCGCTTCCTGCGCCGTCGGCAGCGCCGCCTCGATCGAGTACTGCGCGCGCCACAGCGCGGTGACCTCGAAGAGGTAGTGCGTCGGCGTCGTCCGCGTGAAATCGACGCCGAGGTAGCCCGGCGCGCACGCCGGGTTGACATAGCGGTCCTCGCACTGCAGCGGCACACCCTCCTCCAGATGCACGATCAGGCTGTGAAAGACCGGCGCGCCGGTCGCGAGGCCGAGCTGATGGGCAAGCGCGGCGGGCGCGGATTCGCTGCGCGCGAACTGCACTTCGGCATGGTGGCGGTGACCGCGCTCGACGATCTCGGCGTGCAGGTCGCGGATCGTCAGCGTCGACGACACCCGGTGCAGCGGCGCGGCGAAGGTGCCGACGCCCTGCACGCGGTCGACCAGGCCCTCGGCCTGCAGCTCGCGCAGCGCGCGGTTGACCGTCATGCGGCTGACGCCGAAGCGCGCGACGAGCTCGGCCTCGGAGGGCATCAGCTCGCCCGGCGCCCAGCGCCCGCGGGCGAGCGCATCGAGCAGGTACTGCTTGACGCGGCCGTAGGGGGCGAGCGCGGCGGGGGTTGCGGACATGGCGCGATGCTAGCCGGAACCACTTGTCTAGACAAGGAGGCGCACCGTCCGGCGCCCTAGGGAAAACCACGAGCAGCGGCACTTGTCTTTACTTGTCTAGACAAGTACATTGAGCGCCATCCGTTCCACCCGACGCCGAGATTCGCGATGACCGACCTCTCCAGCACAAGACATTTCGCCGGGCCGCATCCGGTGCGCGCGCCGCGCGGCCCGCAGCTCGCCTGCCGCAACTGGCTGATCGAGGCCGCCTACCGCATGATCCAGAACAACCTCGACCCCGAGGTCGCCGAGAACCCGGACGCGCTCGTCGTCTACGGCGGCATCGGCAAGGCGGCGCGCAACTGGGACTGCTACGAAGCCATCCTCGCCGCGCTGCGCACCCTTGGCGAGGACGAGACGCTGCTCGTGCAAAGCGGCAAGCCCGTCGGCGTGTTCCGCACCCACGCCGACGCGCCCCGGGTGCTGATCGCCAACTCCAACCTGGTGCCGAAGTGGGCGACCTGGGAGCACTTCCACGAGCTCGACCGCAAGGGCCTGATGATGTACGGCCAGATGACGGCCGGCAGCTGGATCTATATCGGCAGCCAGGGCATCGTGCAGGGCACCTACGAGACCTTCGTCGAGGCCGGCAGGCAACACTACGGCGGAAATCTGAAGGGCAGGTGGATCCTCACCGCCGGACTCGGCGGCATGGGCGGGGCGCAGCCGCTGGCAGCGAGCTTCGCCGGTGCGTGCAGCCTGAATATCGAATGCCAGCAGTCGCGCATCGACTTTCGCCTGCGCTCGAAATACCTCGACGAGCAGGCGACGGACCTGGACGACGCGCTGGCGCGCATCGCGAAATACACCGCCGAGGGCAAGGCAATCTCGATCGGTCTGCTCGGCAATGCGGCCGAAGTGCTGCCCGAACTCGTGAAGCGCGCCAAGGCGGGCGGCATCAAGCCCGATCTCGTGACCGACCAGACGAGCGCGCACGACCTCGTCAACGGCTATCTGCCGGCCGGCTGGAGCGTCGAGGGCTGGAGGGCCGCGCAGATGGACGCCGGCCAGCATGCCGCGCTGCGCGACGCCGCGGCGAAGAGCTGCGCGGTACACGTGCGGGCGATGCTCGACTTCCAGGCGATGGGCATCCCGACCGTCGACTACGGAAACAATATCCGCCAGGTGGCTTTCGACTGCGGCGTGCAAAACGCCTTCGACTTCCCCGGCTTCGTGCCGGCCTACGTGCGCCCGCTGTTCTGCCAGGGCAAGGGGCCGTTTCGATGGGTCGCGCTGTCCGGCGATCCCGAAGACATCGCGAAGACCGACGCCAAGATGAAGGAGTTGTTCCCCGCTGACGCCCACCTGCACCGCTGGCTCGACATGGCCGGCGAGCGCATCGCCTTCCAGGGCCTGCCGGCGCGCATCTGCTGGATCGGCCTCGGCGAGCGGCACCGCGCCGGCCTCGCCTTCAACGAGATGGTGAAGTCCGGCGAACTGAAGGCGCCGATCGTGATCGGCCGCGACCATCTGGACAGCGGCTCGGTCGCCAGCCCGAACCGCGAGACCGAAAGCATGAAGGACGGCAGCGATGCGGTTTCCGACTGGCCGCTGCTCAACGCGCTGCTCAACACCGCCGGCGGCGCGACCTGGGTCAGCCTGCACCACGGCGGCGGCGTCGGCATGGGCTATTCGCAGCACGCCGGCGTCGTCATCGTCTGCGATGGCACGGATGCGGCGGCGAAGCGCATCGAGCGCGTGCTGTGGAACGACCCCGGCACCGGCGTGATGCGCCACGCCGATGCCGGCTACGAAGACGCCGTGGCGTGCGCACGCGAACGCGGCCTGAAGCTGCCGATGGTGGGAGCCTGAGCGTGCACATCCGTCCCGGACACTTCACGCTCGAGCAGTTGCAGGCGATCCACGCCGGCGGCGCATCGCTCGCGCTGGACGACGCCGCGCGCGGGCAGATCGCCGCCAGCGCGGCCGTGGTGCAGCGCGCTGCCGCCGGCAAGGCGCCCGTCTACGGCGTCAACACCGGCTTCGGCAAGCTGGCCTCGACGCGCATCAGCGAAGCCGACCTCGCGACGCTGCAGCTGAACCTGATCCGCTCGCACTCGGTCGGCGTCGGCGAGCCGCTGGCACCGCAGATCGTTCGCCTCGTGCTGGCGCTGAAGGCCGGCTCGCTGGCGCGCGGCGCCTCCGGCGTGCGCCAGCAGGTGGTCGATGCGCTGCTGGAGGTGCTGAACGCCGGCCTGGCGCCCTTCATCCCCAGCCAGGGCTCGGTCGGCGCGTCGGGTGACCTGGCGCCGCTGGCTCACATGACGCTGGCGCTGCTGGGCGAGGGCGAGTTTCTGGTGGACGGCGAGCGCCGCCCGGCCGCCGCAGTGCTGAAGGAACACCGCATCGAGCCGCTGCAACTGCAAGCCAAGGAAGGCCTGGCGCTGATCAACGGCACGCAGGTCTCGACGGCGCTCGCGCTGCACGGCTTGTTCGCCTTCGAGCCGGTGCTGGAATCGGCGCTCGTCATCGGCGCGCTGACGGTCGACGCCGCGCGCGGCAGCGACGGGCCGTTCGACCCGCGCATCCACGCGTTGCGCGGCCAGCCGGGGCAGATCGACGTCGCCAAGTACTACCGCGCGTTGCTTGCCGGCAGCAGCATCCGCGCGAGCCACACCGAGGGCGACGACCGTGTGCAGGACCCCTACTGCCTGCGCTGCCAGCCGCAGGTGGCGGGCGCCTGCCTCGACCAGTTGCGCCACGCCGCGCTGGTGCTGCTGCGCGAGGCCAACGCCGTCACCGACAACCCGCTCGTGTTTGCCGACGATGCAACGATGATCTCCGGCGGCAATTTCCACGCCGAGCCGGTGGCGCTCGCCGCCGACGCGATGGCCAACGCCATCGCCGAGGTCGGCGCCATCGCCGAGCGGCGCATCGCGATGCTGATCGACAGCAACGTCTCGCGGCTGCCGCCCTTCCTGGCGGCCGACGCCGGGCTGAACTCGGGCTTCATGATCGCCCACGTCACGGCCGCGGCACTCGCCAGCGAGAACAAGAGCCTGGCGCACCCGGCCAGCGTCGACAGCCTGCCGACCAGCGCGAACCAGGAAGACCACGTCTCGATGGCGACCTTCGCCGCGCGCCGCCTGCAGCCGATGATCGCCAACGTCGCCCATATCCTCGCGATCGAGTTGCTGGCCGCGGCCGAGGGCATCGAGTTCCTGCGGCCTCTGACCAGCAGCGCGCCGCTCGAAGCGGCGCACGCGCTTCTGCGCGAGAGCGTGCCGCGCTTCGAGCGCGACCGCTTCTTCGCGCCGGAGATCGAACGCGCCGCCGCGCTGGTGCATGCCGGCGCGCTGGCCCGCGCCTTGCGCCAGATTCCCGGCCTGCCGGCGCTGTGGACGCCGGTCTGAGCCGCTGAGCCGCTGAGTCGCTGAGTCGCTGAGCAGCCGAGTCGCCGATGGCTGCCTGCCATGCCCAGCGCTTCTCGGTCGAGCGGCTGGCGCGCTGCGACGAAATGGCGCCGCCGCGCGTGCAGCGCTACCTGAAGCAGGCGTTGCAGCACCTGCCCGGCGCGGCGCGTCCCGGCGACGCTGCACCCGAACTGGGCTGCGGCAGCGGCCGGATCGGGCTGTGCCGGGCGCGGGCCGGCGCGCGCGTGACCGGCATCGGCCTCGCCGAGGACAAGCTCTCGCTGGCGCTGCGCGTCGCGGCGCGCACCTTCGAGATCGACGGCTCGAGCCTGTGGTGCGAACTGCGCAGCCCCGCAAACCTTCCTCCCTCGGGCGCCGCCGGCGCCGCCCCTTCCCCCCACCGGAGTCAGTGACCATGAAGAAACTCACCCTCGCCGCGGCTGCCCTCGCGACCACGCTCGCCTTTGCCGCCCCTCTCGCCACGGCGCAGAGTCTGACGCCCGTCGCTATCGCCATGTCCGGCTGGACCGGCTTCGCGCCGCTCACGCTCGCCCGCGACGCCGGCATCTTCAAGAAAAACGGCCTGGACGTGACGATCAAGAAGATTCCGCAAAAGGACCGCCACCTCGCGATCGCCTCCGGCGACGTGCAGTGCGCGGCGACGACGGTCGAGACCTGGGTCGCGTGGAACGCCGCCGGCGTCGCGACGACGCAGATCTTCCAGCTCGACAAGAGCTACGGCGCCGACGGCATGGTCGTCAAGTCCGGCATCGCGAAGATCGCCGACCTGAAGGGCAAGACCGTCGCCGCCAGCGCGCCCGGTACCGCGCCCTACTTCACGCTGGCCTGGATGCTGAAGAAGAACGGCGTCTCGGTAAAGGACGTGAAGGTCGTCAACCTCGAGCCGCAGGCCGCCGCGAACGCGATGATCGCCGGCAACCAGGACATCGACGCCGCGATGACCTACGAGCCGTACTTGAGCGCGGTGCGCGCGAAGCCCGAGGCGGGCAAGATCATCGCCACCACGCTCGACTACCCGATGATCATGGACACCTTCGGCTGCACCCCGAAGTTCATCGCCGAGAACCCGAAGGCGGCGCAGGCGCTCGCCGACAGCTATTTCCAGGCACTCGAGATGATCAAGAACGAGCCGCAGAAGGCCTTCGCCATCATGGGCGCCGACGTGAAGCAAAGCGCCGAGCAGTTCGAGGCGAGCCAGAAGTACCTGCGTTGGCAGGACAAGGCCGCCAACCAGAAGTTCTTCGCCGGCGAGCACGCCGCGTTCAGCAAGGAGGCGGCCGAACTGCTGCTCGAGGCCGGGATCATCAAGCAGATGCCCGACATGAGCAAGCTTGCCGATCCGCGCTTCGTCCAATGACGCGCGCCGCCGCCCTGGACGCCGCCGCGGCGGCGCCCGCCGATCCGGGCCGAGCGAGGAGGCCGCGCATGAAGCCCTTGACCCCGGTGAGCCCCGGCACGCGCATCGCGCTGGGCATCTCCTTCTTCGTGCTCTTCGTCGCCGTCTGGAGCGCCGTCACCTTCGGCGGCCTGGTGCAAAAGACCTTCCTCGCCGACCCGTGGACGATGCTCAGGAGCGGCTGGACGCTGCTCGCCGAGCAGGGCTTCGCCTACGACATCGGCATGACCGTGTGGCGCGTGCTGGGCGGCTTCGTCATCGCGGCGGCGATCGCCGTGCCGCTGGGCGTCGCGATGGGCGCGTACAAGCCGATCGAGGCCTTCTTCGAGCCCTTCGTCAGCTTCTCGCGCTACCTGCCGGCGTCGGCCTTCATCCCGCTCTTGATCCTGTGGGCCGGCATCGGCGAGGCGCAAAAGCTCGCGGTGATCTTTCTCGGCAGCTTCTTCTCGCTGGTGCTGATGATCAGCGTCACGGTCGGCAACACGCGGCGCGACCTGGTCGAGGCGGCCTACACGCTGGGCGTGGGTGACGCCTCGCTGATCCGCCGCGTGCTCGTCCCCGGCGCCGCGCCCGAGATCGCCGAGCAGTTGCGCATGGTGCTGGGCTGGGCCTGGACCTACGTCATCGTCGCCGAGCTGATCGGCGCCTCGAGCGGCATCGGCCACATGATCACCGACAGCCAGGCGCTGCTCGCCACCGACCAGATCATCTTCGGCATCATCGTCATCGGCGTCATCGGGCTGGCGAGCGACCTGTTCTTCAAGTGGGTCAACCGCAGGCTCTACCCCTGGGCGCAACTCGGGCGCTGAACATCATGGCCAACATCCTCTCGGTGCGCGGCGTCGAGCGCCGCTTCGACGCCACGCTGGCGCTGCAGGCGACCAACCTCGACGTGGCGGAAAACGATTTCATCACCATCCTTGGTCCGAGCGGCTGCGGCAAGAGCACGCTGCTGCGCATCGTCGCCGGGCTGGATACGCCCACCGGCGGCGAGGTGCTGCTCGACGGCCGGCGCATCGACGGCCCCGGCGCCGACCGCGGCATGGTGTTCCAGAGCTACACGCTGTTCCCGTGGCTGACGGTGCTGGACAACGTCTGCTTCGGCCTGGCCGAGCGCAGGCTGGCGCGCGCGCAGCAGTTGGAGATCGCGCACGGCTTCCTTGCCAAGGTCGGCTTGAAGGGCTTCGACAAGCACTATCCGAAGCAGCTCTCGGGCGGCATGCAGCAGCGCGTGGCGATCGCCCGCGCGTTGGCCAACGACCCGCGCATGCTGCTGATGGACGAGCCCTTCGGCGCGCTCGACCACCAGACGCGCGAGCTGATGCAGGAACTGCTGCTGGGCATCTGGGAGGAGCAGCGCAAGACGGTGCTGTTCGTCACCCACGACATCGACGAGGCGGTGTTCATGGGCAGCCGCGTCATCGTCATGAGCGCGCGGCCCGGACGCATCAAGCTCGACCGGCCGGTGACGATCCCGCACCCGCGTCACTACTCGGTGAAGACGACGCCGGCCTTCGCCGCACTCAAAGCCGAGCTGACCGAGGCGGTGCGCGTCGAGGTGCGCGCCGCGCAGGCGGCGATGGAAGCCGCCTGAGCGGGCGAGGCAGCGCATGACGACGCTGGACCCGGCCGAACTGGCCCGCCCGGCGGTGCGCGGCCTGCCGGCGTACAACGCCGGCCTGTCGAGCGCCGCGGTGCGCCGTCTGTACGGCCTCGAGCGTGTCGCCCGCCTGGGCAGCAACGAGAACCCTTACGGCGCCGGAGCGGCGGTGCGCCGCGTGCTGGCGGCGCTCGCCGACGACATCTGGACCTATCCCGACCCGTCGTGCGGCGCGCTGAAGCAGGCGATCGGCGCGCGCACCGGCATCGAGCCCGGGCGCATCATCGTCGGCAACGGCTCGGAGAACCTGCTCGAGCTGCTGTGCCTGGCCTTCCTGGAGCCGGGCGACCGCGTCGTCACGCAGACGCCGAGCTTCGGGCTGCACGTGATCTACCCGCAGATGATGGGCGCCGCGGTCGAGACGGTCGCGCTTGGCGCGGGGCTGGCCTACGACGCCGATGCCTGGGTGGCGGCGGCAGCGAGCGCGCCGAAGATGCTGATCCTGTGCAACCCGAGCAACCCGGTGGGCTGCCGCTACGGCCGGGCCGACTTCGCGCGCATCGTGCAGGCCGCGCCCGAGCGCACGCTGCTCGTCGTCGACGAGGCCCACCACGAATACGCGCTGCATGACCCGGACTATCCGGATGCGCTGCAGGCGCTGCAGGGCCGGCGCGGCGCATGGATCGTGCTGCGCACCTTCTCCAAGGCCTGGGGCCTGGCCGGACTGCGCGTCGGCTACGGCCTGGCCTCGCATGCCGCGATCGCCGCGCTCGGCGACCGCGTGCGCACGCCCTTCAACGTCAACCAGGCGGCGCAGCACGCCGCGCTCGCCGCCTGGAACGACGCCCGGCACATGCGCCAGAGCGTGCAGGCCACCGTGCGGTCGCGCGAGCGCATGGCGCAGGACCTGCGCGCGCTGGGCCTGCCGGGGCTGCGCATCGCGCCGTCGGCGGCCAACTTCCTGTGGCTGGACCTGGGGGCCGACAGCGCCGCGGTGCACGAGGCGCTGCCCGCCCGCGGCTTCATCACCAAAGCCTGGAAGGACCCGGGCTTCGAGACCTGCCTGCGGGTGTCGATCGGCCTGCCCGCGCAGAACGAGGCCTTCGTCGGCGCACTGGGCGAAATCCTGGGCGCCGGCTGAGCCGCGCCGGCCTACTTCCTGCGCACCTTGATCGGCGGCGGCAGGACGGGTTCGGCGCTCAGCTCGAGCCACTCCGAGTTCGTCATCTCGCGCTCGATCACCTCGGGTTTGCGCGCCTCGACGCCGTGCCGGCGCTCGGGCCGGTCGAAGCGCTCGAGATCGACGCGCCGCCGGTCGACGCCGCTGCGCCGCTCCTTGGCAGGCAGCGGCCGAAAGGGGTGCGGTGGCATGTGCTGTGCGAATTTGGTGGGCATCGACGCGTGACGCGCGACAAGGCGGCGCCACTCGACAGCCGATTCTATGGAGCAGCCGGCACGAATCGCAGCCGGCAGGCGTGCGGATTTCGCGCTTGCGCGCGGCGCTGCGCATCGATCGTGCGGGGGCCAGGGCCTGGCCCGGCCCTGGGGGCGTTCAATAGCGCCCGGCGACGCCCGCCAGCCGCAGGTACAAGCGCACGCACCAGGCGACGAAGCCGCGCCGCATCAGGCGGCGCGCGCCGCCGCCAACGTTGCGCCCGGTCACCGGCAGCGCGCTCGCGAGCGCGATCTCGATCTCGTGGCGCAGTTGCGCCGCGAAGGCCATGTCGCGCACGAAGACGTTCGCTTCCAGATTGAGCAGCAGCGAGAGCGGATCGATATTCGAGCTGCCGACGGTCGCCCATTCGTCGTCGACCACCGCCACCTTGGCGTGCAGGAAGGCGGCCGTGTACTCGTAGATCTGCACCCCGTGCGCGAGCAGCTCGTCGCACAGCGCATAGGCCGCGACCTCGGCGATGCGGTAGTCCCACCGGCCCTGCAGCATCAGGCGCACGCGCACGCCGCGGCGCACGGCGTCGCGCAGCGCATGGCGGATCGATCGATCGGGGTAGAAGTAGGCGGAGACCAGATCGACGCTGTGGCGGGCGCGGCGGATCGCATCCACGTAGCCGCGCTCGATGCCATTGCGCTGGCGCAGGTTGTCGCGAATCACGAACGCGGCACGCACCGGGAGCAGATCGGCCTCGCCCGTGGGCGGTCTGCGGTGCGAGCGCAGTCGATCGAGCAGGCGCCTCGCGCGCGCCAGCGGTCGCGCGCTGTGCGCGAGCGCGAGCACCTCCTCGCGCCAGGCCTTGCCGATCGTCGCGCGCATCCACATCGCGCGCGCGCTACGGTGCGCGGCGACGGCAACCGGCCCGCGCACGCGCACCGCGAAATCGAGCCGCGGCTGGTCGCTCCAGCCGTGGCGCACATCGAAGCGGTCGTCCACCAGGTTGATGCCGCCGACGAAGGCGACACTGGCGTCGATCACGCACAGCTTGTGGTGCAGCCGGCGCAACTGGCCCGGCTGGAACCAGCTCCACCACCGGTCCAGCGGCCGGAAGAGCGCCGCATTGACGCCGGCGTCGCGCAGCAGCCGCTCGGTCGCCGGCCAGGTATCGTCGGCGCCGAAGCCGTCGACGACGACATTGACCATCAGGCCGCGCCGCGCCGCGCCGACGAGGGCTTCGACGACGCTGGCCGCCGATGCGTCGAAGTGAAAGATGTAGCTTGCGAGCCAGACTTCATGCCGCGCCGCGGCAAGCGCGGCGCACATCGCGGGAAACAGCTCGGCCCCTCCGCGCAGCAGCAGGACGTCGTTGCCGCCGCTGTAGTGCACACCGGCATGCGCGGCCGAACGCTGCGCGAAGGCGGCCCCGTCGGCCGCGGCGTGCGGCGATGGAAGCGGCGCCGGCGCCGGCGCATCGGCCGCGGCGTCGGGGGCAAACGTAGGGCCTGCCGCGGTCTTCGCGGCGCCCGGCGGTGGCGCGTCCTCGCCGCCGCCCGCGACGGCCATCAAGCCAGCTCCAGCTCCGCGACGAGCGGCAGGTGATCCGACATCCGCGCCCAGGCCGGCCCGCGCGGCACGAGCGTGACGCGGCACTCGAAGCCGCGCGTGTAGATGCGGTCGAGCGAGAACACCGGCACGCGCGACGGAAAGGTGCGCTGCTCGATCTCGCCCGGCTTCGAACTGGTCGCGCGCGCGAGGCCCATCTCGCGCATCGGCGCGTCGAGCTTGACGCCCCAGTCGTTGAAGTCCCCGGCGACGACGATCGCCTCGCCGGCCGGCACCTGCGCCTCGATGTACTCGGCGATGCGCTCGACCTGGCGCACGCGCCCCGAATGCATCAGCCCGAGATGGGCGACGATCGCATGCACCTTGATGCCGTGCCACAGCACCGGCACATGCAGCAGGCCGCGCTGCTCGAAGCGGTGATCCGAGACGTCGTGGTGCCCGATATCGCCCAGCGGCCAGCGCGACAGCAGCGCATTGCCGTGTTCGCCATGGCGGGTGAACGCATTCGTGCGGTACGCGACCTCGTAGCCCTCGGGGGCCAGAAAGTCGGCCTGCGGCTCGTCGGGCCAGCCGAACGAGGTGTGCTGAAACTTGCGCGCTTCGCGCCGGTTGTACTGCCGCACCTCCTGCAGGAAGACGAGGTCGGCATCGAGCGCCTCGATGCCGAGCCCGAGGTTGTGGATCTCCAGCCGCTTGCGCGGGCCGACACCGCGCACCCCCTTGTGGATGTTGTAGGTGGCGACCCGGATGCGCGCGGCACCGATCGTGGTGACGGGTTCGAAGGGGGTCGTTTGCCGCATTGGATCAAGCATAGCGCCGCTGTCGGACCCTCGGAACGACGGCAAGTTCGACCGCTATCAACCAGCGACGGCGGCGCGTGCCTCAGTCCGCCGCCGTGACCGCGTGTGGATTGCGCAGCCGGATATGAAGCTCGCGCAGCTGCTTCTCGTCGACCGCGCTCGGCGCGTCCGTCAGCAGGCACTGGGCGCGCTGCGTCTTCGGGAAGGCGATCACGTCGCGCAGCGACTCGGCGCCGGTGAGCAGCATCACGAAACGGTCCAGCCCGATCGCGATGCCGCCGTGCGGCGGCGCGCCGTACTTGAGCGCATCGAGCAGGAATCCGAACTTCACCTGCGCCTCCTCGGGTCCGATCTCGAGGGCGCGGAACACCTTGCTCTGCACCTCTTCGCGGTGGATACGCACCGAGCCGCCGCCGAGCTCGACGCCGTTCAACACGACGTCGTAGGCCTTCGCGACGCAGCGCCCGGGGTCGGTTTCGAGCCAGTCCTCGTGGCCGTCCTTCGGGCTCGTGAACGGATGGTGCACGGCGTTCCAGCGCTTGCCCGCGTCGTCGTACTCGAACATCGGAAAGTCGACCACCCACAGCGGCTCCCACCCGCCCTGCAGGAGGCCCTTGCCGCGCCCGAATTCGCTGTGGCCGACCTTCACGCGCAGCGCGCCGATCGCATCGTTGACGACGCGCGCCTTGTCGGCGCCGAAGAAGATCAGGTCGCCGCTTTGCGCGCCGGTGCGCCCGAGCACCTCGGCGATCGCCTTGTCGTGCAGGTTCTTGACGATCGGGCTTTGCAGGCCATCGCGGCCCTTGGCGATATCGTTGACCTTGATCCACGCCAGGCCCTTGGCGCCGTAGATCTTCACGAATTCGCCGTAGGCGTCGATCTCGCCGCGCGTCATCTCGCCGCCGCCCGGAATGCGCAGGCCGACGACGCGGCCGTCCTTGCTCGTCGCCGGACCCGAGAAGACCTTGAAGTCGACATCGGTCATCGCATCGGTCAGCTCGGTGAGTTCGAGCTTGACGCGCAAGTCGGGCTTGTCCGAACCGAAGCGCTGCATCGCGTGCGCATACGTCATGACCGGAAACGGCGGCAGCACGACGCCGATCGCCTGCTCGACGGTGCTGCGGATCATGCCCTCGAACATGGTGCGGATCTCGTCCTCGGCGAGGAACGAGGTCTCGATGTCGATCTGCGTGAACTCGGGCTGGCGGTCGGCGCGCAGGTCCTCGTCGCGGAAGCACTTGACGATCTGGTAGTAGCGGTCGAACCCGGCGATCATCAGCAACTGCTTGAAGAGCTGGGGCGACTGCGGCAGCGCGAAGAAGGTGCCGTCGTGCACGCGGCTCGGGACGAGATAGTCGCGCGCGCCCTCGGGCGTGCTCTTCGTCAGCATCGGCGTCTCGATGTCGATGAAGCCGTTGACGTCGAGAAACTTGCGCACCTGCATCGCGACGCGGTAGCGCAGCATCAGGTTGTGCTGCATCTGCGGGCGGCGCAGGTCGAGCACGCGGTGCGTCAGGCGCGTCGTCTCCGACAGGCTGTCGTCATCCATCTGGAAGGGCGGCGTGATGCTCGGGTTGAGCACCTCGATCTCGTGGCACAGCACCTCGACCTTGCCGCTCGTGATGTTGGCGTTGGTCGTGCCCTGCGGGCGGGCGCGGACGACGCCGGTGATCTTCAGGCAGAACTCGTTGCGCACGTCTTCGGCGACCGCGAACATCGCCGGGCGGTCCGGGTCGCAGACGACCTGCACCAGGCCCTCGCGGTCGCGCAGGTCGACGAAGATCACGCCGCCGTGGTCGCGGCGCCGGTGCGCCCAGCCCATCAAGGTGACGCTTTCGCCCATCAGCGACTCGCTGACCAGGCCGCAGTAAGTGGTTCTCATGATTGCCTCGACTCCATATCCGATCGTTGTTCGGCCGGCGGACGCGCGGCCGCATCCGTCGACATCCTTCGTGTGGCGCTTGTCGGCGGCGCTGCCGCGTGGGTGCCGCAGGTTGATCGCTTGCCAGGCGTCAACCGGGCCGGTTTCGCGCTGCCGCCGCGAGCCCGGCGCCACCGTCGGCGGGATCGGGCCGGCCCGGCCCGACGACACCCATCGAGATGACGTATTTCAGCGCCTCGTCGACGCTCATGCGCAGCTCCACGACCTCGGCGCGCGACATCATCAGGAAAAATCCGGACGTCGGGTTCGGCGTCGTCGGCACGTATACGCTGACCATGTCGTTGCCGAGGTGGCCGGCCACTTCGCCGCCCGGCTTGCCGGTGACGAATGCGATGGTCCACGCGCCCTGGCGCGGATACTGCACCAGCACCGCCTCGCGAAACGCCTGCCCGGTGCTCGAAAACAGCGTGTCCGAAACCTGCTTGACCGAGTTGTAGATCGACTTGACGATCGGAATCTTGTTGAGCAGGCGGTCGCCCTGTCGCAGCCACCACTGGCCGAAGATATTCGCCGCGAACGCGCCGGTCAGAAGCAGCAGGCCAAGCAGCACGACCACACCCAGACCCGGAATGCCCCGGATCGACTCGATGGTGGCGCCCGCCCCGACGGGCAGCAGTGCCTGCGTCGCGACCAGCAAGGCGTCGAATACGCCGCTGAGCAGACTCATGACCCAACTCAGCACCCAGACCGTCACGACCAGCGGCAGCCAGACGAGCAGCCCGGTGATGAGGTACTTCTTCACGTGCGTCTTCACATGCGGGCGGCGGCTGCCGTCACTGGCCCGGCTTCGACGGCGAGCCCGAAGCGGGGGCCTTGCCCGTTGCGGGCGCGCCGGACGCAGCGGCCGGGGCAGGCGCCGGTTTCGTCTCGGCCTTGGCACCGACTTGCGCCGGCGCGGCGGCTTGCGACGGCTTGGCGTCGCCGCCGTTCGCCGACGCGGACTGGCCCGCGGACTTCGCGTCCGCCGCCGGTGACTTCGATTCGCCCTTGAAGTCCGTCACGTACCAGCCGGAACCCTTCAACTGAAAGCCCGCCGCCGTGACCTGCTTGCGAAGCGCCTCGGCACCGCACGCCGGGCAGGTGGTCAGCACCGGGTCGGAGACCTTTCGCAGCACGTCCATCGCGTGGCCGCAGGACTCGCAACGATAGGCGTAGATCGGCATGGCTAAGCTCTTGATTTCAAAGGAAAACCGTCCATTATACGGAGCGCTGCCCCGCCACGCGGCGACGCTGGTCGGGGTGTGCCGCCAACGCCCGTTCGCGTTCCCGCATCGCGGTGCACGGAACAAACATGCGGCCCGCGTCGCCCGAATTCAATGTCGGCGAGAGGCCGACCCTAGAATGCTGGCCGATCGAAGGCCGGCCTCTGCCTGACCGTGAAGGAGAAGTGATCCATGCGCAAGCTGTCGAAGCGCCTGCTGCTCGCCACCGCCCTGCCGTTCGCGCTCTGCGTCGCGACGCCGGCGCTCGCGGCGGACGCCGAACCCAAGGTGCTCAACATCTACAACTGGTCGGACTACATCGCCGACGATACGATCAAGAATTTCGAGAAAGAGACCGGCATCAAGGTCCACTACGACAACTACGACAGCAACGAGGTGCTGCACGCCAAGCTCGTCGCCGGCAAGACGGGCTACGACATCGTCGTGCCGAGCGCGCACTTCGCGAAGATGCAGATCGAAGGCGGCCTGCTGCAGAAGCTCGATCGCTCGATGCTCACGAACTGGGGCAACCTCGACCCGGCGATCCTCGCCCAGCTCGCGAAGGTGGACCCGGGCAACCAGTATCTCGTCGACTGGATGTGGGGCTACATCACGGTCGGCATCAATGTCGACAAGGTCAAGAAGGCGCTCGGCGACCTGGCGATGCCCGAAAACCCGTGGTCGCTGATCTTCGATCCGAAATACGCCTCCAAGCTCAAGAGCTGCGGCGTGAGCATCCTCGATTCGGCCTCCGAGGTGCTGCCGATCGCGCTCGGCTATGTGGGCAAGCCGGCGTTCAGCCGCAACGCGGCCGACTATCCTGCGGCGGCAGAAATGCTCAAGAAGATCCGGCCCTATGTGACGCGCTTCTCGTCGTCGGGCTATATCAACGACCTGGCCGACGGCGCGCTGTGCGTCGTGATGGGCTATTCGGGCGACATCAATATCGCCCGCGCACGTGCAATCCAGGCCAAGAACGGGCAGAACATCGAAGCCCTCGTCCCGAAGTCCGGCGCGACGCTGTTCTTCGACACGATGGCGATTCCGGCCGACGCGCCGCACCCGAAGAACGCGCACCTCTTCATCAACTACATCCTGCGCCCCGAGGTCGCCGCGGGCATCACGAACAAGGTCTTCTACGCGAACCCGAACAAGGCGTCGCTGAAGTTCGTGAAGAAGGACGTCGCCGAGAACAAGACGATCTTCCTCAGCGCCGACGAGCTGGCGGCGATGACCGCGCCCGACAGCATGCCGCAGGATATCCGCCGCGTCCAGACGCGCACCTTCACCAATTTCAAGGCCGGGCGCTGACGCCGCGCAAGGCCGATCAGCGGAAAGCGACGATCAGCTCCATCGCGATCAGCCCGAGCAGGAAGCCGACGCCGGTATAGGCGATGGCGCGCAGCATGCGGTTCGTGCGCCGCTGCTCGACGAGCAGCGCTTCGAGCAGCCGCGGGTCGGTCGCAAGCGGCTGTTCGAGCGCGCGATGCACGAGCCGCGGCAAATCGGGGATGAGCTGCACGTAGCGCGGCGCCTCGTTCTTGAGCCGCTCGACGAAGCCGGCCCAGCCGACCTGATCGTTCATCCAGCGCTCGAGGAAGGGCTTGGCGGTATTCCAAAGATCGAGATCGGGGTCGAGGTCGCGCCCGAGCCCTTCGACGTTGAGCAGCGTCTTTTGCAGCAGCACGAGCTGTGGCTGGATGTGCACATTGAAGCGGCGCGACGTCTGAAACAGACGCAACAAGACGTTGCCGAGCGAAATGTCCTTCAGCGGCCGGTCGAAATGCGGCTCGCAGACGGCGCGGATCGCGCCTTCGAGCTCGTCGACGCGCGTCGTCGGCGGCACCCAGCCCGATTCGACGTGCAGTTCGGCGACACGCTTGTAGTC
Organism: uncultured Burkholderiales bacterium; assembly: GCA_937864005.1. GTDB lineage: Bacteria > Pseudomonadota > Gammaproteobacteria > Burkholderiales > Burkholderiaceae_C > CAIKUF01. Next base: position 28,954 of record CALMIL010000112.1, read on the forward strand.
GCGCCGGAAGAAGGCGATGAAGTTCTGCGCCAGGTACTCCTTGTCGACCTCGGTGAGCGTGCCGACGATGCCGAAGTCCAGCGCAATGTAGTGCCCGAAAGTCTCCGGCGCGATGCTGACCTGGATATTGCCGGGGTGCATGTCGGCATGGAAGAAGCCGTCGCGAAAGACCTGCGTGAAGAAGATCGTCACGCCGTCGCGCGCGAGCTTCGGGATGTCGACGCCCGCCTCGCGCAGCCTGGCGCGCTGGCTGATCGGCACGCCGTACATGCGTTCCATCACGATCACGCTGCTGGTGCACAGCTCCCACACCATCTCGGGCACGAGGATCAGGTTCAGGCCCTGCATGTTGCGGCGCAGCTGGGCCGCATTGGCTGCCTCGCGCACGAGGTCGAGCTCGTCGTGCAGATAGTTGTCGAACTCGGCGACGACTTCGCGCGGCCGCAGGCGCTTGCCGTCCACGCTCACGCGCTCGACCAGACGCGCCAGCGTGCGCAGCAGCGAAAGATCGTCCTCGATGATGTCGAGCATGCCCGGGCGCAGCACCTTGACCGCGACCTGGCGCCCGTCCTCGAGCACCGCGAAGTGCACCTGCGCGATCGATGCGCTGGCCACCGGCTCGGGCTCGAACGCCGAGAAGATCGCCTCGATCGGCCGCCCGAATGCCTGCTCGACGAGGCGGCGCGCCTGCGCCGCAGGAAACGGCGGCACGCGATCCTGCAGCTTCGCAAGCTCGTCGGCAACGTCGGTCGGCAGCAGGTCGCGCCGGGTCGAGAGCACCTGGCCGAACTTGACGAAGATCGGCCCGAGCCGCTCCAGCGTCAAGCGCATGCGCTCGCCGCGCGGCGCGTCGAGTTTTCGGCCGACCGTGATCACCCGCACCAGCGCCCGCACCCAGCGCTGGCGAAATCCCGACAGCGCGAGCTCGTCCATGCCATAGCGCAGGACGGTGAAGATGATGAGAACGAGCCGGGCGAAGTGCCTCATCGCGGGCCGGCAGCGGGCACGCCCGTCGGCTCGGTGCGCGGCGTTCGCACGGCCATCGCCGACAGCGTGCGCAGCGCCTGGCGCAGCCCGCCGGCGAGCAAGCGCCCGATGCGGGCAATCTCGTGTGCCGGCGCCGGGCCTACGAGCCGCTCGAGGTCGTCCTGCACGTCCCAGCGCAGGTTGTCCATCAGCCAGCTCAGGTCGGCCGCGAACTGTGCGTCGCCCTGCACGTCCACCCTGGGCTGCTCGCCGCCGGCAACCAGCGCGAGCAACATCGCGGGGTTCGAGGCGTCGAGTCGCAATTGCAGATCGACATCCTGCGGCGCTTCGGCGCCGCACCACTCGAGCAGCCCGGCGGGCGTGACACGAAACACCAGATCCGGCAGCGGCGGCAGCAGCGCGGGCCAGCCGTCGAGCTGCAGGCGCAGGGCGCGCCCGTCGTGCGCACGCAGCTTGTGCGTCGCGACCGCCTCGCCGGCCAGGACATGATTGACGAGCAGGGTCAGACGCTGCGCCAATGCACTGCCGAACGACGACGCGAGGGCGTGAAACATTTGCGGATTGTAGGCACCGCGAAACCTCGCTCCCCATGGCCCGGAGTCTCTTGCGGGGCCGTTTGTGGGCGAGAATTCACTTTGCCTCGGTCGCGCCGCGCAGACGCATCGCCGATGCCTGCGGCGCGTCGGCGCAAGTGCCCGCCAACCCGAATCGGCGCTTCGATCCACCGCTGCTGCTGCAAATTCGATCGACGACAGATCAGAGAACGAACTTGGCGGTCATTCGCCTTTCCTTGCCAAATGTTCGAAGAGCGCACCTACAACCGGACTTTCTACAGCGCACCGCAATCGGTCACGTCGCTCGTCGCGGCGTTCGTCGAGCCGACGATCATCGTTGCCACGTATATCGCGATCAGCCTGCATTTCGACGAGCCGATCGGGCGCCCGGCGCTCACGCTGTGCCTGCTGGTCTTCGCGCTCACCTTTCCCGGGCGCAATCGGTTTCGCGACAACCTGACCGCCGCCGGCGTCGATATCGTCGGCTCCTGGGTGACGTTGCTCGTGATCCTCGCGCTATGCGGTTATGCGACCTTCAGCCTGAAGTATTTCGAGGAGAGCGTTCTGCTCGCCTGGGCGCTCGTCACGCCGTTCGTGCAGTGGGCCGCGGTCTGGATCGGCCGCAAGATCGTACGGGCGGCCGCGGCCAAACCGGAGAATCGACGCACCGCGATCATTGTCGGCGCCGGAGCGCTCGGCGTGAAGGTTGCCAAGGCGTTGGGTGGCGCCGACAGCGGGATCGACTTCGTCGGCTATTTCGACGACCGCGTCAACGGCCGGGTCGACCCGCAGGCGAACGACAAGCGCCTCGGCGGGCTCGCCGAGGTGGCCAACTACATCCGCGCTCACACCATCCGCGAAGTCTTCATCACGCTGCCGCTCGGCTCGCAGCCGCGCATCGTCGAACTGCTCGAACAGGTGCAGGGAACGACGGCGTCGCTCTACTTCGTTCCCGACGTGTTCGGCATCAGCATCATCCAGGGCCGGTTGCAGGACATGAACGGCATGCCGATCGTCGGCATCTGCGAGACGCCGTTCACCGGCGCGAACGAACTCGTCAAGCGCGCGAGCGACGTCGTGCTCGCATCGATCATCCTGGTACTGATCTCGCCGCTGCTGCTCGCGGTCGCGATCGGTGTCAAGCTCAGTTCGCCCGGGCCGGTGATCTTCAAGCAGCGCCGCAACGGACTCGATGGCGAGGAGATCATCGTCTACAAGTTCCGCTCGATGACGACGCAGGACAACGGGTCGGTCGTCGTCCAGGCAACAAGGGGCGACCCGCGCATCACGCGCTTCGGCGCCTTCATCCGGCGCACCTCGCTCGACGAACTGCCCCAGTTCGTCAACGTGCTGCAGGGCCGGATGAGCATCGTCGGCCCGCGTCCGCATGCGGTCGCGCACAACGAGCAGTACCGCGCAATCATCAAGGCCTACATGGTGCGCCACAAGGTCAAGCCCGGCATCACCGGCTGGGCGCAGGTCAACGGCCACCGCGGCGAGACCGACACGCTCGACAAGATGAAGGCACGCGTCGAATACGACCTCGAATACCTGCGCAACTGGTCGCTCGCGCTGGACCTGCAGATCATTGTGCGTACCATTCGCCTCGTCCTGTTCGACAGGCACGCCTATTGATCTCGGCAGGCAATGCGCTCAATCACCCTACGCGGAGACTTCTCGCATGCAGCTTCGAACCGCCCGCACGCTCGCCCTGTGCCTCGGTCTCGCCTCCAGCGTCGCCGCGCTGGCCGAAACGAGTCCGTACTACATCGGCGCGAATCAGGCCTTCAGCTACAACTCCAACCTGTACTCGACTCAAAGCAACGAACTCGCCAGTTGGTATTCGACGACCAGTATCGTCGGCGGCTTCGATCAGTCCGTCGGGCGTCAGCACTTCTACGGGTCGGGCAACTTCGGCTACAACTATTTCTTCAACAACGATGCCCGCAACCTCAACAGCAACAGCTATGGCGTGAACGTCGGCTGGGACTGGGAGACCGTCGAACGGCTCTCGGGCACCGCTCGGCTGACAGCGAACCAAAGTCTCGTGTACTACAGCATCGGTGGTGGACAGCCCAACGCGCAGCAGAAGAATATCCAGAATCTGAGCCAGGCCGATCTGACCGGCCGCTACGGCATCTCGCCCGACATCGCGTTGAACCTCGGCTACACCTACCGGCGGGTGAACTTCTCAGCCGAGCAGTACGCCTACGAGGAATACAACCAGAACACCGGCAGCATCGGCCTGACCTACGGCAGCCACGGCATCTGGACATACGGGGCGGCATTTCGTTTCCAGCGCACCGAGTATCCCTTCTACCCACATCCGTTCCCGAGCACCAAGCTCGGCGACACCGGCGACGGCAAGAATTTCGACTTCACGATCAAGTGGGTGCCCAGCGGGCTGAGCACAGTGGACGTGCGCCTGTCCTACAGCGACATCAACTACGACATCAACAACGGGCGCGACTTCAACGGATTCAATGGCTCGCTGACCTGGACGTGGAACCCGACCGGCAAGATCTTCTCCGGTCTGACCCTCATCGGAGCCCCCGGCGACTCATCCACCTTCTACGCATTCATCGGCGAGCCGGTGCGCGTCGACACCAGCCGATTCGCCCGCACCATCCGGTGGTACGGCACCTATCTCGCGACGGGCAAGACGAAGTTCACCTGGAACCTGAGCCTCACCAAGGACTATCTGGAGCAGACGATCTTCTCCAGCACGCAACAAGGCTCGGACCTGGTCACGACAGGCAGTCTGGGTGTGAGCTATGCCCCGACCCGAAACAGCCAGCTCGCCTGCAATGTGGGGTACCTGGATCGCTCGGCCTCGGACAACGCGCTGCGCTGGGGCATGTCCTATCCATACAGCACGACGACCTTCAGCTGCTCGGGGCAGTTGGTACTCCAATGAACCTGCACCGCTGCGCGCCGAGCAGATCCGGCAGCGCCTTGCGTGCCGCGTAGAAGCCGCGACGTGACGGCGACAACGATTCTCCTCACAGGCGCGACCGGCTATATCGCGTCGCACACCTGGCTTGCGCTCGAGGTAGCGGGGCATCGCGTCGTCGGCGTCGACGACTTCTCGAACAGCTCGCCCGCCGTCCTCGAGCGCTTGCACCGCCTGGCCGGCCGCGCGCCGGATTTCGTACGCGCCGACGTCTGCGATGCCGCGGCGATGGAGCGGATCTTCGGGCAGCGCCGGATCGATGCCGTCGTCCACTTCGCCGCTTTCAAGGCGGTCGGCGAATCGGTTGCCAGGCCGCTCGCCTACTACGCGAACAACGTCGGCGCGTTGATGACGGTCTGCGCGGCGATGCAGCGCCATGGCTGCAAGCGCATGGTGTTCAGCTCGAGCGCGACCGTCTACGGCAATCCGAAGGCGCTTCCGATACGCGAAGACGCTCCTCTGGCCGCGAGCAACCCCTACGGCGCGACCAAGCTGATCGGCGAGTCGCTGCTGCGCGACATTGGCACCTCCGACGCGCAGTGGCAGACCGCCTGCCTGCGCTACTTCAATCCGGTCGGCGCGCACGAGAGCGGCCTGATCGGGGAAGACCCGCGCGGCACGCCGAACAACTTGATGCCCTTCGTCGCGCAGGTCGCGGTCGGCCGCCGCGAATGGCTGCAGGTCTTCGGCAACGACTACGACACCCCCGACGGCACCGGCGTGCGCGACTATATCCACGTCACCGACCTCGCCGAGGGCCATGTCGCCGCGCTGCGCTGGCTGCTCGCCAACGACGGCTCGCTCACCGTCAACCTCGGCACCGGCCACGGCTACAGCGTGCTCGACGTCGTGCGCGCCTTCGAGCGCGCGAGCGGGCGCGGCGTGCCCTACCGCTTCGCACCGCGCCGCCCCGGCGACGCGGGCGCCGTCTATGCCGACCCGGCGCTCGCCCGCGCCACCCTCGGCTGGCAGGCCGAGCGTACGCTCGATGCGATGTGCGAAGACAGCTGGCGCTGGCAGAGCATGAATCCGCAGGGTTTTGCGCCCGCCCAGCCGCTGAAGGAAGCCCTGCTGTGACGACCCCGAAGCACAAGGTCGCGCTGATCACCGGCGTCACCGGGCAGGACGGCGCCTACCTGTCCGAACTGCTGCTCGACAAGGGCTACGAGGTGCACGGCATCAAGCGCCGCGCGAGCCTGTTCAATACCGACCGCATCGACCACCTGTACCAGGACCCGCACGTCGAGCATCAGCGCTTCACGCTGCACTACGGCGATCTGACCGACAGCACGAACCTGATCCGCATCATCCAGCAGGTGCAGCCCGACGAGATCTACAACCTCGCCGCGATGAGCCACGTCGCGGTGAGTTTCGAGACGCCGGAGTACACGGCGAACGCCGACGCCGTCGGCACGCTGCGCCTGCTGGAAGCGATCCGCATCCTCGGCCTCGAGAAGAAGACGCGCTTTTATCAGGCCTCGACGAGCGAGCTCTACGGCCAGGTGCAGGAGACGCCGCAGAACGAGAAGACGCCGTTCTACCCGCGCAGCCCGTACGCCGTCGCCAAGATCTACGGCTACTGGATCACGGTCAACTACCGCGAGGCCTACGGCATCTATGCCTGCAACGGCATCCTCTTCAACCACGAAAGCCCGCTGCGCGGCGAGACCTTCGTCACGCGCAAGATCACGCGCGCGATCTCGCGCATCGCGCTCGGGCTGCAGGATTGCCTGTACCTGGGCAACCTGTCGGCGCTGCGCGACTGGGGCCATGCGCGCGACTACGTGCAGGTGCAGTGGCTGATGCTGCAGCAGGACACGCCCGAGGACTATGTGATCGCGACCGGCGTGCAGAACAGCGTGCGTCAGTTCGTCGAATTCGCGGCGCGCGAACTCGGCATCACGATCGCATTCAGCGGCGAAGGCAGAAACGAGATCGGCACCGTCGCGCGCATCGATCCGGTCGGCGGCGAGATCAGGGCCAATTGCCAGGTCGGCGCGGTCGTCGTGCGCGTCGACCCGCGCTACTTCAGGCCGACCGAGGTCGAGACCCTGCTCGGCGATGCGAGCAAGGCCAGGGCGAAGCTTGGCTGGACGCCGGCGACGAGCTTTGCCGAGCTGGTGCGCGAGATGGTCGAGGCCGACTACGCCGCCGCACGCCGCGACAGCCTCGTCAAGCAGGCCGGCTTCAGGGCCTACGACTACAACGAGTGATGCCGGCGATGAAGCACGACGCCCGCATCTACGTCGCCGGCCATCGCGGCCTCGCCGGCTCGGCGATCGTCCGCCGCCTGCAGTCTGCTGGCCACGCGAATCTGCTGCTGCGCACCCATGCCGAACTCGAGCTGACCGACGCGCGCGCGGTGCGCGACTTCTTCGACGCCGAACGGCCGGAATATGTCTTCCTCGCCGCAGCGAAGGTCGGCGGCATCGTCGCCAACAATACCTATCCGGCCGAGTTCATCCGCGACAACCTCGCGATCCAGACCCACATCATCCACAGCGCGTGGCAGTGCTGCGTGAAGCGCCTGCTCTTCCTCGGCTCGAGCTGCATCTACCCCAAGCTCGCAGCGCAGCCGCTGCGCGAGTCATCGCTGCTGACCGGCCCGCTCGAGCCGACGAACCGGCCCTATGCGCTCGCCAAGATCGCCGGCATCGAGATGTGCTGGAGCTACAACCGCCAGTACGGCACGCGCTATCTGGCCGCGATGCCGACCAACCTGTACGGCCCGGGCGACAACTACCACCCGCAGAACAGCCACGTCATCCCGGGGCTGCTGCGCAAGTTTCACGAGGCCAAGGCGAGCGGCGCCGACAAGGTCGTCGTCTGGGGCACGGGCACGGTGCGGCGCGAGTTCATGTTCAGCGACGATATGGCCGCCGCCTGCGTCTTCCTGATGAGCCTGCCCGATGCGCAGTTCGACGCCCTGCTCGGCAGCGACGAATCGGCGAGCGGCCGCTTCGAGCCGCCGCTCGTCAACGTCGGCGTCGGCACCGACCTGACGATCGCCGAGCTTGCGCTGCAGATCAAGCATGTCACCGGCTTTCAGGGCGAGATCGCCTTCGACGCCTCGAAACCCGACGGCACGCCGCGCAAGCTGCTCGACGTGAGCCTGCTCGCGCGCGCCGGCTGGCAGGCGACGACGCCGCTTGCCGACGGCCTGCGCATCGCCTACCGCGACTATCTCGCCGACCAGGACGCATTGCATACCGCCGACACCGCACCATGACCCCGTCGCCATCCCCCATCACCGTGCAGCCCGTCGTCATGGCCGGCGGCAGCGGCACCCGCCTGTGGCCGCTGTCGCGGGCCCAGCATCCGAAGCAGTTTCTCGTGCTGCAGGGCAACCGCAGCCTCTTTCAGCAGGCCGTATCGCGTCTTGCCGCGCTCGGCGGCGAAGATATCGCGGTCGCGCCGCCGTGCATCGTCGGCAACGAGGAGCATCGCTTCCTCGTGCTCGACCAACTGCGGGAGGTCACGCGCCAGAGCTGCAGCGTGCTGCTCGAGCCGATCGGCCGCAATACCGCGCCTGCCGTCACGCTCGCCGCGCTGCTCGCGGCCGCGTCGGGCGCCGATCCGGTGCTCGTCGTCACCCCCGCCGACCAGACCGTCACCGACGACGATGCCTTCACGCAGGCCCTGCAGGCCGCCGTTCGCAGCGCGGCCACGGGCGGCATCGTGATCCTCGGCATCCGGCCCGAGCGCCCCGAGACCGGCTTCGGCTATATCGAGGCCCAGGCCTCCGGCGCCGCGCCCCACGCCGTGCAGCGCTTCGTCGAAAAGCCCGACCTCGCGACGGCGCAGCGCTACCTGGCCCAGGGCGACTTCTACTGGAACAGCGGCATGTTCGTGATGCGCGCGTCGGTCTGGCTCGCCGCGCTGGCCGCCTTTCGCCCCGATATCGCCGATGCGACGCGCGCCGCATGGCAGGCACGGACGGTCGATGCGCCGTTCGTGCGGCCCGGGCGCGCCGAGTTCGAAGCCATCCCCGCCGAATCGGTCGACTATGCGGTGATGGAGAAGTGCCCCGGCTCGGCCGCTTTCCCGATCCGGATGATGCCGCTGGCCGCCGGCTGGAGCGACCTCGGCGCCTGGGACGGCGTCTGGCAGGTGAGCGACAAGGACGCCGACGGCAACGCGCAGCGCGGCGACGCGCTGTTCCGCGACAGCCACGACTCGCTGGTGCATGCCACGAACCGGCTCGTCGGCGTCGTCGGTCTCGACAACGTCGTCGTCGTCGAGACGTCGGACGCCGTGCTCGTCGCCGACCGCGAGCGCAGCCAGGATGTGAAGCACATCGTCGCCCGGCTCAATGCGGCCGGCCGCAGCGAACCGACCGTGCACCGCCAGGTGCATCGGCCCTGGGGCTGGTACGACAGCATCGACCACGGGCCGCGCTTTCAGGTCAAGCGCATCATGGTCAAGCCCGGCGCGTCGCTCAGCCTGCAAAAGCACCATCACCGTGCCGAACACTGGATCGTCGTCAGCGGCACCGCCGAGGTGACGAACGGCGACCAGGTGATGCTGCTGACCGAGAACCAGAGCACCTATATCCCGCTCGGCACCGTCCACCGGCTCGCGAACCCCGGCAAGCTGCCGCTCGAGATCATCGAAGTCCAGTCGGGCAGCTACCTCGGCGAGGACGATATCGTGCGCTTCGAGGACAACTACGGCCGCACGCCCGGATAGGTCCCGCTCAGCCGCGCCCCGCCGCGACGAAATGCGGGTTGTCGAAGCCCGGCTTGCCGTAGGCGAGCGCCTCGCCGGTATCGATGCGACGCACGCTTCCGCCGGCAGCGGCCAGCACCGCGTGACCGGCGGCGATATCCCATTCCATCGTCCGGCCCAGGCGCGGGTACAGGTCGGCCTCGCCGGCCGCGACGAGGCACAGCTTGAGCGATGAACCGGCATTCGCGAGGCTCGCCACCTTGCGGCCGGCGAGGAAGGCATCGAGCGCCGCCGCGTCGCCGTGCGAACGGCTCGCCACCACCGTGAGCCCGGCATCGGGCACCGACCGGCAGGCGATCGTGCGCCGCCCGGCGGCATCCTCGACGAAGGCGCCGCTGCCGCGGCAGCCGCCGAAGAGCCGGCCCAGTGCCGGCGCCAGCACGACGCCCAGCAGCGGCTGGCCGCGCTCGATCAACGCGATGTTCACCGTGAACTCGCCGTTGCGGCTGATGAACTCCTTGGTGCCGTCCAGCGGATCGACGAGCCAGAAACGGCCGCCGAGGCTGGCGGGGTCGGGCACCCGCCCGGCGGCGACCGATTCTTCGGCGACGACCGGAATCTCCGGCGCGATGATGGCGAGCGCCGCGAGGATCAGCGCCTCGGCCTGCTCGTCGGCCTGCGTCACCGGCGACGCGTCGTCCTTGCCGCGGACGGCGAAGTCGGTCGCGTAGACCTGCAGGATCACCTCGCCGGCACGGCGCGCGATCTTCGTGATCGATTCCAGCAATTCGGCGTCGGACATCAGTTTTCCCTCGCATCAGGACGGTCGGTGGCAGGCGTTTGCATGTATTGTCCAATAAAAGTTTAGTATCCTCGGCAACCTGATTTCCTGCCTCCCGCCGTTCGATGCCCGAAGCGCCGCACCTGCCCCTGCAGCAGCTCAACGCCCGCCGCCAGCGTGCGGTGGAGTTGCGCCTTGCGGGGCAGACGCTGGAGCAGATTCGGCGCCAGACCGGCCTGAGCATCCCGACCGTGATCGGTGCCTACACCGCATTCTTGAACAAGGGCTGGTCCGGCATCGCCACCCCGGCGCGCGGCCGCCGCGTCGGCCAGGGCCGCGGATTGACGCCGGACGAAGAAGCCGAAGTGCAGCGCTTCATGCTTGCCGCCCGGCCCGAGGAGGCCGGCCTGGCGACCGGACTGTGGACCGCCGATGCGGTGCGCGAATTCACGCAATCCGCATTCGGGCATGCCCCGCAGGGCCGCGCGCTGACGCGGGTGATGACGCGCGCCGGAATCGACCTCCTGCCGATGGCAGAACTGGCGCGCGAACACGCCGCACTCGCGCAGTGGCGCGAAGCCCGGCTGCCGCACCTCGCCCGCGACGCCCGCAAGCGCGGCGCGAGCCTGGCGTGGTGCGGCCAGATCAGCCTGCCGGGCCCGAGCGCGACCCAGCGCCTGCTGGTGGCGCAGACCCTGCGCGACAGCACCGCCTGGCTGCCTGTGGGCGATGCCTACAGCGTCGGCACCTATGCCGATTTCCTCGAGCGCCTGCTGGCCGCCTGGCCGGGCGCGCATCACATCCTGCTGCACGGAATCGATATCCGGGCCGCGGGGCTCACCGGCTGGCTGCAAGAGCATCCCGAGATCACCGTCAGCGCCTGCCCGGCCGGCCCGACAGCGCGCCTGCAGCGCAATCCGACGCCCGCCGTGGGCGGCGCCGCGCCGCCTTCGAAAGCAACGATTCACCGATCGGCGAGCGCCGATTCACTGCCCATGAAACTCACCCATCTGCAGCAACTGGAAGCCGAGAGCATCCACATCATGCGCGAGGTCGTCGCCGAGGCCGACAACCCGGTGATGCTCTATTCGATCGGCAAGGACAGCGCGACCATGCTGCACCTCGCGCGCAAGGCCTTCTATCCCTCACCGCCGCCGTTTCCGCTGCTGCACGTCGATACGACCTGGAAATTCCGCGACATGTATGCGCTGCGCGAGCGCATGGCTGCGGAGTCGGGGATGAAGCTGCTCGTCCACCAGAACCCGGAGGCCGCCGCGCTCGGCATCAACCCCTTCGATCACGGCTCGCAGATCCACACCGACATGTGGAAGACGCAGGGCCTGAAGCAGGCGCTCGACCAGTACGGCTTCGATGTCGCCTTCGGCGGTGCGCGGCGCGACGAGGAAAAGTCGCGCGCCAAGGAGCGCATCTTCTCGTTTCGAAGCCACCAGCACCGCTGGGACGCGAAGAACCAGCGCCCCGAGCTCTGGCACCTGTACAACGCGCGCAAGCACAAGGGCGAGTCGATCCGCGTCTTTCCGCTCTCGAACTGGACCGAGCTCGACGTCTGGCAGTACATCGAGGCCGAGAAGATTCCGATCGTGCCGCTGTATTTCGCCGCCGAACGGCCGGTCGTCGAGCGCGACGGCGCGCTCATCATGGTCGACGACGAGCGCATGCCGCTCGAGGCCGGCGAACTGCCGGTGATGCGCAAGGTGCGCTTTCGCACCCTCGGCTGCTACCCGCTGACCGGCGCGATCGAAAGCGACGCCGATACGCTCGCCGCCGTCATCCAGGAGATGCTGCACTCGCGCAGCAGCGAGCGCCAGGGCCGCATGATCGACCACGACGCCGCCGCCTCGATGGAGAAGAAGAAGCAGGAAGGGTATTTCTGATGAGCGCGCAAGAGAACAAGGGTCTGCTCAGGTTCATCACCTGCGGCAGCGTCGACGACGGCAAGAGCACGCTCATCGGGCGCATGCTGTACGAGTCGAAGATGCTGTTCGACGACCAGCTCGCCGCGGTCGAGGCCGACAGCCGCAAATGGGGCACGCAGGGCGACGCGATCGACTTCGCGCTGCTCGTCGACGGCCTGGCCGCCGAACGCGAGCAAGGCATCACGATCGACGTCGCCTACCGGCTGTTCGCCACCGAGCGGCGCAAATTCATCGTCGCCGACACGCCGGGCCACGAGCAGTACACGCGCAACATGATCACCGGCGCCTCCACCGCCGACCTCGCCGTGATCCTGATCGACGCCCGCAAGGGCGTGCTCACGCAGACGCGCCGGCACAGCTACCTGGCGCACCTGATCGGCATCCGCAAGGTGGTGCTCGCGATCAACAAGCTCGACCTCGTCGACTACTCGGAGGAGGTCTTTCGCACCATCGAGGGCGAATACCGCGATTTCGCGGACCAGATCGGGCTCGCGGACATCGTGCCGATCCCGCTCTCCGCGCTGCGCGGCGACAACATCCTGACGAAGAGCGCGCACACCCCCTGGTACCACGGGCCGACGCTGATGGCCTACCTCGAGACGGTCGAGGTCGACGATCTGCGCCAGCAGGCCGGCGCACTGCGCCTGCCGGTGCAGTGGGTGAACCGCCCGAACCACGACTTCCGCGGCTTTTGCGGCACCGTTGCCGGCGGCAGCGTCAAGCCCGGCGACCGCATCCGCATCCAGCCTTCGGGGCGCGAGAGCACGGTGGCGCGCATCGTCACCGCCGACGGCGACCTGCCGCTCGCCGTGGCCGGCCAGTCGATCACGCTGACGCTCGCCGACGAGATCGACATCTCGCGCGGCGACATGATCAGCGACGCCGAGAAGCCCGCCGAAGTGGCCGACCAGTTCGAGGCGACGCTGGTGTGGATGGGCGAGGAGCCGATGCTGCCGGGCCGCGCCTACGTCATGAAGATCGGCACCCGCAGCGTGAGCGCGACCATCACCGAGCCCAAGTACAAGGTGAACGTCAATACGCTGCAGCACCTCGCCGCCAAGACGCTCGACCTGAACGAGATCGGCGTGTGCAACCTGTCGCTCGACCAGCTCGTCGCCTTCGATCCCTACGACGCGAACCGCGAGACCGGCGGCTTCATCCTGATCGACCGCCTGACCAACAACACCGTCGGCGCCGGCATGCTGCACTTCGCGCTGCGCCGCGCCCACAACATCCACCTGCAGTACGTCGATATCGACAAGGCCGCGCGCGCCACCCTGAACGGCCAGCGGCCGGCGCTGATCTGGATGACCGGGCTGTCGGGATCGGGCAAATCGACGATCGCCAACCTGGTCGAGAAGAAGCTCTACGCGATGGGCCGGCGCAGCTACCTGCTCGACGGCGACAACGTGCGCCACGGCCTGAACCGCGACCTCGGCTTCACCGACGCCGACCGCGTCGAAAACGTGCGCCGCGTCGCCGAAGTCGGGCGCCTGATGGTCGATGCCGGGCTGATCGTGATCGCCGCATTCATCTCGCCGTTTCGCGCCGAGCGCGCCATGGCGCGCGCCCTGCTCGCCGAAGGCGAATTCATCGAGGTCCACGTCGACACCCCGCTCGAAGTCGCCGAATCGCGCGACGTGAAGGGCCTGTACAAGAAGGCCCGGCGCGGCGAACTGCGCAACTTCACCGGCATCGATTCGCCCTACGAACCCCCCGAGAATCCCGAACTGCGCGTGCACGCCGCCGCCTGCAGCGCCGAGGAGGCGGCCGAGCAGGTGATCGGCGCGCTGCGCGGGCTGGGGCTGATTTCGTAGGTCGGCGCGCCGGTCGCAAGCGTCGACGAGACAAATGGTGCAATGAAGGTCTGGTTCGATCTATCCAACTCGCCCCACATCAATCTGTTCGCGCAGATGATCCGCGAGCTGGAGGCGGATGGGCACGAGGTCATCATCACCTGCCGCCCGCTGGCCAATACGATCGACCTGCTCGATCTGCACGGCTTCCGGTACGAAGTCGTGGGCGAGCACTACGGCGCCAACTTCTATCGAAAGCTCTTCGGCTACCCGATCCGCGTGATGCAACTGCGCGCCTACCTCGCCCCCAAGCGCATCGACGTCGCCATCTCGCAAAGCTCGTTTCATTCCCCGGTCGTGGCGCGGCTCCTGGGCGTGCGATCGATCTACATGAACGACAACGAGCATGCGCTGGGCAACGTGCCGTCGTTCCTGAGCGCCAGCAAGATCATGGTGCCCGAGTTCCTCTCGCTGGCGAACCTGAAGCGGCAGATGGCCAACCCCGCGAAGGTCGTTCGCTACCCCGGCGTGAAGGAGGGCATCTACCTCTGGGGGCTGCAGAAGCGTCTCGACCAACGCGGCGTTCGGGCCAAGCCGTCCGGCCGGCCGGCGGTCTACGTGCGGCCCGAGCCCTGGACGGCGCAGTACTACAAGGGCGGCAAGGACTTCCTCGACGATGTGCTGCTCGGCGTCAAGGATCACGTCGACGTCACGTTGCTGCCGCGAGGCAAGGCGCAAGGCGAACACTACCGGGCGCCGAGGTTCGCCCGAATCCGGATCGTCGATACGGCCCTAGACATCGCCGATATCGCGCCCGATTGCGACCTCTTCGTCGGCGCCGGTGGAACCATGACGCGCGAAATGGCGGTGCTGGGCGTGCCCACCATCTCCGTTTATCAAGACGCGTTGCTGGATGTCGACAGGTATCTGCTGGAGCTTGGCGCGTTCTCCCACCAGCCGAAATTGACGGCTGCCGCACTGCTGGACTTTCTCGGCGCCGCCGATCGCCGGCCCGCCAACAGCCTGCTGCTGAACAAGGGCGAACAGGCCTATGCCCAAATCAAGCATGCGATACTCGCCGCCGATTGATGCCGGTTGTTCGGCAACAGTGCCGAGCAATTCAGGGGGTTGAGTGGTCAGAGTTGCAATGGTCGGGCTCGGCAAGATGGGCCTGTCCCACCTTGCCATCGTGCGCGCGCATCCGCAGGTCGACTTGATCGCCGGTTGCGACAGTTCGAGCTACCTGACGGACGTGCTGTCCAGGCATGCCGGGCTCGAGTGCTACGCGGATTTCGACCGCATGCTGGCCAACGAGCAGTTGGACGCGGTCGTGGTTTCCACCCCCTCCAAGATGCATGCGTCGATGGTGCACAAGGCGCTGGACAAGGGCTTGCACGTATTCTGCGAGAAGCCTTTCGTGCTCGACGTGAATGACGGTGAACGATTGGTTGCGTTGGCCGACAGCAAGAACCTGGTGACGCAGGTCGGCTACCACTATCGGTTCGTCGGCGCCTTCCGGGAGGCCGCGCGGGTCGTCAAGTCCGGTGCACTGGGCACGATCCATCATGTGCGTGCCGAGGCCTACGGCCCCGTCGTGCTGCGGCCCAAGGGCGGCACCTGGCGCCTGGCGAAGGACGAGGGCGGCGGCGCCCTCTACGACTACGCCTGTCACGCGATCGACCTCGTGAATTTCATCGCCGGGACCCCCGCATCGGTGGGCGGCGTGGTGCGCCACGGCGTCTTCTCGCGCGACGTCGAGGATGAAGTCTATTGCTCGCTCTACTACGCCAACGGCGCCAGCGGCCAGTTGTGCGTGAACTGGAGCGACGAGAGCTTTCGCAAGATGAGCACCAAGATCTCGGTCTGGGGCACGAACGGACGCTTGACTGCAGATCGACAGGAGTGCCAGACCTATCTGCGTGAACCGACGCCGGCCCTGCCTGAGTTGAAGACCGGCTGGAACGTCCGCTACACCACCGATCTGACCGAGCCGGTCTGGTACTACCTGCGCGGCGAAGAGTACTCGGCACAGGTCGACTACTTCGTCAAGAGCATTGAAGCCAGGCGCACGCAGGGCGAGAACAGCTTTCGCTCGGCGCTCGAAGCGGATCGCATCGTTTCGATGATCGTCGCGCAGGGGCTGTCCGGGGCGCCGAGTGCAGGCGCGGTTGCGGCGCCCGCCTCCGCGCCGGCAGGCTTCTGGAAGCGACTCTTCGGTTGAACCACACCTGCGCACGCAGGGCAATCAGCAAGCTATGGACCGTGTCCTGTTCGGTGACAACCAGTTCTTCGGCGTCAACCACATGTCCGAAGAGAAGGCGCGCGCGCAGCAGATGCGGTTTCAGGACACGCAAGCCATCATCGATGTGCTGGATGCCGCCTACCAGGAAGGCATCCGCACCTTCATGTGCACGACGCACGATCGCGTGGCAGAGGTGTGCGACTACTTCCGCGCCAATCGCGACAAGTATCCGGACTACGAGTTCTTCCCCTGCATGCCCTACGCGCACAAGTACGCGAATGCCGTGACCGAGTACGGCATGATCGACGCACTGCGCAAGTTCCTGCCCGACGAAGGCGCGGTCGGCGCCATGTTGAAAGGCGGGCTGGCGCTTGCCAACAAGGACGTCGCGGCCATCATGCAGTTGCTGATCGACGCCGAGATGAAGATGTTTCACGGGCTGCGCACACCCGTCATCTTCATGCAGAACGTCATCACCGATCTGCTGCTGGGCGTCGGCATGAAGGGCTGCCTTCGCGTCTTCCATGACCACGTGCGCGAAAAGTATCAGGCCGAGCCCGGCTTCATCACGATGAATACGCCAGTCCTGCTCGACGTACTGGACGAGTTGGGCATCGACAACCCGATCGTCTGCTCCAACATCAACAAGATCGGCTTTCGCATGTGCGGCGGCATCGAGCTGTACGAGAAGACGCTTGCCGAGCGGCGCTTCCGTCCGGTCGCCATGTCGGTGCTCGCCTCCGGCGCGATCACGCCGCGCGAGGCCATCTCGTACGTCTGCGGCCTGCCCAAGGTGGAATCGATCGTCTTCGGCGCATCGAGCCGCGGAAATATCCGCCAGACGAAGAACTTGATCGACGAGTTCTGGCCCGTCAGCACCGGCGCCGGCGCCGGCTGATCGGTACGCGCGCGGGCGCATTGCGCCGCCGGGCGCCGGCAATCGATGCATGCCGGCTCACGCGCCGGGTTGCCTTTCGAAGAAGAAGCAGTCGGGAAGGATGGCCGGGGCGATGTGGTCGATATCTTCGACCGAGACACCGCAGGCGCGGAAGTTGTCGCGCCAATGCCGGATGACATCGACGAGCCGGTCGATCTGCCCCCGCGCCTCTTCGGCCGACAAGCCGAAGCGCCCCGCCTGCGACAGCAGGTTGTAGATGCTCGCGCTGCGCCCGTAGTCGCCGACGGTCAAGGCCAGGTCGCGCCGCTCCAGGCTGACCACAGGTACGGGCACGAGGTCATAGGCCGGAGACAGCCGCCATCCCTTATGCCTGCGCAGCAGCGCATGGTTTCGCGGATGGTCATCGTTGTTGGTCACGGCGGCATTGAAGACCATCCGCCCGAATAGTTCGGCGCAGTCGGCTGCAGGCTTGTCGGACCAGCGGCGCAGGTTGTCGGCCAGCAACGGGTATGACCAGCGTTCCCGGTCCAGGTGGCTGTCGCCGCAGTCGAGCACGGTCAAGCCGCTGACGAGCCCGAATCGCAGGTAGCCCTTGTCGGTGTAGTCGCGATCGAACCGCTGCAGCATCAGCACGTCGCCCTCGCCAACCGACTCCAGCCGGGCCCGTGCGACATTCAGACCGCATCTGCGTGCCAGGTCGAGCGTCGCGAACTCGACGCGCTGCAGATTGAAGCGGTCATCTCTTGCCGGAAACTTGCCGAGCCAGAGATTCTGCGCATCCTCGATCGTGGCCTTTGGCCGCGCGCCCCCCATGCTGGTGCCGGGATCAAGCTGTTCGAGCAGATGGGCGGCCACCGGGCGCCCCGCGTCGATCGCCTGTGTGACCGCGATCAGTTCCGCCAACTGATGCGTCCGGTTGTACTGGCGCCTGGGCGCGGGCGGTTCGGCCTTCATGCCGAAGCTCAGATAGCCTGCCCCGTCTTGCGGTCCGTGCAGCAAATAGTCGATTTCTTCCAGGTCGGCCGCACTGCGCTCGAGCCTGTGCTCGATCACGCGCCGCCCCCAGGCATCGGGGCCGGCGTCTCGAACGGCGCCGGGAATCCCCTTCAGCCGGGTGAACTCGAAGACTTCCTTGGCAAGAGGCAGCTGGAACGGATCGAGTGCAACTGCCTCTTGGCGCTGAAGGTAGCGATCGCCGTAGCGAAACCGCCCTATTTGCCTGCCATCGGGCAGCGTCTGCACCCTGAGCAGCGCTGCCGGCACCGTTTCCAACGTGCCGGGCAGCTGAATGTAGACATAGGCTTCGCGCTCAAAAGTCATAGTCGTCGCTCGCCTTGCGGGCCTTTCCCGCTCGCGTCGGGCGGCGCGATGCTTCGAGCGCCTTGCCGTGGAGATCGCCATCGGGATCCGCGACAGCGTCCAAGGACTTGTCCAGGCCGAGCGCCCACAGTACCGTGAAGCACACACCGACCGCCGTACCCGGCCTGCCCAGCTCGAGCGCCGTGAGGGTGTTTCGGTTGATGCCCGCCTTGCCGGCGAGATCAGCGGCCGACCAACCGCGCCGAATCCTCGCCACCCTGATGCGCCGGCCCAACTCGGCAACCCGCTCGTTCGCTTGCAGAGGAATCATGAACTTGCTCATTATGCTAGGCATTATCACGAATCAACGATCGAAATACTAGGCATTGAACGCATGAAGCACAAGCCGTTCGCCCGGGAAGAAGAGCGCCAGACCTAAAACCTCGAGACGGCTTGCACGCCGTTACCACTGCCGTCGGCGCCTTACAAGGCGGGGGTTCATCGAAACGTTTCGGCGACGAAAGCTAGGCAGACTACCGCCCGGCCCCGCAGACCGCTTCGTCTGCCGCCCGGCAGCAGCGAGTGCCCAGGTGATGCATCACGCATCGCGTAGCGCCGACACGGTCGGCTCGCTCACCCAACGCACGGAAGCCCGCTTCATCCATGGCCGCATCGCGCGGCCATGGATGACATCGTCGTCCTGCTTTCCCTGGCCGCATATGATCACCACTACCCCGCTGCATCCCCGCTTCATGTCGCTGAGCGTGCTTTCGCTGTGCATCTCGCTGGCTGCATGCGGCGGATCGGATACGCCCGAGGATATTGCCGCAGCCTCCACCTCGGCGCATTCTCTGGAATCACCCGCAGCGCTGCGCGACACCCGCTCCCCGGCAACGGCGACCGGCGCCGGCGCTTCGCTCGCCGGGCCCGCGCTTTCGACGGCAAGCGTCGGATCGAACCTGCAGAGGCTGATCGCGGCAGCAACCACACCGGCGTCCGCTGCGGCCGGCGCGGGAACCGGGCTCGTCAGGGCGCCCATCCTCATCGGCTCCGACGAAACCTCGCGCACGCTTCCGGCCTCGCGCGACACGTCGCCGACGCGCGCGCCGGTATTCACTCCAAAACAGGAACCCACGCCGCCGCGTTCCCTTTGGACGCTTCCCGAGAGTGTCACGGTCGAGGGGGACGTATCCGGCACGACCTTCACGGCGTCAACGGCAGACGCGCTTGCGAAGCGGAGCGATATCGTCTTGAGCACCAGCCGCATTCCGAAGGAGGATTGGGCGGCCGCGAAGTCGAAGTTCGCCTCCGTGCCGTCCTGGACGAGTTGGGTGGGAAGGCGCAAGGCGCTTGTAGACGATTGGATTGGCGCATCACGCGATCGTGCGGACCTGATTGGCGGCTACGGGCACGATTACAACGACCCGAAAACCGGCATTCCGCTTGCTTGGACTCCCGAGTCAGCCGAACCCCCGGACGGAGCGACCGATACCGAGATTCGCTTCAAGCAAGCCTGGGTATATTTCATGCGCGCCTACAACCTGACCCGGACCGGTGAGGCCGCGAGGATCTATGCCCTCACCGGCGATGTGAAGTACGCGGAGTGGGCAGCGCGCCAACTCGACTTCTATGCCACCAACTACAACCTGTGGCCGCTGCGCACGGAGAACGGGCGCGGGCGCATGTACCGCCACGGGCTCGACGAGGCCACCGGCGTCTGGGACTTGCTGGACGCCGCCCGCCTTCTCGAAGTCTATGCCGGGGCAGCCCGTGTCAGTTCATGGCGCACGGGCCTATTCCAACCTATGGCAGAGAACCTCAAGACGGTAACGTCGCCCCTGACGAACATC
Organism: uncultured Burkholderiales bacterium; assembly: GCA_937864005.1. Lineage (GTDB taxonomy): Bacteria > Pseudomonadota > Gammaproteobacteria > Burkholderiales > Burkholderiaceae_C > CAIKUF01. The sequence continues at coordinate 48,919 of CALMIL010000112.1, forward strand.
GGCCTCTGGCACGCCTCGGGCATCGCAGGCATTGCCATGCGCCTGCACGATGGCGCGTTGCTCGACTATGCGCTCAACAACCCGATCGGCATCCGAGCTACGTTGGCCGCCGCGATGACTTCGGACTACCTCTGGGATGAAGGCAGCTTCGGCTACAACGACTATGTGATCTGGGCACTCAGCAACCTGCAGGTCGCCGCCGGCGTGGAGGGCTATGCGTCATCCGTCGCTTCCGAGCGCACGCCGCTTTACCGCCTCCTCCTGAGCCCGCTCGACTATCGTTTCGACGACGGCTCGCTGCCAACGCCCGGCGACTCGGCACCGTACAACGCATTCACTTCGCGATCCTTCGTCCGCGCTTACCGTTCCATCCCGACCTGGTGGGGCGTGCAGGCAGCCAACGCCTCGCAGTCGTGGGAAGCCCTGATGGATGCCCCGCCCGCCACGCCACCGGCGCCCACATTACCACCGGTGACGACCCGCAACTTTCCCGGCAACCGTATGGCCGTGTTGCGCTCCGGCGCGTGGCAGGCATTCGTTCACTATGGACAGTCGCGCGCGAATCATTGGCAGGAAGAGGCACTGACCTACGAGCTTCATTTCGGAACGGTCCGCCTCAGCAGCGATCCCGGCACGGTGAACTACAGTTCGCCGTACCACAACGACTATTTCCGAAAGGGCCCTGCGCAAAACGTGCCGCTCATCGATGGAATGGGTCAGGAGAAGTGGAGCCCTGGCGAGATTGACGTATTCGACCCCGCCGAAGCCCGTCTCGTCGTCAAGCATCCGTCATACAGGTCAGGCGTCGCCGTCGTGCGCGGATTTAGAACGACGACGCAAGGCTTCGTCGAACGCACGTCGTTAAGCACAGCAGACAAAAGCGTAAGGCGACTCGGGATCGCCTACCATAGCAACTGCAGTATTCGGCCGCTGAACGGACTCATCTCACTTGCGGTGGCGCCTTCGGTTCCGGCGACGCCAGCCACGGCTTACTGGACGGAACTGTCCGCCTACTCCGCCGCCGCCAAATGGTCCATAGAGATCGATTGCGGTGGCGCCAAGTTCTCTTACATGGTCGTGGGGACGCCCAATCAAAGGGTTTATCTTGGAAAGGAGCCCACTACACCGCTACCAGGTGTACGTCCTGTGCTCTACTATGAAGTTACTTCGGACGCAGCAGTCTTTGAATCAACAATTGATGCCAGATAAAACAACAAAAGAAGAAAGCAATCGCATGGATAAATTCTGTCTCCGACAAACGATGCACACAAGATATTAGAACGGACCTTACAACAAGATATAAACACCTCACAAGCCCGAACACCAAACAGACAGAGTTGTAAATTTCACTATAGTCTAGTCAGAACATTTCACGATTCATCGCACCTTCTAGTAGCCATCTTCACCATACTCCTATTGATGCGATGGACTTGGCCCCTTCCAAAGCGCTGGCCCGGAAGTTCTATAAATCGATAACTAAGCACTGAAAAGGCGATCAGTGTGGCCAACATTAATATGGCAAGCGTATCCCCAATCCAGGCCGGGCCGGCAAAGACATTGGCACCACCGCTATTTCTACTAATATATTCAGGAAAGAACAATCCCACACCATCCAACAATCGAGCCTGGAGCATCACCTGCCATAGGTAGATTGAGTAAGAAAGTGCGCCAAGTCTAATTAGGAGTGGCGCCTTAAGTAGGCCACTGATTAGTCCGTCCGATCTAGCAAACGTGAAAACTACAGCTGCGAAAAGAAGTGGCGTAGCAAATTTTAGAGTTGCTGGTGTGAAGATGACGGCAAGAGCTGAGAGCGCGATGATAATAATCTCTATCACACTTGCCATTTTCCAGAGTTTAAACGGATATCGTTTATGAATCGCAAACGTCAGAGTGCCGATACCAAATCCCAGTAGTGCCCTCAGAATTCCCCAGTTGAACGTGCGATCCGGTACCCCAGAAAAAGCGCTCAATGCCAGCGCGACTCCGGCGACTATCAACCAAACAAGATTGGCCCTCGTCCTGGCTGCAACCTCGATCGTTGCAAATGTCGCATAGGCCCACCACTCCCCACCGATACTCCACGATGGGCCATTCCAGCCAAGCTCATCAGTTAGGCCGAAGCAATTGACAAGTGTCGCCGCATAGAAGAATTCACTTAGCGTCTTTCCAGGCCCGAACGGTTCGCGCCCCGCAGTCACCACCCCAGCCGCAAGAAGTACTTCACTGAGAAGCATGACGCACAGAATCGCGATGTGCAATGGATAGAGTCGCCAGAAGCGAGCCCACATGAACAGCAATGGGGAGAATCCTTCGGAGAGCCGCCGGCGGTAGGCTGCCGCAATGACGAAGCCGCTCAAGACGAAGAAGAAGTCGACAAAGAGCCAACTATTTGCAACGATTGGCAAGCTTACGATCGCTCCCGACGCGGGGAAGTGGAAGAGCGCCACCATGATCGCGCAGACGCCACGCAGGCTGTCGAGCACCAGAAAGCGATCTGACTTCACACTACTACCTTCGCTTTGCCAGACTGGCGAATGGATCCGATCGTTTGCACCGACATATCCGTCGATCCGGGGTTCAGAGCGACAATCCAATAGATCAGAGAGCGCACTTCGAACGCCGATCCTTGGTGGTGGACGAGACGCCTCAATATGGGATACTAAAGCGGTTGGAACGCTGCTCGACTCGGGGGGCTTAGACCCAGCCCGTACGTCGAAGAGCTACCCGCCTGGTGATCCGCTTGCCCGCGCGCGGCTGCTCCCAGCGTGTGGCGGCATCGGCATCGAGCCGCGCAGCCAGCGCGGCCACATCGGTACTGCGCGGGTTCCACTTGATGAGCCAGTCCACCTGCGCCAGCCCCGAGGCGTTGCACGCTTCGATGCCGCGCATCAGCCGCGCGGAGTCGAACCCCGAGTCCAGCCGAGCGAGGATCGGCGCCTTCGGACCCGCCGCACTCAGGCGCTGGGCCATCGGGATGACGCGCTCGAGGTTGAAGTCGGTCTCGCTGGCAGAGTGCTGCACCCCCGGGCGCAAGGCAAGTTCGAGGCAAAACCCGTGCGATCCCAGATAGGCCGCCAACGGGCAGTAGCCGTCCACGCCGGCATAGGTGCGGCCCACGCCTTCCTTGGCGGTGCCGCCGTTGTCCATCGCAAACGTATCCACGTCCAAAGGCAGCCAGCCACACGGCAGCACGCCGTAGTCCGGGCGCTGGCCGGCCAGCAGCGTCTCGATCATCGGTGCGGCGAAGTCGAACATCTCGACCGCCTTGGCGTCCATGCGCTGGCGCAGCGTGGGGCTCGAGGGCAGCAGGCCGATGCCCAGCGCCTGCTTGTAGAACGCGTCGCCGCGAAAGTTCTCGATGGCGTCGAAGTCGCTCTTGCCTTGCACGAGCAGGCCGACGTAGCTGCGCACGATGTCGCTGTTGGCAACGCCGCTCTTGACGGGCAGCGCCGCATCGAGCCGGGCGAGCACGGGCTGCAGGGCCTTCAGGTAGTGCCCCACCAGCGCCAGGCCGGCCACCGGAGTGAGGTCGTAGTCGAGTTGCTTGACGATCAATTGGCGCATTCGATTGAGCTGGGCTGGCAGTATCGAAACGGATACTCCCCTTCAACTCACCCGCAGGGTGATCGGTTGTCGGGATCAACCCTGCCATGATCGTCAATCAGATCAACGACTTGGCCGCGTCGGCGTTCGGCGAGGTCACGGATTCAGGTTGTATAAACTCAATATATCCAGGCCACCCATTCGGTTTATTCTTTGGAACTACCGTGGAATAGACATCGGGGGGAACTACGGGTGTTCTTTGCAGGACCTTCGTTCCGTCTCCCGACCTATTTATTCCAGTACCGTCAAGCGTCATTGTACGGAGCACAACCATACCGGGAATGACCGGTGCAGCAGGTAGCTCTGGAATGTCATCTTTCCAGCCCCCACCACAACCGGACAACGCTGCGGTCGGCGCGATTGCACCGGTAATAGTAGCTTTACGTCGACTGAACTTCACGGCAACAGTTTCCTTGGCGATTTGTATAAAATCTATAGGTGTGTCATGATAATGTTAGGCTTCGGCGTGCATATATCCTGAGCATATCTTTTGCGTTGAGATGAATATGTCTACTATGCAACGAAGGCCTATCAATTACCGCTTTGAGCATTCGCTGAGCTGAAGTACTCTTTGACATCACGCCAAAATTCCAAAGCAACCTCGACAGCGACATCGTTCTGCCCACGCGCTCCGAGCGAAGGATGGTGAAGCCGCAGTCGGTGAGCAGCCGGCTCAGGGTTGCCTGAGTGTAGAAGAAGATATGCCCATCGCAACTCAAGCTGCGCTCTCTTCGCCCGAGAAGGCGGTATGCAAGCGTGTCGTATATTGGCGTTTCTACAACGAATACTCCGTCGTCTCGAAGAATCCGACTTACCACGCGAAGATTCGCTGCCGGATCGTCCAGATGCTCGATGACATGCAACATGACGACCGCGTCCGCACACCCATCTTCGAGATCGGTTGAAAGCAGTGTTGCCCTGCGTACATCGATGTCATAGGCGCGGCGGGCAAACTCTACCGCACGACCATCGGGCTCGATGCCGGTCACTTTCCAGCCCTTGGACCTGAATGACCCGAGCAGCAAGCCGGAATGAGCGCCGACTTCAACCACGTGCCCCTTGCGCGGCAATAGATCTGACAAGACGGATTCGATCTTTTCGTAGTCTGGAAGCTTCGTCAGTGCACGGCGTACTTCAGGGCTTGCTTCGCTGAGCGGTTCCTGCTCAGTGGCGGTGACGGAATAAGTCTCGAGATTGTCCCGTTCGAGTGGAAAGGCGTACATCAGGCCACAGTTTTCGCACTGCACAATCTGGTGTATTTGGGCCCTTCCGGCTTTATGGAGAACCTTGTAGCTTGCGGTGCCGCAGTTGTTGCATCGAGCTTTCATGACAGGTAACTTTGCCTCATTTCTGATACGAGCCTGAGTATTCCACTACGCCCCCCGCAGCGCGGTTCGGTCGGGATGGGTACGGCTCAGGTCGCCCCGGCACCCCACGCGTAGCTCTTGGCGTCGAGTTTCTGCATGGTTGGCGACAATTACCTTGGCCGGTCGACGACAACTATCTTGGCCGGTCGAGGCTGACGCCGGGTAGGTCCGGGG
>CALMIL010000113.1 GCA_937864005.1 uncultured Burkholderiales bacterium
GCCAACAACAACCGCATCCGCTTCACCGGTGCAACGATCAACAGCAGCGGCACCTGGACCGACGCCAACGCCTTCGATGCCTACACCTACGACTACTCGGGCGCGAACGCCTTCAACAACCTCGGCACGTACAACAAGCAGGGCAATACGACGACGACGATGGGTGTGGCCTACAGCAACGTTGGAACGACAAAAGTCGAGGCCGGCACGTTCGCCGTCACATCGGCGTTTACCAACCACGGGCTGGTGCAGACCGCCGCCGGGGCGACCTTCCTCGGCAGCAATGCAGTCTTCGCCAATGCGGGCGTCCTGGCCGGCAACGGCACGATCGCGACCCACGTGAACGGCGATATCGTCAACGACGGCGGCTCGATCGCGCCCGGCATCGGCGGCGTCGGCCACCTGAGCGTCACCGGCAGCCTCGTCAATGCCGCCGCCGGCAGGCTCGATTTCGACCTCGCGAGCCTCGCGAGCTTCGACACCCTCGCCGTCAGCGGCAATGTGAGCCTGGCGGGCGAGATCGGCGTCTGGAACCTCGGCTATACACCCGTGCTGGGCGACAGCTTCGTCGTCATGACCTTCGCCTCGCAGGCGAGCAGCCATCCGTTCGACTCAATCGGCGTCTACGGCTTCGCGCCGGGCACCGCGTTCACCGCCATCTACAACCTGCACGACGTGACCTTGACGGTCAGCGCCGTCGGGGTCGTGCCCGAACCGCAGACGCTGGCGCTGATGCTTGCCGGACTGGGCGTCGTCGGGTTGGTGGCGCGCCGGCGCCGGGCGCAGTGAGGGAGATCGCGCGGCGCTGAAGACCCGAGGCCGTGCGGGCCGGGACAAGACGGACCCGCGCAACCGCCCCGATGCGCGGCTGGTCGCTTCCCGCACCCGCGCACCGGCGGTTGCCTGCGAGGCGACATGGCATGAAACTCGCTGCATGGCCGAAACCGACATCTCGCCCAGCCTGCCGTCATCCGACGTGGCCTGGAGGCTGCACCTGCTCGGGCAACCGAGGCTTGTCGAACAGCCCAGCGGCCGTTCGATCGTGCTGCGGTCCAAGGACGCCGCGCTGCTCGCCGTCATCGCGCTGTCGGCGCCGGTCAAGGCGGACCACCTGGCGGCCATGCTGTGGCCGGCGTCGAGTGCGAAGCAGGCCGACAACAGTCTTCGCCAGCGCCTGTTCCGCCTGCGCCGCAGCGCGGCGACGCCGCTCGTCTTGAACCAGGCGCAATTGCAGCTCGAAAGCGGGATCACGACCGACATCGATTCGACGCTGGCGCGAATTCTCGAAGACGAGTCCGCAGGCCGCGACGAACTGCTCGGCGACCTCGAATTCGACGATGCTCCCGAGATCGCCGAGTGGCTGCGGGCCGAGCGCCGCAAGTGGCGCGAACGCCGCAACAACGCCCTTGCCGAGGCGGCGACCGCCTGCGAGAAAAGCGGCGCCGTCGCGCGCGGCCTGGTCTACGCGCAGCGGCTGATCGACGCCGACCCGTTCGCGGAACACGCCTGGCGCCGCCTGATGCGCCTGCACTATCTGCGCGGCGACCGCGCGGCAGCGATCGCCGCTTTCGAGCGCTTCGAGCGCGGGCTGAAGGACGAACTCGGCACCCCGCCGTCCGCCGAGACGATCGAGCTGATGTCGACGATCGAGGCGGCCGGAGCGATCCTGCCGGCGCAGCGCGCCGTCGTGCCGGCGAGCCTGCTGCGCCCGCCGCGCCTGATCGGCCGCGAGCGCGAGATGGCGTCGCTCGCCGGCGCATGGTCGGCGCAGCGCGTCTTCCTGCTGACCGGCGAAGCGGGGATCGGCAAGAGCCGGCTGCTTCACGACTTCGCGGCCGGCCGCAAACCGGTGGTCGTCGTCAAGGCGCGACCGGGTGACGCAGGCATCGCCTATGGCCTGCTCGCGCGGCTGCTGCGCGCAGTCCTGGCGTCGACCGGCGCCAAGCCGTCGCCCGCTCGAACCCGGGAACTCGCGCTCGTCCTGCCCGAACTCGGCACGCCGCTCGCCGTCGCCGGCGAGGCGCAGCGGCTGCTGCTGCAGCGCGCCGTCGAACTCACGCTCGCCGACGCCGTGCGCGACGGCGTGCAGGCGCTGATCGTCGACGATCTGCATTTCGCCGACGATGCAAGCGTCGAGTTCCTGCAGTCGATGCTGCAGTCCGACGCCCTCGGCGCGCTGCGCTGGGGCTTGGCGCAGCGGCCGGCCGACGCCGGGGGCGCGGCGCGCGCGCTGCGCGGCGCGCTGGAGGAAGGCGGGCGCGTGGAGGCGATCGAGTTGCGGCCGCTCGACCTCGCCCAACTCGTCGCGCTGGTCGAATCGCTGGGCGTCGCCGAACTCGACCCGGCCCGGCTCGCCCCGGCGCTCCTCAAGCACAGCGGCGGCAACCCGATGTTCGCCCTCGAGACCTTGAAGGATCTGGTGATCTCGGATCGCGGCAGCGCGCCCGACGCGAGCCTCGCGCTGCCGCAGCCGGTCACCGTCAGCGCCCTCGTCGAGCGACGCCTGTCGCAGCTGTCGGCACCCGCGCTGCGCCTGGCGCGTACCGCGGCGCTTGCCGGGCCCGACTTTCATGCCGAACTGGCCGCAGCGGTGCTCGAATGCCACCCGCTCGACATCGCCGAGCCGTGGCGCGAGCTCGAAGCGGCGCAGGTGATCCGCGCCCAGGGTTTCGCCCACGATCTGATCTTCGAGGCGACGCTCGCCTCGGTGCCGCAGCCGATCGCACAACTGCTGCACCGGCGCATCGCGACCTATCTCGACGACCACCACGTCGTGCCCGAACGCATCGCGCCGCATTGGGCCGGCGCCGCGGAGTGGCTGCGCGCGGCCGAGTGCTACGCGGCAAGCGCCAGGCGTGCGCGCCGCGCTTCGCAGCGCGGCCACGAGGTCGAATGCTGGCGCCTCGCGGCCGATGCCTTCGACCACGCCGACGATCACGAGCGCGCCTTCGACGTGCGCTGCGAAAGCATCCACGCCTTGATCGTCGTGCAGGGCGTGACGCAGGCACAGGCGGCGATCGACGTCCTGCTCGCCGCGGCGCAGACCGACGCCGAGCGCGCCAGCGCGCTCACCGCGAAGGCGACCGCGGCCTTGATGGCGGCCGACCATCCGACCGGCATCGAAGCGGCGTCGCGTGCGCTCGAGCTGACGCGCGAGTCGCCGTCGCCGTGGCCGCGCTTCCAGGCCGCGCGGCTGTACGCCGTCGGCCTCGCGCAGGCGGGCCGCACGGCCGAGGCGCTCGCCGTCATCGAGCCGTACCGCTCGCTGATCGAGGCCGAAGGCACGCCCGAGCAGCGCGGCAATTTCTGGGCCGACTATGCGTATGTGCTGAATGCGGTGCGCCGCCTGCGCGACACCGACTTCGCGCTGCAAAGGGCGATCGACAACGCATCCGCGCTCGGCGATATCGCCGAACTCGCGACGCTCACCTCCAATCTCGCGACCGTCAAGGGCAACCTCGGGCAAGCCGGCGAAGCGCTGGCGCTGGCGCAGCGCGCATTGGCGCTGCGCGCGCAACTCGGTCCGACAGGCGGACCGGAGGGCGCCGTCCTCGAAACCTATGTCGGGCTGTACTGCGGGCAGGTCGGCCGCTACGGCGAGGCGCTGCAGCACCTGGACAACGCACTCGACTGCTTCGGGCGCGACAAGCAGGTGGTCTGGTTCGCGCTCGCCGCCAACCACAAGGCACAGTTCCTGATCGACCTCGGCCAGTTCGCGCGGGCGCAGCAGACCCTCGCGTACCAGGCGCCGGCGCTCGACCGCGTGCGCGCGCGCGGCGCGACGGTCGCCGCCCGGCTTGCGCGCGCACTCGGCCACCCCGGCCACGACCGGACCGACGAGGCGGTCGCCCTGCTCGCCGGCGGCGGCGACCCTCACGTGCTGATGCACGCGCTGCTCGATCAGGCGTGCTGCCACGACGGCGGGGCCGATCTGGCGCGCTACGACGAGGTCCTGCGGATGGCACTGCAGCTCGAATTTGCCGGCGTCGCGATGAAGGTCAGGCTGCTGCGCGCACACGCCCAGAGCCGTGCCGGCGAGACCGCCAATGCGGCGGCCGCGATGCGCGAGATCGTCAGCCAGCTCCCGACGCTGCAACCCGTCGATCTGTATCTCGGCGAGGCGTGGTGGATCGCAGCCCATGTCTTCGACGCCAACGACGATCGCGACGACGCCTTGATGGCCCTCGCGCACGGCGCCAAGTGGGTGCGCCAGGTCGCGCTGCCGAACGTTCCGGCGTCCTACCGCGAGAGCTTCCTGCAGCGCAACCCGAGCAATCGCGCGCTGCTCGCCGCGGCAGACGCCAAGCTCGGCCGGTAGCGTAGCGAGAACGCCGATCCCTCCGGCGCGCCGTCCGCATCGAAGGCGAGGACGGTCGAGGCCGTCGCGCCGCGCAGGCCGCCCGGTGGCAGTGACGCCAAGCGGCGCGTCATCGATGCACCGTGAGACGCAGGGATTCATCGAGATTCATGAAGGGGCTTTACAAGCCTTTAAGATGCACGTAATATGCATCTTATCGTCGATGTTCGCACACGGCCATTGAAATGCAGATCGCATCGGGAGTTTCGCGCTGGACCATGCTGCACTTCGGCTGCGCGGTCGGGGCGCTGCTCGCGGCGCTCGTACTGCTCGTGACGGGTTACGCCGATCCGCTCGAAGGACTGCGCGCACCGTCGACCCTGGTCGCCGTTCATCTGACGACGATCGGCTGGCTGAGCCTGCTGATGCTCGGCGCGCTCTACCAGTTCGTGCCGGTGATCACGAATACCAAGCTCTACAGCCAGCGCCTGCCGCTCGCCGGTCTGTGCTTCATCGGCGCGGGCCTGGCGGCGATGCTGCTCGGCTTTGTCGAGCTGGGCGGCGCCAGTGCACACCTGGTGGTCTGGCTGCCGATCGGCGGCAGCCTCGTGCTGATCGGCTTCGTGCTCGGCGGCGCGGATATCGCGCTGACGATCTGGAATGTCCGCCCGCTGCCGCTGCACGCCGCATTCGTCGCCGCAAGCCTCGTCTTCCTGCTCGTGACGGCCCTGCTCGGCATCGCGCTTGCGCTCAATTTCGCGCTGCCGAACCGGCCCGAATTTCTGCTCCGGCTGAGCGGCTCGGGCGTCAGCCTGCACATGGCCGCCGGGCTCGGCGGCTGGTTCACGCTGACGGTGATGGGCGTGAGCTACCGGTTGCTTTCGATGTTCATGCTCGCGCCGGACGAACCCCGGCGCAGCACGTACGCCGCGCTCTACCTGACGGCCGGCGGCTTGGCGCTGCTGATCCTCGGCGGGCTGGTGCAGCTCGAGGGCGGGCCGGCGGCGCTCTGGGCAACCCGGATCGGCGTGGCCGCGACGGCGGTCGGCGTCGTGTGCTATCTGGCCGATATCGTCGAGTTCTATCGCACCCGCAGCCGCAAGCTGCTCGAGCTCAACAGCGTGACCGCCGCCATCGCGCTCGCCGTGCTCGCGCTGTCGATCCTGATCGGACTCGTCCTCGCGCCGCTCGGCGTGCTCGGGCGGTATGCGGCGGCGGTCGGCTACTTCTTCCTCTTCGGCGGCCTGACCGGGCTGGGCTTAAGCCAGCTCTACAAGATCGTGCCGTTCATGACGTGGCTCGAGGTCTTCGGCAAGAAGCTCGGCAAGGGCCCGGTGCCGCGCGTGCAGGACCTGGTGAAGGAGCCGCGCGCCAAGCCGTGGTTCATCGCCTATTTCGCGACGACCGCGATCGCATCGCTCGCGCTCGCCGCCGAGAGCAGATGGCTGTTCCAGTTCGCCGTCGCGGCGCAATTGCTCGCGACCGCCGCGATCGTCGTCGAGCTGTGGCGCGCGCGGCATCCCGACCCGAACCTGAAACCGACCTTGTCGCGTCCCGCGGCGCTCGCCGCGCTGAAGCCGAAGCAGCCCGGCGCGCCGGCATCAGCGCCAGCGCCCGCGGCGGCGATTTCCGCACCCCCCTCCACGCAAGGAGAATGACATGACAATTGCACCCCAGACCCTGGACGTCCGCCCGATCCTGAAAGCCGGCGGCGAACCGTTCCCGCAGATCATGCAGGCGATCGCCAAGCTGCAGGCCGGACAGGGCCTGCGCCTGCTGGCGACCTTCAAGCCGGAGCCGCTGTTCGCGGTGATGAAGAACAAGGGCTACTCGCACAGCGAGAAGGCGCTCGACGGCGGCGACTGGGAAGTGATCTTCACGCCCGCCGCGCAAGCGGCGCCGCCGCAACCTGCGGCGGCTGCATCCAAGCCCGGCCAGGACGACGCGGCCGGCTGGCCCGAGCCGAGTCACAGGCTCGACAACCGCGGCCTCATGCCACCCGAGCCGATGGTGATCACGATGGAAGCGGTCGAAGGCATGGCCAGCGGCGAGGTACTCGAATGCCTGTACGACCGCGAGCCGCTGCTGCTCTACCCCGAACTCCAGTCGCGCGGCCACTTCGCGCACTGCGACAAGCTCGGGCCGAGCGAGTACCGGGTCCTGATTCGCGTCGGTAGTGGAGCGGCTGTATGAGCACGCCGACCACCGAAGAGATGCTCGAGGCGTTGAAGGACGTCTTCGATCCCGAGCTGGGCTACAACATCGTCGATCTCGGCCTCGTCTACGGCGCGACGATGAAGGATGCGGCGGCGCTCGTCACGATGACGCTGACGACGCCGGGCTGCCCGGCGTCCGACGTGATCCAGGCCGGCGTGCGCCAGCGCCTGGAGGAAGTGCCGGGCGTCGAGATGGTCGACATCGACCTGGTGTGGGATCCGCCGTGGAGCCCGCAGTCGATGAGCCGGGCGGCGAAGGATCACTTCGGCATCGAGGACGAGTAGGCCGCGATGCCGGATCCGACCTCATCCACGGCGCCGTCTCCGGTCGCGGACGATGCGAATGCCGCGCTCGCGAAGCTCAACCGCCTGTTCGTACAGGCACTCGTGCAGATCGGCAAGTGCGGCGACGCCGACGACATCGACACCGCCTGCCGCCTCGCGGCGCAGGGCTGGTCGGCGCTGCGCCGCGACTGGCCGCGCGAGGCCGAGCGGCTCAATGGCGTGATGCACAGCTTGACTGGTCCCAGGCATACCAGGCAGCCCGGCAAGGGCGCGGAAATGACTGCAACCGAAACTGCCTCGGCAACCGAGATTTCAACCGAAAGGATACAAGGCCATGAGCGATAGCGAAAACCTCGACGTGCGTCAACTGATTCCGATGGAGCGCCACCGCACCATCTTCGCCACCTGGCAAGGCCTGGACGGCGGCAAGAGCTTCATCCTCGTCAACGACCACGACCCCAAGCCGCTTTACTACCAGTTCGACGCCGAGCACAAGGGCCAGTTCAGCTGGGAATACCTCGAATCCGGCCCCGAGGTCTGGCGCGTGCGGATCGGCAAGACCGGCTGAGCGCAGGCCGCAGCGGAAGCGCCAGTCCAGGGGCGTCTCGATCCGGCGATTTGCGCGGAGCGCCGGCCGCCGCGCCCGGCAGGCATCGCCGGGCGCGCCGCGCCCGCTTTCAGGCCGCCGTCTTGTCGGTATTCGCCAGCGCGCGCGCCACCTCGTGCGCGCCCTGCGCGGAGCCGTTTTCGGGCACGGTCTCGTCTTCGCGGTCGGTCACGTCGCTCAGCACCTTGGCAAGCCGCTCGGGCGCCTGAGCATCGAGGCCGATCCAGGCCCCCTGCGTCAGCGTGATGTGGGCCGCCTCGACGCTGCCCGCGCCGGCGCACAGGATGGTGCGCGTCGGCGCGCCTTCGGCGGCGAGGACGAGCATCGCCGGCACGACCGCCTCGGGGCCGAGTGCGTCGAGCACGCTTTGCGGCAGCAGGCCCTGCGTCATGCGCGTCGCGGCGGTCGGTGCGAGGCAGTTGACGCGGATGTCGTACTTCTCGCCCTCGAGCCCGAGCGTCTGCATGAAGCCGACGAGGGCGAGCTTGGCCGCGCCGTAGTTGGTCTGGCCGAAGTTGCCATAGAGGCCGGTAGACGAGGTCGTCATCACGATGCGGCCGTACTTCTGCGCCTGCATGATCGGCCAGACCGCCTTCGCGCAATGCACCGCGCCCATCAGGTGGACGTCGACGACGGTGCGGAAGTCGGCCAGGTCCATCTTCGCGAAGGTCTTGTCGCGCAGGATGCCGGCGTTGCTGACGAGCACGTCCACGCGGCCCCAGGCGTCCATCGCCTGCGCGACCATCGCCTGCACGGCGTCGAAATCGGTCACCGACGCGCCGTTGGCGATCGCCTCGCCGCCGGCGGCGCGGATCTCGGCGACCACCGCCTCGGCCGCACTCGCCGAACCGCCGCTGCCGTCGCGCGCACCGCCCAGGTCGTTGACGACGACGCGCGCGCCGCGGGCGGCGAGCGCGAGTGCGTGGGCGCGGCCCAGGCCGCCACCGGCGCCGGTGACGATGGCAACCCGGCCTTTGAAATCAATGCTCATCGGAGTAATCCTGTCTGAAGGTGGAAGTCGCGATTCATGGAAAAATGCGCCGGGCGCCGCCACGCGGCGCCGGGCGGCATGATAAGAGCTGCGGCGTGCGCTACGCTTACACCACGCCCCGAACCCAGGAAATCGTCCATGAACCAGAAAGCCCGTGCCGTCGTCTGCCGCGAACTGAACCAGCCGGTGGTGGTGGAGGACATCGTCGTCGAGGCGCCGCGCCGCAACGAAGTGATGATCAAGCTCGCCGCCTGCGGCGTGTGCCACAGCGACCTGTCGGCGACGAACGGCACCATCCCGTTTCCGCCGCCGCTCATCCTCGGCCACGAGGGGGCCGGCATCGTTGTCCAGGTCGGCGAGGGGGTGACCGAGTTCGCCGTCGGCGATGCGGCGATCAGCTCGTTCGTCAGCATGTGCGGCAAGTGCCGCTACTGCGTCACCGGCCGGCCGCAGTTGTGCGACCAGGCCGCGAAGACGCTCTTCACGCTGCCCGACGGCAGCCTGCGCACGACCGATGCGGCCGGCAAGCCGCTGAACGTCTTCTCGGGCTGCGGCGTGATGGCCGAATATGCGACGCTGCACACCGACAACCTCGTCAAGGTCGGCCACGAGGTAGCGCTCGACTGCTGCGCGCTCGTCTCCTGCGGCGTGATGACGGGCGTCGGCGCGGCGTGCAATACGGCCAAGGTCGAACCGGGGTCGATCGCAATCGTCTTCGGCGCCGGCGGCGTCGGCCTGAATGCGATCCAGGGCTGCCTGCTTTCCGGCGCGTCGATGATCGTTGCCGTCGACCTGAGCGACAGCAAGCTCGAATTCGCGCGCGTCTTCGGCGCGACGCATACCGTCAACCCCGGCAAGGAGGACAACGTCGTCAAGACGCTGCGCAAGCTTACCGGCGGCGGCGCGGACTATGCGTTCGAATGCGTCGGCCAGGGCGCGCTCCTCGCCCAGGCGTACGGCGCGCTGCGCAAGGGCGGGACGGCGGTGATGGTCGGCATTGCCCGCCCGAAGGACGAGACGACGCTGCGTACGAGCACCTTCTCGTTCGAGGAGAAGACCGTCACCGGCAGCTACTTCGGGTCGGGCCGCCCGCGCGACGACTTCCCGCGCATCCTGTCCCTGTACCGCGCCGGTCGGCTCAAGCTCGACGAACTGATCACGAAGCGCTACCGGATCGACGAGGCGCCGCAGGCGTTCGACGACCTGGCGAGCGGACGCAACGCGCGCGGCATGATCATGTTCGATTGAGGGCTGGGCCTGCGCGGCGGGCGCGCGGCATGCGAAGGCGTGCGCGCACCGCCCCGGCGCATCGAGCAGCCTCGGCCGAACCCGGGTCGCGTCGCGCAAGGCCCTTCGGTTCGGGCGCGCTTTGTCCTAAGATCGAACCCCTGCCACAAGCCCGAGGAGAACGGAGATGCCCCACGCGAAAAGGACTGTGCTCGTCACCGGCGGCATGGGAGGTCTCGGCGAGACGATCTCGACCAAGATGGCCGAAGGCGGCTACAAGGTCGCGGTGACGTATTCGCCCGGCAATACCAAGCATGCGCAGTGGCTCACCGAGATGAAGGGGCGCGGCTACGACTTCGTCGCCGTCGAATGCGACGTGGCGGACCACGATTCGTGCGCCCGCGCGGTGGCCGAGGTCGAGTCCAGGCTCGGCCCGATCGACATCCTCGTCAACAATGCCGGTATCACGCGCGACATGACCTTCAAGAAGATGGACAAGGTGAACTGGGACGCGGTGCTGCGCACCAACCTGGACAGCCTGTTCAACATGACCAAGCAGGTCGCCGACGGCATGACCGAGCGCGGCTGGGGCCGCATCATCAATGTCTCGTCGGTGAACGGTTCGAAGGGCGCCTTCGGGCAGACCAACTACTCGGCCGCGAAGGCCGGCGTGCACGGCTTCACGAAGGCGCTCGCGCTCGAGGTGGCGCGAAAGAACGTCACCGTCAATACGATCTCGCCCGGCTATATCGGCACCAAGATGGTGACGGCGATTCCGAAGGACATCCTCGACTCGAAGATCCTGCCGCAGATTCCGGTCGGCCGGCTCGGCAAGCCCGAGGAAGTCGCGGGGCTGATCATCTATCTGGCGTCCGACGAAGCCGCCTTCGTGACCGGCGCCAACATCGCGATCAACGGCGGCCAGCACATGCAGTGATGCCCACCCAGACCACCACCAACAGAAGGAGAAGACGATGATCAAGGCCGGTATCGATCAGGATGCACTCATCACCCAGTTCTCGCAGGCGAGTGCCAAGCAGGGCGCAGCGGTGCGCAAGGCGGTCAGCGAGGCGACGCTGAAGGCGCTTCAAGGGCGCGAGTTGACGCTCGCCAACATCCGCAGCGTGCTCGCCGCCGTGACACAGGCGGCCTCGGCCGGCGCTGCCGAGAGCAAGCTGCCGATGCCCGACGTCGAGGCCCTGCTCGGCCAGGCCTTCGCCGGCATGGACGCGGCGCTGCTGAAGACGGTCGAGGCGCAGCGCAAGGCGCTCGAGCAGTTCGTGAGTCAGGGTGTCGACATCCAGGGCAAGCAGATGAAGGGCGCGCTCGACAACCTCGAGAAGATGGAGGACATGTTCTTCGGCGCGGTCGGCAAGGCGGTGAAGGGGCTGGACACACCGATCAAGGGGCCGTGGGACCATGTGCTCGAGTCGATGAAGGTCAAGGGCACGAGCACCGGAGCGCAGGCGAGCGAGACCGTCGAGCAGATGCTCGGGCAGGCTCAGACCGCCTTGCGCGACGGCCGCGCGAGCGGGCTGCGCGCGACGCAGGCGCTGATGGAGAGCTACGCGGCGCTCGTCAGCGGCGTGCTGATCGGCATGTCGGAGGGCCTGCAGCAAGCCGCGCCGGAAAAGCCTGCTGCGAAGCCGGGCGCGCGGCGCTCTTAGCGGGACGGCCGGCGCCGGCAACTTCGGTCTCGGATGACGCATGGACAGCCTCGATCTGCAAGTCTTGGCCCAGGCGCGCGACTGGCGCGCCGCGGGCCATGACGTCTGGCTCGTCACGGTTGTCGAAACCTGGGGTTCGGCGCCGCGCCAGCCGGGCGCCCTGCTCGCGATCTGCGCCGATGCGCAGGTCGTGGGCTCGGTCTCGGGCGGCTGCGTCGAGGACGACCTGATCGACCGCGTGCGCCACGGCGAGCGCACCGCGAAGCCGGCTATCGTCGTCTACGGCGTATCGAACGACGAGGCGGCGCGTTTTGGCCTGCCGTGCGGCGGCAATCTGCGGCTGCTGCAAGAGCCGCTTCGCGATACGGCGTGGATCGACGAAGTGCTGGCACGCACGAACAGACACGAGTTCGTCGTGCGCCGGCTCGATGTCGCGAGCGGCCAGGTGGCGATCGAGCACGCCGACCGCCAGGTACGCTTCGGGTTCGACGGCAAGACGCTCGTCGCGCCGTTCGGGCCGCGCTGGCGCATGCTGCTGATCGGCGCCGGTGCGCTGTCGCGCGTCGTCGCGCCGATCGCGCAGGCGCTCGATTTCGAAGTCACGTGCTGCGATCCGCGCGAGGAGTACTACCGCGGCTGGGACGTGCCGGGCTCGATCCTGAGCACCGGGATGCCGGACGACGTCGCGCTGCAGATGCAGCTCGACGCGCAGTGCGCCGTGATCGCCGTCACGCACGACCCGAAGCTCGACGACCTCGTGCTGCTCGAGGCGCTCAGGTCGCCGGCGTTCTATGTCGGCGCGCTCGGTTCGTCGCGCAACGATGCCAAGCGCCGCGAGCGGCTCGCGATGTTCGACCTGTCGGCCGAACAGATCGCACGGCTGCGCGGGCCGATCGGCCTGAACCTCGGCAGCCGCACGCCGGCCGAGATCGCGGTCGCGATCGTCGCCGAGCTGGTCGCCGTGCGCAACGGCGTGACCGAGACGCGGCGCGAACGCGCGGCGGCGCCACAACCCGAAGCGGCGCACGCAACACCCTGAGGCAAGCGTGATCGCCTGGCTTGCGCACGAGCAGCAGCCGCTGCCGCCGCTGACACAGGCGCTCGGCAGCGACAGCCAGGCCCCCGGCCTGCTCGCCGCGGGCGGCGCGCTGACGCCGCGCCGGCTCGCCGAGGCCTACGCGCGCGGGGTCTTCCCCTGGTACGGCGAGGGGCAGCCTATCCTGTGGTGGTCGCCCGATCCGCGCATGGTGCTGCCGGTCGCCGAGTTCGCGCTCTCGCGCTCGCTGCGCAAGACGATCCGCCGCTTCATCGCGACGCCCGGCTGCGAAGTGCGCATCGACAGCGCGATCGAGGCGGTGCTGCACGGTTGCGCGACGACGCCGCGCGACGGGCAATCGGGCACCTGGATCATCGCCGAGATGATCGCCGCCTACCGCGCCTGGCCGGCGGTGCACAGCTTCGAGACGTGGATCGACGGCACCCTCGCCGGCGGCCTGTACGGCGTGTGCCTGGGCCGCATGTTCTACGGTGAGTCGATGTTCGCGCGCCGCAGCGACGCGTCCAAGATCGCGCTGGCCGCGCTGGTGTGCTTCTGCCGCGCCAACGGCATCGACCTGATCGACTGCCAGCAGCGCACCGAGCACCTCGCATCGCTCGGCGCGCGCGAAATTGCACGAACCGATTTCGAACGCCTGATCGCCCCGCGGGTGCGGGGGCCGGCGGTTACCGATTGGGTCTATCATGCTTCGCACTGGCAACACCTGCGCGATGCGCCGCAGCGAATGCCGACCGAGGATCTCGCCGCGTGACCCATCCGAAAGAACTGCCGCTCTCGTCGCTCCAGTTCTACGCCACGGCGCCCTACCCCTGCAGCTACCTGCCGCTGCGCATGGCGCGCTCGCAGGTCGCGACGCCGAGCCACCTGATCAACGCCGACGTCTATTCGGGGCTCGTCGCGAACGGCTTTCGGCGCAGCGGCATGTTCACCTACCGGCCGTACTGCGACGGCTGCCGGGCCTGCGTGCCGCTGCGCGTGCCGGTCGCCGACTTCGAGCCGACGCGCAGCCAGCGCCGCGCGGCGCGCGCCCACGCCGGGCTGCGCGCGCGCGTGCTACGCCTGTGCTTCGTCCCCGAGCACTACCAGCTCTACCTGCGCTACCAGGCCGGCCGCCACGCCGGCGGCGGCATGGACAACGACAGCATCGACCAGTACACGCAGTTCCTGCTGCAAAGCCGCGTCAACTCGCGCCTCGTCGAGTTCCGCGAGCCTTCGGCGCAGGGTCCGGGCACGCTCAAGATGGTCTCGATACTCGACGTGCTCAACGACGGGATCTCGGCCGTCTATACCTTCTTCGAGCCCGAGCCGAATACGAGCTACGGCACCTTCAACGTGATGTGGCAGATCGAGCAGACGCGCATGCTCGGCCTGCCCTATGTCTATCTCGGCTACTGGATCGCCGGCAGCCCGAAGATGGAATACAAGAAGCACTTCCGTCCGCATCAAGTGCTGCAGGACGGGCATTGGGTGAACAGCAATACGCCCCGCTGAGGCCGCGGCGGCCACCGACGCGTCGCTGAACAGGCTCCCGGCGCCAGGGGCCTTGCAAGGCAATATCCGGATTCGACGGCGCGAGGAGTTGCGATGACCGAACAGCAGCCCGCATTCGACGCCGCGAAATACAAGAGCGCGCAGCGAGCGCAGTGGAACAAGGACGGCGCGGCGTGGCGGCGCTGGAATCCGACCCTCGATCGCTGGTATGGCGAAGCGACGCGCCGGATGCTCGATCTGGCACGGATTCAACCGGGGCAGCACATCCTCGATATCGCCGCCGGCGCCGGTGAGCCGGCCGTCAGCGCTGCCCGGCGCGTCGGGCCAGAGGGTCATGTGCTGGCAACCGACATTTCCGAGGGGATCCTCGGCCTGGCGCTCGAGGTCGCCCGTGAGCAGGGCCTGACGCAGATCGCGACGCGCGTGATGGACGGCGAGCAGGTGACGCTCGCCGATGCGTCGCGCGACGCGGTGCTGTGCCGGCTCGGCCTGATGTATATGCCGCATCCGGTTGCGGCGCTGCGCGAGTGGCGCCGCGTGGCGAGGCCCGCCGGTCGGGTCGCGGTCGTCGTCTTCTCCACGCCGGCGCAAAACCCCTGGGGCGCGGTGCCGATCTCGATCATCCGGCGGCGGGCACAACTCCCGCCGCCCGTCGCCGGCCAGCCCGGGCCGTTCAGCCTCGGCAGCCCGGGCGTGCTCGAAGGCATGCTGCGTGACGCCGGATTTGCCGACCCCGAGGTGCACAGCGTGCCGGTCCCGCTCGAGATGGCGAGCGCCGCCGCATACCTGCGCCTGGCGCGCGAAGCCTTCGGCGCATTCAACGCCATGATGTCCCACCTGGCCGCGCCAGAACGCGCGTCGGTGTGGGACGAGGTCGAAGGCGCGATGCGTGAATTCGAATCCGCCGGGCGGTTCGCCGTGCCCGGCGAATGCCTCGTCGGCGCGGCGACGAAATAGGCGCCGCGTGCGATCCGGCCGCGGCGTTCAGCCCGTGCCGACGCCAAGCCGCACGCGCACCTCGTCGGCCAGCGCAAGACAGCTCGTGAGCCCGGGCGACTCGATGCCGAACAGGTTGACGAGCCCGGCGACGCCATGTTCGCGCGGGCCCTGGATCAGGAAGTCGGGCGCTGGCTCGCCGGGGCCGTGAATCTTGGGCCGCACACCGCTGTACGCCGGTTGCAGCGCGCCGTCGGGCAGGCCCGGCCAGTAGCGGCGGATATCGGCGTAGAAGCCGTCGGCGCGCGCCGGGTCGACCCGGTAGTCAATCTGATCGGCGCTCGCGATATCGAGCCACTGCGCGTCGGGGCCGAAGCGCGCCGCACCCGCGAGGTCGAGCGTCAGATGCACGCCGAGCCAGGCATCCTGCGGCATCGGATAGGCGAGGCGCCGAAACGGCGCGCGGCCGGCAAGCGCGTAGTAGCTTCCCTTGCTGAAATGCGCCCGCGGCACGTGCCGCGCGGCGAGGCCTTCGAAGCGCGCCGCAAGATCCGGCGCATACAGCCCGGCCGCATTGACGACGAGCCGCGCGTGCAACACCGTCGGCTCGGCGCCGCCAACGGCGACCCGATGGTCCCGATCACCGCTCGCGCCGCACTCGACACCTTCGACCGGCGATCGCAGCACGACGGCGCCACCGGCGCGTTCCAGGTCGCCCTGCAGCGCGAGCATCAATGCGTGGCTGTCGACGATGCCGCTGGACGGCGAGAGCAGCGCCGCAGCGCAGCGCAACTCGGGCTCGAGCGCGGTTACCTCGGCGGCGCCGAGCAACGCGAGATCGTCGACGCCGTTCGCCCGTGCGCGCTGCGCGAGCGCCTCCAGCGCGGCGATCTGTCCGGCCGAGGTCGCGACGACGAGCTTTCCGCAGCGGCGGTGCCCGACGCCGTGCGACGCGCAGTAGTCATACAGAAGTGCGCGCCCGGCGACGCACAGCCTCGCCTTGAGCGAGCCGGGCGCGTAGTAAAGGCCGGCGTGGATCACTTCGCTGTTGCGCGAGCTGATGCCGGTGCCGATCGCATCCTCGCGCTCGAGGACGAGCGTCTCCAGCCCCTGCTGCGCGAGCGCGCGGCCGACCGCGAGGCCGACGACACCGGCACCGATCACGATCGCATCGACGCGGTCCATGCCGACGCGCCCTCAGCTCGAATAGTGCGCGGCGGCGCGCGCCAGCCGGCCCTGGATCGCGGCGCGCAGGCCGGGCGGGGCGACGACCTCGACATGCTCGCCGTGGCGCAGCACATCCATCAGCAGCTCGGTGTCGTCGGCGTACGGCAGCTGCAGCTCGTAGCGGCCGTCGCCCAGCCAGCGCGCGCGCTGGTCGGCGTGCCAGACTTCCTTCGATACCCACGGCGCGACGCCGGCATCGAAGACGAGCGTCGCCCAGCGCGCCGCCTTGCCGCTGAAGATGCCGTAGGCGCCGTCGAACTCGGCCTCGATCGTCTTCATCGCGACCGACTTCGCCGGCTGCGCGAGCGCCCGCACCTCCTCCATCGCATCGAGCGCGAAACGGCGCAGCGCCTCGGAGGCGTGGCACCACGCATCCAGATACCACGTGCTGCGATAGTGGACGAGGCGCAGCGGCGAGACCTCGCGCTCCGAGGCCGTGCCCTTGCTGCGCGTCAGATAGCGCATCCGCAGGCGCCGGCGCCCGAGCAGCGCACTGCCGACGAGCTCGAAATGGCGGCTCGGCACCGGGCGCGCGGCGGCGCTGAGGATGCGCACGCGCTGCATCATCCGGCGCGCCTCGGCGGCGTCGGCGCCGAGCATCGCATCGAGCTTGTCCTGCATCGGCTGCAGATGCCGGCCGAGCACGCCGTCGGCGTCGAGCCCGGAGATCAGCTGGTGCATCGTCAACAGGGCATGAATCTCGGACTCGCTGAACCAGACGCCGGGCAGTTCGTGCGACGCGCCGCGCGGCGAGGCTTCGGCAGCGAAGCGGTAGACGTCGTCAGCGCGGTCGTAGACGATCGGTGCGTCGAGACGGTCGCGCAGGTACTGCAGATCGCGCTTGAGCGTCGCCGGCGACACCTCGAGCGCCTCGCGAAGCGCCTTGAAGCTGACGCCGCCGCGATTGCGGATCAGCAGTTCGATCTTGTAGAAGCGTTCGGTGCGGTCCATCGAACCCCGGTACGGTACGGCGAGCCAGCGGGCCGCGGGCGACGGCGGTGATTTTCGCATGGCGCCGGTCGCGCCGCACAGGCTCACGCCTTGAGCTTGTGGGGCGAGACACTGGGCTCGTCGCCGCGCACGGTGCACGGCGCAAGCCACCGGAGCATGCCATGGGCCAAGCCGCCTTCGAATTCGACTCTTCCCTTCCCGCACCCGCATTCGAACCGGAGACGGCGTTCGAGATCGGCTGGGATTTCGCGCACTTCGCGCTCGCCCCGCCCGCCGAGCACCTGCTCGCCGGCTCGGCACTGCGCCACGGTTTCGACGCCGGACGCGCGAGCTTCGGCGCGCGCACGCTGGCGCCGACCCGCCACACGCGCAAGTGGCTGCAGCTGCGCCTGAATGCCTGGCGCCGCGGCCGCATCTTCGAGGGCCTGCAGGTGACGCCCAACTATCTGGGCCAGATCGACGCGACGCATTGCCCGATCACGCGCGAGGCGCTGACCCAGGCCACCGGCACGCCGAGCGATGCGTCGATCGACCGCGTGCGCAACGATGCCGGCTATGCGGCGGGCAATCTGGTCGTCATGAGCACGCGCGCCAACACCGCCAAGGGCGACGCCGATTTCGACGCCGCACTGGCAAGCATGCGGCACGCTGAATCGACCGCCGGCGCGGATACGTGCCCCGCTGCCACTGCGCAGGGCGCGACGCTCGGCGCCGCGCAATGGGCGCGCATCGCCGTGCTGTGCTCGTTCGTCACCGAGCTCTCGCATGCGCAAGCCGCGGCGCTGCCGCTGCTCGTCCTGCCGCCGAACCGCCTGCGCCTTTTCAACCCGGTGCAGGCCCTGCAGGCGCTCGTCACGCGCCAGTTTGCGCAGCCGGACTGGAACCGGCGCGTCACGCGCATCGCGGCCCTGATCGCCGGCAAGAGCGTGCGGCGCGACTTCCAGATCTTCATCAATGCATTGCTGCCGCGCGTGATCGAATCCGGCCCGCCGCGCGACGCGCAGGCGATGCGCTGGGCGCTCGAGGATGGGTGGCGCAATCCGCTCGTGCTGCGCTGCTGGAAGCGCTTCGCGCTGCAGATCGATGCGGCTCAGGCCGAGCGCATCGTGCTGGGCGCGAGCGCACGGCGCCCGGGTGACCGTCATGCGATCGCGACCAGCCTCGCGCAGGCGACCGAGGGCTGGGGCCTCGCCCAGGGCGGCTACGTGCATGCCCGCGACGCGACCGCCCTGCCGCGGCCGAGACGCCCGCGTCCGACGCCAGCACGTGCGGGCGCGCTGCCGCCGAACGATTCGGCCGGCGATGCGGCCGCGGCTTCGCATCCCGCCATGTGCCCGCCGCCGGGCGGCCGGGCCGGCAGCGCGATGCCGGCGCTCGCCTGAAAGCAAGAAGGCCCGCGGATCGGGTCGATCCGCGGGCCGCGACTGGTGGGCGGTGCAGGCTTCGAACCTGCGACCCCAGCAGTGTGAATGCTGTGCTCTACCCCTGAGCTAACCGCCCTGAAACTCGCCTCGCGCCGGCTGGCGCGAGGCGCGAAATTATGCCACGGCGGGCCGCCAGACGGCCTTGCCGCCGCTCTCCTTGTCGATGTCGGCAAGGAGCTCTTCGTGAGCCGCGAGTTCGTCGGCGTCGGGCAGGAGGACGGGCAGCACGAATGCGCCCAACTCGGGTCCGCCGTCGGCCGCCGCGCCGCTTTCGGCCAGCGCGTCGTCGATCACGAGCGACTCCTGGCCGCGCGTCATGCGGATGTAGACCTCGGCGAGCAGCCCGGCGTCGAGCAGCGCGCCGTGCAGGCTGCGCCCGCTGTTGTCGACCTCGAGCCGCTTGCACAGCGCGTCGAGCGAATTCGACTTGCCGGGATACATCTCGCGCGCCATCAAGAGGCTGTCGGTGATGCGGGCAACGACGGTCTGCAGCTTCGGGCGGCCGATGCGGCGCAACTCCTCGTCGAGAAAGCCGACATCGAAGCTCGCGTTGTGGATGATGATTTCGGCGCCGGAGAGATAGTCGAGCAGCGCGTCGGCGACTTCCGCGAAGAGCCGCTTGTCGGCAAGGAACTCGTCGGAGAGGCCGTGGATGCGCGCCGCGTCCTCGCTGCTGCGCCGCTCAGGGTTCAGGTAGAAGTGCAGGTCGTGGCCCGACAGGCGCCGATTCAGCATCTCGACGCAGCCGATCTCGACGATGCGGTCGCCCGCGTCGGGGGACAGGCCGGTCGTTTCGGTATCGAGGAAGATCTGTCGCATCGTGTGATCGAGGGTTCGGGCGGGATCAGCGTACCGGCGCGCGCCGCACGGCCCACAGCCACATCACGATGCCGGCGACGAACATCGGCGCGCTCAGCCACTGGCCCATGCTCAGGTTGAGCGCGAGCAGGCCGAGGAAGTTGTCCGGCTCGCGGAAATATTCGGCGATGAAGCGCAACGCGCCGTAGCCGATCAGGAATGCGCCGGATACCTTGCCCCAGATCGGCTGCCCGCGCACGCCGATATACGCCGCCGGTCGGCGCGCATACAGCCACAGCAGCACGAAGAGCAGCAGACCTTCGAGCAGAAACTGATAGATCTGCGAAGGATGGCGCGGGATGGTCGTGCCGGATTGCGGAAAGATCATCGCCCACGGCAGCGACGGATCGGCGGCGCGGCCCCACAGTTCGCCGTTGATGAAGTTGCCGATGCGCCCCGACGCCAGGCCGATCGGCACGCAGGGCGCGATGAGGTCGGTTGCTTCGAGGAACGTGCGTCCCCGCGCGCGCGCGAAGAGCGCGACGGCGGCGAAGACGCCGAGCATGCCGCCGTGAAACGACATGCCGCCCCTCCAGACGGCGAACGCTTCGAGCGGGTTGGCGGCGTAGTAGCCGGGCTTGTAGAAGAGCACGTAGCCCAGGCGCCCGCCGATGACGACGCCGAGCACGCCGTAGAACAGCAGGTCCTCGACATCGCGCCGTGTCCAGCCGCATTCGGCGAACGGCGCGCGCCCGACGCGCACCGAAGCAAGCCACATGAAGAGGCCGAACGCGACGAGGTAGGTCAGGCCGTACCAGTGGATCGCCAAAGGGCCGATCTGGACGGCGACGGAGTCGAACTGGGGATGAACAAGCATGCGTCGGCAATGGGGATGGGTCGAACGATGATACGGCGCGGCTATAGTCGAAGCTCAATCCCGGACCCCTTCCCTGCGTCACGTCTGCCGTGACGCGCCACGCACGCAACGACCATGTCAGATAACAGCAGCATCAACCGGCGCTCCCGCCACATCACCGAGGGCATCGCGCGCGCGCCGAACCGTTCGATGTACTACGCGATGGGCTACCAGGAGGCCGACTTCAAGAAGCCGATGATCGGCGTCGCCAACAGCCACTCGACGATCACGCCGTGCAACTCCGGCATCCAGCGGCTCGCCGACGCGGCGGTCGCGAGCATCGAGGCGGCCGGCGGCAATGCGCAGATCTTCGGCACGCCGACGATTTCCGACGGCATGGCGATGGGCACCGAGGGCATGAAATACAGCCTCGTCTCGCGCGAGGTGATCGCCGATTGCGTCGAGACCTGCGTCGGCGGCCAGTGGATGGACGGCATCCTCGCGATCGGCGGCTGCGACAAGAACATGCCGGGCGCGATGATGGGCATGCTGCGCGCCAACGCACCCGGCATCTTCGTCTACGGCGGAACGATTCTTCCCGGCCACTACAAGGGCAGGGATCTGAATATCGTCAGCGTCTTCGAGGCCGTCGGCCAGTACACCGCCGGCAAGATGGACTACCAGGACTTCTGCCAGGTCGAATGCCACGCTATTCCTGGCAACGGCTCGTGCGGCGGCATGTACACCGCGAATACGATGAGCTCGGCGTTCGAGGCGCTCGGCATGAGCCTGCCGTATTCGAGCACGATGGCCAATCCGCACGACGAGATCGTCGCCGGCGCGGCCGAGGCGGCGCGCGTGCTGATCGAGGCGGTCCGCCACGACTTGAAGCCGCGCGATATCGTGACCCGCGAGAGCATCGAGAATGCGGTCGCCGTGATCATGGCGATCGGCGGCTCGACGAATGCGGTGCTGCACTTCCTCGCCATCGCGCACGCGGCCGAGGTCGAGTGGACGATCGACGATTTCGAGCGCATCCGCCAACGCGTGCCGGTGCTGTGCGATCTGAAGCCCTCGGGCGAATACCTCGCCGTCAACCTGCACCAGGCGGGCGGCATTCCGCAGGTGATGAAGATGCTGCTGAAAGCCGGGCTGCTGCACGGCGACTGCATGACGATCACCGGCAAGACGGTCGCCGAGAACCTGGCCGACGTGCCCGACGCGCCGCGCGCCGATCAGACCGTGATCCGGCCGATGACGAACCCGATGTACGAGCACGGCCACCTCGCGATCCTGAAGGGCAACCTCGCACGCGAAGGCTGCGTCGCGAAGATCACCGGCCTGAAGAACCCGGCCATTACCGGCCCGGCGCGCGTCTTCGACGACGAGCAGTCGGCGATGGCCGCGATCATGGCGAAGCAGATCGTTGCCGGCGACGTGATGGTGCTGCGCTACCTCGGCCCGAAGGGCGCACCGGGCATGCCCGAGATGCTCGCGCCGACGAGCGCGCTCGTCGGCCAGGGCCTCGGCGAATCGGTCGGGCTGATCACCGATGGGCGCTTTTCGGGCGGCACCTGGGGCATGGTCGTCGGCCACGTCGCGCCGGAGGCGTTCGCGGGCGGCGCGATCGCGCTGATCGAGGAAGGCGATTCGGTGACGATCGACGCCCATGAGCGGCTGTTGCAGCTCAATGTCCCGGACGACGTGATCGCGAAGCGGCGCGCGGCGTGGAAGCCGCCGACGCCGCGCTACAAGCGCGGCGTGCTCGCGAAGTTCGCGTTCAACGCGTCGAGTGCATCCCTCGGCGCCGTGCTCGACCGTTTCGAGTGACGCGCCCGGTGCGGCTGGCCGCACCGCCGCACGCCTATTTTCGCTTCGGGCCGGTGCCGATCGCGTCCATGTTGCGCTGCCGGCGTGCGGCCTTGCGCGCGTCCATCGCCTCCATCGCGCGCCGCTTGTTGTAGCCCGATGCGTCGGCCCATGCCCACCACAGCGCGGCGCCGGCAAACGGTGCCAGTATGGCAAACCACGACCATTGGCCGACCGGCCCGAACTCGAGCAGCTTGAGCGCAAGCAGGATGACGCCGAGGATCACGAGATACATCGCGGGATTCTCCTCTCGGTTCACGCCGCCGGTCCCGGATCGACCGTCCGGCCGCGGCGTGCTGAGACAATGTAGCCCATCCTGCGTTATCGACCGAGGAAGGAAGTCATGAAGCCGAATCTCCGCCCGTTGCTCGCAGTGCTCTTCGCCACGGTTGCGGCGCCGGCATGGTCGCAGTCGGGCGCCGACCTCGCGGCGAAGAAGAACTGCCTCGCCTGCCACCAGACCGACAAGAAGCTCGTCGGTCCGTCGTACAAGTCGATCGCCGCCAAATATGCCGGCGACAAGGGCGCCGCCGATATGCTGGCGACCAAGATCATGAAGGGCGGTTCGGGCGTCTGGGGCCCGGTGCCGATGCCGGCGAATCCGCAGGTCAGCGAGGCCGAAGCGAAGCAGCTTGCCGCCTGGGTACTGACGCTGAAATAGGCGGACCGAAAACAGCCGCGCGCCGAAGCTTCCTACGGCGCGTGGCGCGCGATGCAGTCGCGCACCTTCGCGTCGAGCGCGAAGCGCTCACCGTGCGTGGCGGCAAGCGCCTCGGCATTCGCGACGAAGCGCGCCACGCCCTCGGAATAGATGAACTGCATCGCCCCGCCCGTCCAGGCCGGAAAGCCGATGCCGAAGATCGAGCCGATACTCGCATCGTGGGTGCTCGAAAGCACCCCTTCGGCAAGACAGCGCGCGGTCTCGATGGCTTGCCGATAGAGCAGCCGCTGCACGAGGTCGGCCAGATCGGCATGCGCGCCGGGCTTCTCGAAGTTCGCTTTCAGCCCCGGCCACAGCCGCTTTGGCTGCCCGGGCGGATAGTCGTAGAAACCGCCGCCGCCCGCGCGGCCGGGGCGCTCGAACTCGGCGACCATCCGCTCGACGAGCCGCTCGGCCGCGCTCGGCGCGTGGACGATCCCCTCGGCGGCCAGATCCTTACGTGTCTGCGCCATCACGTGCACCGACAGCGAGAGCGAGGTCTCGTCCTGCACCGCGAGCGGCCCGACCGGCATGCCGGCGGCAAGGCCGGCATGCTCGATCAGCGGCGCCGGCAGGCCTTCGGCGAGCATCGCCACCCCTTCCATCACGAAGGTCGCGAAGACGCGGCTCGTGAAGAAGCCGCGCGAATCGCTGACGACGATCGGCGTCTTGCCAATCGCGAGCACGTAGTCGTAGGCGCGGGCGATCGTCTCGTCGCTCGTCTGCTCGCCGCGGATGATCTCGACGAGCTTCATCTTGTCGACCGGCGAGAAGAAATGCAGCCCCACGAAGCGCTCGGGTGCGCGGCTCGCCTTCGCGAGCGACGTGATCGGCAGCGTCGACGTATTCGACGCGAACACACCGCCCGCGGCGAGCATGCCCTCGACTTCGCGCGTCACCTGCGCCTTCAGCTCGCGCTGCTCGAAGACGGCCTCGATGATCAGCTCGCAGCCAGCGAGGTCGGCGGCGTCGGCCGTCGGGGTGATCAGCGCGAGCAGGCCGGCCTGCCGCATCGGATCGGACTTGCCGCGCGCGATCGCCTTGTCGGTCAGCTTCTTGCTGTGCGCCTTGCCCGCCTCGGCCGTCTTCAGGCTCACATCCTTCAGCACCGTCGGGATGCCGCGCGCCGCATTCGCATAGGCGATGCCGGCGCCCATCATGCCTGCGCCGAGCACGCCGACCTTGCCCGGCTTCCAGCGCGCGAAACCCGCCGGGCGCGACTTGCCGGCGCGGATCGCATTCAGGTTGAAGAAGAATGCGCTGATCATATTCTTCGCGTTCTGGCCGACCATGATCCGCGCCAGCTTGCGGCTCTCGATGCGCGTCGCGGTGTCGTAGTCGACCATTGCACCTTCGACCATCGTCTCCAGCACCGCCTGCGGCGCCGGGTACAAGCCGCGCGTCTTCGCGGCAAGCATCGCCGGTGCGAGCGCCAGCCCCATCGCGATCTTCGGGCTCGCCGGCGTGCCGCCCGGCATGCGGTAGTCCTTGCGGTCCCAGGGCTGGGCCGCGTCCGGGTGCGCGGCGATCCAGGCTATCGCCATCGCGCGCAGTGCGTCGGCGCTGCCGGCAAGACCATCGACGAGGCCGATCTCGTGTGCCTCGCGCGGGCCGAACAAGCGGCCCTCGACGAGGTAGGGCTGGGCCGCGAGCAGGCCGAGCCGGCGCACCGTCTTCGTGATGCCGGTCGCGCCGGGGATGAGGCCGAGCGTCACTTCGGGCGTGCCGAATTTGATCTTCGGATCGTCGAGCGCGAAGCGCGCATGGCCGATCAGCGCGACTTCCCAGCCGCCGCCGAGCGCGGCGCCGGCGAGCAGCGTCGCGACCGGGCGGCCCATCGTCTCGATGCGGCGGAAATCGCGCTTCATGGCCTCGATCTCGGCGAAACCCTGGCGCGCATCGGCGGCCGTCAGCCCCAGCACGCTCTTCAGGTCGACGCCGGCGAAGAAGGTCGACTTCGCCGAAGCAAGCAGCACCCCCTTGATGCGCTCCCTGTCGGCGAGCAGCCGCTCGACGGCGGCGGCGAGGTCGTGCCGCCACTGCGGCGTCATCGTATTGACCGGCGAGCCGGGCTGATCGAAGGTCAGCGTCGCGATCCCGGCGTCGTCGAGTTCGTATCGGATGGAGTTCATGGCCTTCAGAGGGTGTTTACCAAATCAATGCGCCCGCGCCGGGGCAGCCGAGGGCGCTGGCGCAGGCGCGTCGTGCGGCTCGGGCCGCGTGGCGCGAGCAAGCGGCGCAACACCCGCCAGCGCCCTCGGATACCCCGGCCCTTCGGGTTGCCCCTCGCAATGGGCGCAGACAAGGCGCGGCGCGCAGCCCAGGCTCGCCGCCTGGGCAAGCGGCGCAACGCCGTATGCGCCCATTGCGAGGGGCAACGTGGGTGCATTCATTTGGGAAACACCCTCTCAGACCCGCTCGATGATGGTTGCGATACCCATGCCGCCGCCGACGCACAGCGTGACGAGGCCACGCCGCAGATCGCGCCGTTCGAGTTCGTCGAGCAGCGTGCCGACGAGCATCGCACCGGTCGCGCCGAGCGGATGGCCCATCGCGATCGCGCCGCCGTTGACGTTGACCTTCTCGTGCGGCACGCCCATCTCGCGCATGAAACGCATCGGCACCGCGGCGAAAGCCTCGTTGACCTCGAAGAGGTCGATATCGCCCGCCGTCAGCCCCGCCTTCGCGAGCGCCTTGCGCGTCGCCGGCATCGGGCCGGTGAGCATGATCGTCGGGTCCGCGCCCGACAGCGCCGTCGCGACGATGCGCGCACGCGGCGCAAGGCCGAGCGATCTGCCCATGCCGGCGCTGCCGACGAGTACGGCCGCCGCGCCGTCAACGATGCCCGACGAGTTGCCGGCGGTATGCACGTGTTCGATGCGCTCCACCTCTGGATAGCGCTGCAGCGCCACCGCATCGAACCCCATCGCACCCAGTTCGGCAAATGCGAGCGTGAGCGATGCCAGGCCCTCGAGCGTCGTGCGCGGCTTGATGAACTCGTCGCGCTCGAGAACGGCCAAGCCGATCGCATCCTCGACCGCGAGCACCGACTTGTCGAAGCGGCCTTCGGCCTGCGCCGCGCTGGCGCGCTGCTGCGATGCGAGCGCGTAGGCGTCGACGTCCTCGCGCCGAAAGCCGGCGAGCGTCGCGATCAGGTCGGCGCCGATGCCCTGCGGTACGAAGCCGGTGCGCGCATTCGTTTCCGGGTCCTGCGCCCAGGCGCCGCCGTCCGAGCCGATCGGCACGCGCGACATGCTCTCGACGCCGCCCGCGATGACGAGGTCCTCCCAGCCGCTCGCGACCTTCTGTGCGGCGAGGTTCACCGCCTCCAACCCCGAGGCGCAGAAGCGGTTGACCTGCACGCCGCTCACCGTGAAATCCCAGCCGGCCTTCAGCGCGGCGGTTTTGGCGATCACCGAGCCTTGCTCGCCGACCGGCGAGACGACGCCCATCACGACATCGTCGAGCGCCGCTGGATCGAAGTCGTGGCGCCGCTGCAGCTTGACGAGCAGCCCGCAGAGCAGATCGATCGGCTTGACCTCGTGCAGGCTGCCGTCGGCCTTGCCCTTGCCGCGCGGCGTGCGCACGGCGTCGAAGATGAATGCGTCTGGCATGCCGATGCTCCAGGGGGACGGATGTAGCGGAGTCTACGCAGGCCGGACGCCTTGCAAGAATTCGGCCCCGACGCCGATCGCGTGCCGTCCGGCGGCAGCCGACAATCCCCGGTCTGCCACACTTCGCAGCGGCGCGCTTCGAACCCCATGAACCGAACCATCGCACCTGACGTCAGTTTCGAGCCCGAGTTCGTCGCCCGGCTCACGACCTTGTTCGAGGAGCTGATCGTCTTCAACCGCACGCTCGGCCTGCACCTGACCGAGATCGCGCCGGCGCGCGTCGCGGCCGCCATCGAGATGCGGCCCGAATTGATCGGCCACTTCACGCATCGCCGCCTGCACGGCGGCGTGATCAGCGCGTCGCTCGACGCGATGGGCGGCATCGCCGTGATGGCCGCGATCGGCGCGCGTCACATGAGCGAGTCGATCGACGCGCGCATGGCGCGCTTCGGCAAGCTCGGAACGATCGATCTGCGCGTCGACTATCTGCGCCCGGGGCTCGGCCAGCGTTTCAGCGCGCGGGCCGAGGTCATGCGGCTCGGAAGCCGGGTCGCGTCCACGCGCATGGAGTTCCTCGACGCCGAAGGCCGGTTGCTCAGCATGGGCTCGGCCGCTTACATGGTGAGCTGAGCCCGCCTTCGAGCACTACGTTCCCGGCGCGAGCGACCGCCCGCGCCGTCCCGGCGCCGAGGCTTTGCCTCGGAATCAGTTGGACTCCGCCAACTGATCCAGGATCGCCGGGTTGTGGCTTCGGCCGGCGCTGCGCGCCTTGACTTGCGCTGGCGCGCAAGTCAGCCTGCGCCGGAACCCGGCGCCGAGGCTTTACCTCGGGATCAGTTGGACTCCGCCAACTGATCCAGGATCGCCGGGTTCTCGAGCGTCGAGGTGTCCTGGGTGATGGT
>CALMIL010000114.1 GCA_937864005.1 uncultured Burkholderiales bacterium
CCGCTCGTCACTGCCGGCCGCTGGGAGGGCGAGGTGCTCGCCGCGCCGCGTGGCGGCGGCGGCTTCGGCTACGACCCGCTGATCCATATCCGCGCGCTCGGTCGCAGCGTCGCCGAACTCGACGCCGCGACGAAGAATGCGCACAGCCATCGCGCGCTCGCGGCCGGGGCGATGCTTGCGGCGATGCGCGAGGCGTGGCAGCTTGGCTGAGCTGCCGCCTGGCGCGCAGGATGCGCCGCGCTCCACCGCCGAGCGCCTCGCCGACTATCAGCGTCCCGGCACGCTGAACCTGCACGCGCTGCCGCCGCTCGCGCTCTACGTCCACCTGCCGTGGTGCCTGCGCAAGTGCCCGTACTGCGACTTCAATTCGCACGCCGCCGGCAGCGCGCCGCCGTTCGACCGCTATCTCGACGCCTTGCGCTGCGACCTCGAGGCGGCGCTGCCCTTCGTCTGGGGCCGGCGCCTGTACAGCGTCTTCATCGGTGGCGGGACGCCCAGCCTGTTCACGCCCGAAGCGGTCGACCGGCTGCTCGCCGACGTGCGCGCGCGGCTGCCGCTCGAACCCGGCTGCGAAGTGACGCTCGAGGCGAACCCGGGCAGCTTCGAGCGCGATCGCTTTCGCGGCTATCGCGCGGCCGGCGTGACGCGGCTGTCGATCGGCGTGCAAAGCTTCGACGATGCGAGGCTCGAGGCGATCGGCCGCGTGCACGACGCGCGGCAGGCGCGCGCCGCGGTCGAGGAAGCGAAGGCCGCGTTCGACACCTTCAACATCGACTTGATGTATGCGCTGCCGGGTCAGACGCTCGACGGGCTGGATGCCGATCTGCGCGCGGCGCTCGCCTTCGAGCCGCCGCACCTGTCGGTCTATCACCTGACGATCGAGCCCAACACCCTCTTTGCCAGCCACCCGCCGGCGCTGCCCGACGACGATGCGGCCGCCGACATGCTCGACCGGATCGTCGCGCTCACCGCCGCGCACGGGCTCGGGCGCTACGAAGTCTCGGCCTTCGCGCGGCCCGGGCATCGCTGCGCGCACAACCTCAACTACTGGCAGTTCGGCGACTACCTCGGCATCGGCGCCGGCGCCCACAGCAAGCTCTCGTTCGCGCATCGCGTGCAGCGCCAGGTGCGCTATCGGGATCCGGCGCGCTATATGGCGCGTGCGCTGGCGGGCGACGCGATCGCGCAGGACCACGAGGTCACGCGCGAAAGCCTCGCATTCGAATTCATGCTCAACGCGCTGCGCCTGACGGACGGCTTCACGCTCGCGAGCTTTGGCGAACGCACCGGGCTGCCGCTTTCGGCGGTCCGAACCGGGCTGGACGAGGCCGAGCGGCGCGGGCTGGTCGAGCGCGATCTGCAGCGCGTGCGGCCGACTGCGCGCGGGCTCGACTTCCTGAGCGATCTGCAGGCGATCTTCCTGCCGTCGGCCGGCCGTTGAACGCCGCCTCAGGCGCTGGCGAGCGGCGCGGGGAGTGCCGCCGCTATCCGCTCGATCAGCCGGCCGGCGATCGCGTCCAGCGGCAGCACCTCGTGCACCGCGCCGGCGGCGATTGCCTCGCGCGGCATGCCGAAGACGACGCAGCTCGCCTCGTCCTGCGCGAGGTTCCAGGCGCCGGCGTTGCGCATCGCCTTCATCGCCGCCGCGCCGTCGGCGCCCATGCCGCTCAACATGATGCCGATCGCGGCCGCGCCGACGCTGCGGGCCGCCGAGTCGAACAAGACCTCGACCGAAGGCTGGTGGCGGTTGACCGGTTCGCCGTCGACGACGCGCGCCCGCAAGCCGCTCGCCGAGTGCTCGACGCTGAGCTGGCGGCCGCCGGGGGCGACGAGCGCATGGCCGCGGCGCAGCGGCTCGCCGTCGCGCGCCTCGCTGACGCGGATGCGGCACTGGCGGTCGAGCCGCTCGGCATAGCTGCGCGTGAAGCCGGGCGGCATGTGCTGCGTGATCAGGATCGGCGGCGCATCGGCCGGCAGCCGCATCAGGATCGCGCGCGTCGCCTCGGTGCCGCCGGTCGAGGCGCCGATGAAGACGACGCGATCGTTCGGGCCCGTGTCGCGAAGCGACACCGGCGTCGCCGGATCGATCGGCGCCGGGCGCGCGGCACGGCGCAGCGAGGCGAAAGAGGCGCACGAGGCGACGCGCAGCTTGGCGGTCAGCTCGCAGGCCAGGCCGCGCAGCCCGCCGGCGGCGCCGATCCGCGGCTTGGCGACGAAGTCGACCGCGCCGAGTTCGAGCGCGCGCAGCGTCGCCTGCGCGCCGCGCTCGGTGAGGGTCGAGACCATGACGACCGGCATCGGGCGCAGCCGCATCAGGCGTTCCAGAAAGGCGAGGCCGTCCATGCGCGGCATCTCGACATCGAGGGTGATCACGTCGGGGTCGAGTGCGCGGATCATCTCGCGCGCGGCGAGCGCGTCGCTTGCCGTGCCGATGCACGTCATGTCGGGTTCGCGATTGATGATCTCGGCGAGCAGGCCGCGAACGAGCGCCGAATCGTCGACCACGACGACGCGGATCGGCGCCATCAGAACAGGTCCACCGTGCCGCCCGGTGCGGCGGGCAGCAGCTGGTGCCGGGCCTCGCTGCGTTCGCGCACGAAGATCGCGTCCTGCGGCGTGCGGGCCAGGCGCTTGACCATCGCCTTGCCGCTCGCGGGAAGAAAGCAGATCTTGCGTGCGACGCTGCCCAGCACGTCGCGCGCGACGACCGGGATGCGCTCGGTCTTCAGATAGTCGAGCACGAAAGCGGTATTGGCTTCGCCGATGGCGAGCGAGCTCATGCCGCTGATCAGCTGCGCGCCGCCGAAGACCTTCGCCTCGAGCGTCGCGCGCGTCGCGCCGCGCTTCATCAACGCATTGATCAGCAGCTCCATCGCGTACGAGCCGTAGCGCCCGCTCGCGGCGAGCGCTCCCGCGTCGCCGCCTTCGGGCAGCATGAAGTGGTTCATGCCGCCGACGCGCTTCTCGCGGTCCCACAGGCAGGCGGCGACGCACGAACCGAGCGTCGTCGACAGCAGCACGGCGTCGTCGTGGGCGAAGTATTCGCCCGGCATCAGCTTGACCGCGTCGCGCTCGAAGCGGGCGTCGAAATAGAAGAACGAGGCGACGCCGGGGCCGCGCGCGCAGGCGCGAAGTGTCTGCAGGCGCGAGTCGGGCGGCGCGGCGACGGCGGGCATCACGGGGCGAGGGCGGACCAGCGCGCGGGCCGTGCGGACCACCGCTCAGACGCGCTCGTAGATCGTCTTGCCGTGCAGGCGAAAGAGGTCGGCCGCGTTGGCGAGGCTCTCGGCGTGCCCGGCGAAGAGCAGGGCGCCCGGCTTCATCGCGCGGTGCATGCGCTCGAGCACCCGGCGCTGCGTCGCGGCGTCGAAATAGATCATCACGTTGCGGCAGAAGACGATGTCGAACGGCTCGCCGAGCGACCAGTCCTCGGCCATCAGGTTGTGCTGGCGGAATTCGATCAGCTTCGAGAGCACGGGCTTGACGCGCACCAGGCCGGCGTTGAGCCCCTTGCCGCGCAGGAAATGGGCATGCATGCGCTCGCGCGACAGGCCGCGCGTCTCGAGCGGATAGACGCCGCGCGCTGCGCTCGCGAGCACCCGCGTATCGATATCGCTGGCGACGATCCGCACGCGCTGCGCATCCTGCACGTCGGCGCAGGTCTCGGCGACGGTGATGGCGATCGAGTAGGGCTCCTCGCCGGTCGAGGCGGCATTGCACCAGATCCGCGTCGGCGCGCCCGCGCGCTTGCGCAGTTCGGCGCCGAGCGCGTCGAAGTGATGTTCCTCGCGGAAGAACGAGGTCAGGTTCGTCGTCAGGCAGTTGACGAATTCCTGCCACTCGGGGCCGGCGCCGCCGTGCTCGAGCCACTGCAGATAGTCGCCGAACGAGGCATGCGCGGTCGCGCGCAGCCGGCGCGACAGGCGGCTGTAAACCATCGCCTGCTTGCCGGCGCCCAGGCTGATTCCGGCGCGCTGATAGATCAGGCGGCGCACGCGTTCGAAGTCGCCGGCGCCGAAGTTGAACTCCGACCCGCAGGGCGCTGCACGCACCAGCGGCGCATGGGCG
The DNA here is from genome assembly GCA_937864005.1 of uncultured Burkholderiales bacterium. Taxonomy (GTDB): domain Bacteria; phylum Pseudomonadota; class Gammaproteobacteria; order Burkholderiales; family Burkholderiaceae_C; genus CAIKUF01. The sequence goes on from CALMIL010000114.1 coordinate 4,069, forward strand.
CTGGCGGCGGCGAAGTCATCGATCGCGGGGAGGACGGCGCTCATGCTGCGGTGACGGCGGCGGGTTGCGGGTCGGAAGGGTGCGGACGTGACGCTGGGTTGCGTGGATATCGGCCGATGTTGCGGCATTCTTGAGCCCGGGCATGGGCGCATCAGCGCGGCAAAAGCGGGCCAGTTCCGCTCCGCCGCGGCCCGGCCGCGCTGCTAGACTGCCCGCCTGCGAGCATCGAGCCGCGCCGCGTGCCGGCCCTCGGGGATCTCGCGTCCGCCCCGCGCCGCTTCACGCCCTCGTGCCCAGCGAACCGAATCCACGCCCGTTGCCCGAACCGGTCGAGCCGCCGCCGCTGCGGCTCGACGCCGCGCTGCAGCTGCTGCAGCAGGCGGGCTGCGTCCTTCCGGCGCGCGACGATCCGGCCTGGCCGCAGGCGGTGATCGACGGCCTGTGCGATCTCTCCAGCCGCGATCCCCTGACCGGCCTCGTGAACCGGCGCCAGTTCGGGATCGCCCTCGACCGCGAGATCGACCGCGTCGCCCGTGCCGGCGAGCCGGCGCTCGTGCTGATGGCCGATATCGACCACTTCAAGCGCGTCAACGATAGCCACGGCCATGCCGCCGGCGACGAGGTGCTGAAGGCCGTCGCCCAGCGCCTGCAGGAGTGCGTGCGGCCGATGGATACCGTCGCGCGCCACGGCGGCGAGGAGTTCGCGATCATCCTGCCCAATTGCGCGCCGGCCTTCGGCCTGGCGGTCGCCGAGCGCATCCGCCACCGCATCGAGCGCGAGCCGGTCGCGATCGACGGCGGCGCGAAGGTTGCGGTGACGATCAGCCTGGGCGGGGCGTTCGCGCCGCAGTGGGTGCGCTCGACGGCCGCGCTGTGGCTCGAGCGCGCCGACCAGCAGCTTTTTCGCGCCAAGCAGGAAGGGCGCAATCGCGCCTGCATCGAGGAGCCGCTGCAGTCGCAGGTGAGCGCCGCGGAGAAGAGCCTGCTGTTCAGCCTCACCCAGTTCGACGAAGATCCCGAATGAAGCCAGCCGACGCGACCCCTTCGCCCGCCGAACCCGCGGCGCCCGCCGGCGCGACGCGCGCGAGCATCCTCGCCGTGACGAGCGGCAAGGGCGGCGTCGGCAAGACCTTCCTGTCGGCCAACCTCGCGGCGGCGCTCACGCGGCGCGGCGAGCGCGTGCTCGTGCTCGACGCCGACCTCGGTCTCGCCAACCTCGACGTCGTGCTCAATCTGGTGCCCAGGATTACGCTGCACGACGTCTTCACCGGCAAGGCGGCACTCGAAGATGCGATCGTTCCGGCGCCGGGGGGCTTTTCGGTGCTGCTCGCCGGCTCCGGCATGGTCGAGTATTCGCGCCTCACGCCCGAGGTGCGCGACCAGCTGCTCGGCGTGATCCGGACCGTCGCCCCGCGCTTCGACCGCATCCTGCTCGATACCGGCGCCGGGATCTCCGACGTCGTGCTCTTTGCCGTCTCGCTCGCCGACGAGGTCGCGCTCGTCGTCACCTCCGAGCCGACCTCGCTGACCGACGCCTATGCGACGGTCAAGGTGCTGTCTTCGCAGCAGCAGCGCGGGGCCATCCGCCTGATCGTCAACCAGGTCAGCCAGATCGGCGAAGCGCGCACGGTGCGCGCGCAGTTGCAGCGCGTCGTCGATCGCTTCGTCAACCCCGACGCGAAGCGGCCGGTGACGCTCGATCTGATCGGCGCCGTGCCGGCCGACAAGACGGTGCGCGACGCGGTGCAAAAGCGCGAGCTGCTGCTCGACATCTATCCCGGCTCGCCCGCCGCGCTCGCGGTGAATGCGATCGCCGCCCGGCTCGTGCCCTGAATCGTCGGGCCGCGTCAGAGCGTCGTCCGGCGCGGCGCCGAAGTCGGCTCGAGCAGGACGACGAGAGCGCCACTGCCGCCTTCGGCGGCGCGCGCCTGCGTGTAGGCAATGACGCAGGATTTCTGCGCGAGCCAGCCGTGCACGCGCTGCTTGAGCACCGGCTCGCGTCCGGGCGAGCCGTGGCCCTTGCCGTGCACCACGCGCACGCAGCGCAGCCCGTGGCGCACCGCCTCGCGCAGGAAGTCGGCGAGCTGCTCGCGCGCCTCGTCGCGGCGCAGTCCGTGCAGGTCGATCTGGGCCTGGATCACCCAGCCGCCGCGGCGCAGCTTGCGCACCACGTCGGGGCCGACGCCGGGGCGGCGAAACGACAGCGCGGCATCGGTCTCGAGCAGCGTGTCGACGTCGAACTCGTCGGACAGCGTCGCGCGCAGCGCGGCCGCCTCGTCGCGCTGGCGCTGGCGCGGTTCGGGCTGCGGCGGCAGGTTGCGCGACTCGGCGCGCGCGGGGTTGGCAAGCGGGGTGACTTCGCCCACGCTGCGCGCGAAGAGCGAGTGTGCTTCGCGCTCGCGGTCGAGCGCGGCGCGGGCGCGTGCTTCATCCCGGGCCTGCTCGCGTGCGCGGCGCGTCAGCTCGGCGCGCAGCGCACCCAGACCGGCCAGCCCCTGCGCGCGGTCGGCGGCGGCGCGCGCCGCGGCGGGTGGCTTGCGCTTCACAGCAGGCCCCGCTCGGCAAACGAAGCCACGTCGGTGCGGCCGACGACCAGATGGTCGAGGACGCGCACATCGACGAGCGCGAGCGCGCTCTTGAGCGTCTGGGTCAGAAATTCGTCGGCGCGCGACGGCTCGGCCGCGCCCGAGGGGTGGTTGTGGGCGAAGACGACGGCCGCGGCATTCGTCTCCAGGGCGCGCTTGACGACCTCGCGCGGATAGACGCTGGTCTGCGTCAGCGTGCCGCGAAACATCTCCTCCATCAGCAGCAGTTGATGCTGTGCATCGAGAAAGAGGACGGCGAAGACCTCGTGACGATGGGCGCCGAGCCGCAGCCGCAGATAGTCCTTCACGCGCCCCGGCGTATCGAATACCGGCTGCGTGCGCAACTGCTGGGCCATCGATCGGCGCGCGATTTCGAGCACCGCGGCGAGTTCGGCACGCTTGGCCGGCCCGAGGCCCTTGATGCGCTTCAGGTCCGTCGCGCTCGCGTTGAGCAGGCCGCCCATGCCGCCGAATGCGGTGAGCGTGCGCTCGGCGAGCTGCAACACGCCGACGCCCTTGATCCCGGTGCGCAGCAGGAGTGCCAGCAACTCGGTGTCGTCCAGCGCGCCCGCGCCGTGCGCGAGCAGCTTCTCGCGCGGACGCAGTGCGGCAGGGAGATCCTTGATCGTCATGGTCGCGGTGCACCGTGCCCGGAGGGCGCCCGGACAGCGCCTAAAATGCCCGCAGTCTATCGAAGGCCCGCATCGCGTCGGGCACGCGCCTTGAATGTCATTCAACCGGGGTCGTTTCTGACCCTGCACTACCGGCTCGCGCAGACGGGCGGCGCCGATGTCGTGAATACCTTCGCCGAGGGTCCGGCGACGCTGACGCTGGGCAGCGGCGAGCTCGCGCCCGCGCTGGAAGCGCGCCTGCTGGGGCTGGCCGAGGGCGCGCGCGCGCGTTTCGAGCTGCCCGCCGGCGAGGCATTCGGGGCGCGCAACCCCGATCTGCTGCAGCGTGTGAAGCGCTCGCTGCTCGGCGAACCGGGCGGCGGCGAGACGGCGCACCAGGTCGGCGACGCGGTCGAATTCCCGACCCCCGACGGCAGGGCGACCTATGGCGGCGTCGTGCGCGAGGTCGGCGACGACTGGCTGCTGTTCGATTTCAACCACCCGCTCGCGGGCTTGCCGCTGACCTTCGAGGTGCAGGTGATCGGGGTACTGTGATGATCCAGACGAATGCCGCCGCGCGCGGCGAAGCCGGTGACGGCGCAACGGACGCCGCGGCCAGCGGCGGCGGCGCCGACGTGCTGCTTGCCGAGCCGCGCGGCTTTTGCGCCGGCGTCGATCGCGCGATCGAGATCGTCGAGCGCGCGCTGAAGAAATTCGGCGCGCCGATCTACGTCCGCCACGAGATCGTGCACAACACCTATGTCGTCGAGGACCTGAAGGCCAAGGGTGCGATCTTCATCGAGGATCTGGCCGACGTGCCGCCCGGCGCGACACTCGTCTTCTCGGCGCACGGGGTGAGCCAGGCGGTGCGCCGCGAGGCGGCCGAGCGGGGTTTCTCGGTCTTCGATGCGACCTGCCCGCTCGTCTCCAAGGTGCATGTCGAGGTCGCCAAGCTGCACAAGGAAGGCTACGAATTCATCATGATCGGCCACAAGGGGCATCCCGAGGTCGAGGGCACGATGGGGCAGCTTGCAGACGGCATCTTTCTGGTCGAGACCGTGGACGACGTGGCGGGCGTCGCAGTCACCCGTCCGGACCGGCTCGCCGTTGTCACGCAGACGACCTTGTCGGTCGACGATGCGGCCGGGATTCTCGCCGCCGTCAAGCAGCGCTTTCCGAACGTGCGCCAGCCCAAGCAGCAGGATATCTGCTACGCGACACAGAATCGCCAGGATGCGGTCAAGCTGCTCGCCCCGCAGGTCGACGTCGTCATCGTCGTCGGCAGCCCGACAAGCTCGAACAGCAACCGGCTGCGCGAAGTCGCGCAGCGCCTCGGAACGCCCGCCTACATGGTCGACCGTCCCGAGGATCTGCAGCGCGCCTGGTTCGAGGGGCGGCGCCGCATCGGCCTGACGGCGGGCGCCTCGGCGCCCGATATCCTCGTCGAGCAGGTGATCGCGCGTCTGCGCAAGCTCGGCGCCCTGTCGGTGCGCAAGCTCGAAGGCATCAAGGAGACGGTCCACTTCCCGCTGCCCAAGGGCCTCGGCGACAAGTCCATGGGCCAGGGCTGACGCCGGCCGCTTCCGCCTGGACGGCGGCGCGCTTCTCGTGCCGGCCGGACGCATTTGCCGCGTGGCCCCTGCTGCGAGATCGCGGTCGAGGCGCAAACATCCGTTGCTGCACGAACTTTGCCCGAAATCAACCTGGAAACGGCAGTTGAACGCGCTCGCCGGTGCCGTGATCGGCGTGCCAGGCAAGGCGCGACGACGCTGCGGGCTCGTGCCCGCGAGGAGGAGCAACGCCGCCTGGCGCGTCGAGCGCGG
>CALMIL010000115.1 GCA_937864005.1 uncultured Burkholderiales bacterium
CCGGACCTACCCGGCGTCAGCCTCGACCGGCCAAGATAGTTGTCGTCGACCGGCCAAGGTAATTGTCGCCAACCATGACGACGCGTCTCGCGAAGAACTCTTTGCAAAAGGTGGTTCGCCTCGGGCAGCCGAACCGAGAGCGTGGCAAGGCGCTCACTGACGCCCTCCGGTTTGCTCTTCCGATGCCGCATCGGCTTGCCGCCGTTCAGCCCCCAGAAGCAGACATCCGGATGGACCTCAAAGACCTTCCGGTTCGCGCTCGTGTCTTCGAGCAGTACGCGATCGACCTCCACGATCTTCTTGCAGATTCCCCAGGCCTGAGCGGATAGGCTGCGACCAACTTCATCGAGGTTCCACGCACGAGCCTGTTCAATGTTCGCGGCCCTCGACGCGCGACGCGAGGGTGGCGAGAACACGCTCGAGGCTCGCGGCCCAAGCAATGCACGGGCCTGCCGATCGCAGGGACGCGACGGACAATCTCGCCAAGGTAGACCGATCGGAATGTCGACCAGGATCCTCTGGGCTGTACTCCACGAAGCGAGGAGCTCTGCGAAGCTCGCGTGCAAGCGATATGTCAGCCCGCCGCCCAAGTCGGCGACTGCGATCCATCCTGCACGGCATCCATCCACGCCGACGGAAAGCGGCGCATCAGGCTTGTGGACCGCGTCCAACTCCTGCCCTCAAATCGGCGCTGCCGTCGTCGCCACCTTCATCGTCGGCGGCAGCAGCGTCGGCGTGTGCGTCTTCCCCGCCACCCAGGCATCGATCATGTCCGCCCACTCCTGCAGCATGTGACGCCGCTGCTCTGCGTATTCCGCCTTGTTGTAGACGCCACGCGATGAGCGCCCATCTTCGTGGGCCAAGCACTTCTCGATCCAGTCGCTGTTGAAGCCGAGCTCGTTCAGGATGGTCGAGCCAGTGCGGCGCAGGTCGTGCACCGTGAAGGGCTCAAGCGGGAGCTTCGCTTCCTTGGCTCGCTCCGCGACGGTCTGGGTGACCCGGTTCAAGGTGGCCTTCGACATGCAGCGATCGGCGTCGTAACGAGAGGGCAGCAGGAACTTGGAGCCGCTCGCACAAGTGCGCAGCGCCACCATGATGTCGAGCGCCTGCTGTGACAGGTAGACGTTGTGGGGCTTGCCGGCCTTCATGCGGCTCTTCGGAATCGTCCAGACCGCGCTCTCGAAGTCGACCTCGTCCCAGGTGGCCTCGATCAGCTCGCTCTTGCGCACGAGCGTCAGCAGGATCAGGCGCAGCGCCAGGCGGATAGTCGGCAGGGTCGCGGTGGCGTCCAGCACCCGGTGCATGACGCGGATCTCGGACGGCGACAGCGCGCGGTCCTTGGCCACGAAGGTGGCGATCGATGAAGGGCCGACTTCGTCCGCCGGATTCGGCGCCTTGTCGCCATGCAGCGCCGCGAAACCGAACACCTGCTTGACGATGTCGCGCACGTGCACGGCGGTCGCCGGTGCGCCGCGCGCCTTGACCTTGGCGCACAGGTTGCGCAGGTCCTCCGGGCCGATCTCGGCCATCAGCCGGTTGCGGAACACCGGCATGATGTCGCGGTCGATGATGCTCTTGCGCATCGACTTGGTGCTCTCGGCCATCCTGGCTTCTTCCAGCCAGCGTTTGGTGAACTCGTCGAAGGTCTTGGCCTCGGACATCCGGCGCTTCTCACGCTGCTTCTCATGGGATGGAGATCGGCCTTCGGCGATCGCCTTGCGCGCTTCCGTGCAGCGCTCGCGCGCCATCAGAAGCGAGATCCCGTCCTTCGACCCGTAGCGGCCGATCGTGAGCGTTTCGCGCCGGCCGTTGAGCCGGTAGTCGAGACGAAAAGTGATCGTGCCCCTGGGGGAGACGGTCACGTACATCCCGTCCCGGTCGGCGATCTTGTAGGTGGTGGCCTGGGGCTTGATGCCCCTGAGCGTGCCATCGGAAAGCATCGGCGGTCCCTCCTCTCGGAGGAATTTTACCGTCACGATAATTTGGCCGCTACAACTGCGCTAAGTTGTTGTTCCGCATTGGTTTTCAGCCTATTTTTTTACCGTCAATGACCAGAAAGTGCTGACGGTAAAAAATTCGGATGGTGTCAGTGCCAGATTTTTACCGTCAGATTTACCGTCATACTGGAAGGCATGCCCCCGATAGATGTCGATAGATCTCGACAGACGTTCTCTATACGGGACAAGCACTTAGCAGCTATTTTCGATAGACCCCGATAGACGCTGAAAGACGCCGAATCATTCCCACTCGATCGTCGCCGGCGGCTTGCTGCTCACGTCGTAGACGACGCGGTTGATACCGCGCACCTCGTTGATGATGCGGCTGCTGACCTTCTTGAGCAGCGCATACGGCAGCTCGGCCCAGTCGGCCGTCATGAAGTCGCTCGTCTGCACCGCGCGCAGCGCGACGACATGGTCGTAGGTGCGGCCGTCGCCCATCACGCCGACGCTCTTGACCGGCAGGAAGACGGCAAAGGCCTGGCTCGTGAGCTCGTACCAGCTCCTGCCGCTCGCTTCGTCCTTCGTCGCGCGCAGTTCCTCGATGAAGATCGCATCGGCGCGCCGCAGCAGATCGGCGTACTCGCGCTTCACCGAGCCGAGGATGCGCACGCCGAGCCCCGGACCGGGGAACGGATGGCGGTGGACCATCTCGGGCGGCAGGCCGAGCGCAATGCCGAGTTCGCGCACCTCGTCCTTGAACAGCTCGCGCAGCGGCTCGAGCAGCTTCAGGCCCAGCGTCTCGGGCAGGCCGCCGACGTTGTGGTGGCTCTTGATGCTGGTTGCCTTCTTCGCGCCTTTGGAGTCTTTGGCGCCGCCGGACTCGATCACATCGGGATAGATCGTTCCCTGCGCCAGCCACTTCGCGTTGCCGAGCTTCGCTGCTTCGCGCTGGAAGACTTCGACGAACTCGCGGCCGATGATCTTGCGCTTGGCTTCCGGGTCGGCAATGCCTTCGAGCGCGGCGAGGAACTGCGCCGACGCATCGACATGCACGACCTTCGCATGCAGCCTGCCGACAAACATGTCCATCACCATTCGCGCCTCGTCCTGCCGCAGCAGCCCGTGGTCGACGAAGACGCAGGTGAGCTGCTCGCCGATTGCGCGGTGGATGAGCGCCGCGGCGACGCTCGAATCGACGCCGCCCGACAGGCCGAGGATGACTTCGTCGGCCCCGACCTGCTCGCGGATGCGGGCGACGGCTTCGCTCGCATAGTCGCCCATCTGCCAGTCGCCGCGCGCACCGCAGATGTCGCGCACGAAGCGCGCGAGCAGCGCCGCGCCCTGCTTGGTATGCGTCACCTCGGGGTGGAACTGCACGCCGTAGTAGCCGCGCGCCTCGTCGGCCATGCCGGCGATCGGGCACGACGGCGTCGAGGCCATCAGCTTGAAGCCCGGCGGCAGCTTCGTGACCTTGTCGCCGTGGCTCATCCAGACCTCGAGCATGCCGTGGCCCTCGGGCGTCGCAAAGTCTTCGATGCCCGCAAGCAGCAACGTGTGCCCGCGGGCGCGCACTTGCGCGTAGCCGAACTCGCGGTGCTCGCTTGGCTCGACCTCGCCGCCCTGCTGCACCGCCATCGCGAACATGCCGTAGCAGATGCCGAGCACCGGCACGCCCGCGTCCCACACCGCCTGCGGCGCGCGCAACTCGTGCGCCTCGTAGGTGGATGCATGGCTGCCGGAAAGGATGATTCCCTTCGGCGCGAATTCGCGCACGAACGCATCGCTCACGTCGTTCGGGTGGATCTCGCAGTAGACCTGCGCCTCGCGCACGCGGCGCGCGATGAGCTGCGTGACCTGCGAGCCGAAATCGAGGATCAGGATCTTGTCGTGCATGTTGTCTCTCGGTTCAGGCCGCAGCGGCCATGCGCAGTGCGCGCTGCCGCCGGAAGTGCGCGATCGCGATGCCCGCGCCGATCGCCTGCAGCAGCGCGCAGAAGAAGAACGGCAGGCCGATCCAGAGGTCGCCCTGCGGCCGGTGCGCGACGACGCCAAGCAGCGGCGCGCTGATGATCGGCGCGATCACCGCCATCATGCTCGACAGCGCGGTGACCGATCCCATCGTCCTGCCCTGCGATTGGGCGTCGGCCGCGTTCGAGACCAGGCTCTGGATCGACGCCTGCGCGCCGCCGCCGATCAGCGTGCCGACGATGATCACCGGGTAGATCATCCAGCCCTGGGGAACGACGGCGAAGCCGAAGTAGGTCAGCGCCGAGGCGACGAGGCCGATGCCGGCCAACCGCTGCGGCGAGAAATGGGCGAGCAGGTACTTGAGCAGGAAGCCCTGCACGATCGCCGACATGACGCCGACGGTGAAGAGCGAGGCGCCGTTTTGCGCCGGGCCCCAGCCGAACTTGAAGGTCGTGAACAGCACCCAGCTCGTGCGCAGCGTGAAGTCCGACAGCGACGCGAGCGCGATGACGGCGACGAGCGGCCCGACGCCCTGCAGTTGCGACAGCCCCTTCAACGCGCTGAACGGGTTCGCACGCCGCCATTCGAAGGCGCGCCGCCGCTCCGGCGGCAGCGATTCGGGCAGCACGAAATACCCGTACATCCAGTTGATGATCGCCAGCGCACCGGCAACGAAAAAGGGCCAGTGGATGTCGATCGCGCCGAGCAGCCCGCCCAGCGCCGGGCCGAGGGTGAAGCCGACGCCGAACATCGCGCCGAGCAGCCCGAAGCGGCGTGCGCGCTGCTCGGCCGGCGTGATGTCGGCGACGTAGGCGCTGGCGATCGCGACGTTCGACTGCATCGCGCCGCTGAAGATCCGCACCGCGATCAGCATCCACATCGCGGTCGCGAGGCCGGTCACGATGAAGCTCGCCGCCAGACCCGAGAAGCCCATCAGCAGCACCGGCCGGCGCCCGTAGCGGTCCGACAGCGCGCCGAGCACCGGCGACGCGAAGAAGTTGGCGACGCCGAAGGCAAGCGTGATGGCGCCGAACCAGAAGGTCTGCGCCGCCGGAGAATCGGTGAACTGGCCGACGATCAGCGGGATGACCGGCACGATGAGGCCGATCGACACCATGTCGATCAGCACCGTGAGCATGATGAACGGCATCGCCGCCTCGCGCTTGCGGGCGTGCGGATGCGCGGCCTCTGGCGTGCTCAAGACGATAGCGTCGCGTCGTGCGCCGGGGCGCGGCATGAGGGCGATCGCCGCACGCCTACTCCATGCGGTAGTTCGGCGCTTCCTTCGTGATCTGCACGTCGTGGACGTGGCTCTCGCGCATGCCGGCCGAGCTGATCTCGACGAACTCGGCGCGCTCGTGCATCTCGGCGATGTTGGCGCAGCCGCAGTAGTGCATCGCCGCGCGCAGGCCGCCGGCCATCTGGAAGATGATCGTCAGCACCGAGCCCTTGTACGGCACCTGGCCCTCGATTCCTTCGGGGACGAGCTTGGTCGTCGCCGGGTTGTTGCCGCCGTTGTCCTGGAAGTAGCGGTCGGCCGAGCCCTGCTGCATCGCGCCGATCGAGCCCATGCCGCGATAGCTCTTGTAGGTGCGGCCCTGGTAGAGGATGGTCTCGCCCGGCGCCTCTTCGGTGCCGGCGAAGGCGCTGCCCATCATCACGCTGTCGGCGCCGGCGGCGATCGCCTTCGCGAGGTCGCCCGAGAAGCGCACGCCACCGTCGGCGATGAGCGGCACGCCGCTGCCCTTCAGGGCCTTGCTGACGAGATCGATGGCGAGGATCTGCGGCACGCCGACGCCGGTGACGATGCGCGTGGTGCAGATCGACCCCGGACCGATGCCGACCTTCACCGCATCCGCCCCCGCTTCGACGAGCGCGATCGCCGCGGCGGCGGTCGCGATGTTGCCGCCGATCACGTCGACCGCGGGGAAATTCTTCTTCACCCAGCGCACGCGCTCGATGACACCCGCACTGTGGCCGTGCGCGGTATCGACGACGATCGCATCGACACCCGCCTTCACGAGCAACTCGATGCGCTCCTCGCTGTCGGGCCCGACGCCGACCGCGGCGCCGGCGCGCAGCTTGCCGTGGCCGTCGCGCGCCGCATTCGGAAAGTTGGTCTGCTTCGTGATGTCCTTCACCGTCATCACGCCCTTCAGCTCGAAGGCGGCGTTGACGACGAGCACGCGCTCGAGCTTGTGGCGGTGCATCAGCGCCTTGCCGTCTTCGAGTGTCGCCGTCTCGCCGACCGTGACGAGCCGCTCGCGCGGCGTCATGATCTCGCGCACCGGCGCGTCCAGCCGCGTCTCGAAGCGCATGTCGCGATTCGTGACGATGCCGACGACGACCGGGCCTTCGAGCACCGGAAAGCCCGAGATGCCGTGCTGGCTCGACAAGGCTTTCACCTCGCGCACCGTCACGCCGGGGGTGATCGTGATCGGGTCGCGCAGCACGCCCGATTCGAAGCGCTTGATGCGCGCCACGGCGGCGGCCTGTTCGCGCGCCGGCATATTCTTGTGGACGATGCCGATGCCGCCCTCCTGGGCCAGCGCGATCGCGAGCCGCGCCTCGGTTACCGTGTCCATCGCGGCGGAGACGAGCGGCAGGTTCAGGCGAATGTTGCGCGTCAGCGGGGTCGAGAGATCGGTGTCACGCGGTAACACCTGTGAGAACGCCGGCACCAGCAACACATCGTCGAAGGTGAGCGCTTTGCCGAGTAGGCGCATAGACAAGCTCCAGTCGCAAAGGCGGATTATAAGAAGCGGCCACCCCCGGCCCGTGACCCGCGGTGCTCTGCGCCGGGCCGTCGGCGCGGTGCGCGCGACGCTCGGCGCCGGGTGCCAGCCGCTCGCCAAGTGTGACTTTGTTGGCATCGCGGCGCGCGACGGGCGAAGCGCGCTGTCACCGCGAGGCTCTGGCTCGCCGATACACTGCGCGCCAATGTCCCGTTTCGAGTCCGCCATGAGCCGAAAGACTTCGCGCCACGCCGCGTGGCTGCCCGCGCTCGCCGTTGCGCTTGGCGCCGTGTTCGCCGCCACGCCGGCCGACGCGCAATGGAAGTGGCGCGACAAGACCGGCATCGTGCAGTACAGCGACCGGCCGCCGCCGAGCGGCACGCCCGAAGCCGACATCCTGCAGCGTCCCGCGCCCGGCAGCGAGGCGCGCGTCGCGGCGGTCGGATCCGCCGCCTCGGCGGCATCCGCCCCGCTGCTCGTGCCGAAGGCGGCCGAGGCAGCATCCGCCCCCAAGCCGAGCAAGGCCGAGGAGGAAGCGGCGGCGAAGAAGCAGGCCGATGCGCAGCGCGACGCGCAGATCCGGCTCGACAACTGCTCGCGCGGCAAGGCGCAGCTCAAGGCGCTGCAGGAAGGGCAGCGCATGTCGCGCATCAACGCCCAGGGTCAGCGCGAATTCCTCGACGACAAGGGCCGCGCCGAGGAAACACAGCGCACCCAGGGCGTGGTCGCCGCCAACTGCAACTAGTCTCGCGTCTCGCTCTTGAAGGCGCTTTGCTTCTGCGCCCGTCTCCAATGATCCGAAACAGCGTGGGGAGCGCCAGTGCGAGTTGCGGCAGAGATCGTTCTGACGCGTGACGAGCAAGCGGACTTGGCCAAGCTGGGAGGCTCCAAACACACCAGTGTGAGACTGGCGCTGAGTGGCTGAGGCAGCTTGCCAATCAGCTCTCCTACTTGCACCAACCCGTCCAGCAACCCTGCTTACGTCCGCCCTGAGCAATCAGCGCGCGGTAGCATCCAACATCGAGAACATGCGGATCTTCCTGCCCATGCGCACGCTGGCAGCGGCGAATGCAGTTTCTTGGGATCGTTGGCGCGGCCTTCGTTCTGCAAACGCCACATGTGCGGTGCGACCTATGTCAATCGCCGATACCCCCGGCATTCGGATTGCATGAACATGCGTCGGCCCTACCCGCGGACTCGGCCGATCGAGTCCACGGTCAATGCCTCTGATCCTCTTCTGCTTCGGATCTACGGCAGCTGCACTGCCATGGCGCGCTGGCGTCAAGTGCTGGACGACCTGTGCGCGGAGACGGGAGCCGTCTCCGCCGTGCTGCAAGGGCTCAGAGTTGACGGCAGCGCCCGGGCGGGTGTCTTCTGGATGGCCCATGACTCGTACATCGACCTCGAGGCGTATCGAGCGACCATTTCCGATGCCGGCAATCCCCGACTGGACAAGAAGCGAATCGTGACTGCGGATCGCAACCGGCTGTTGGGGAGCGATGACGATTTGTTCTCGGCCGAGGAAGAGCCAATCCGACGACGCCTGAACGAGCAATTGCTGAACATTGGCCTCGGAAACTTCATCGGCGGGCTGATCCCGCTGGGGGACGATCGCTACGTGACTTTGGCGCTGCACCGCCGGCCGGGCGACACGGGCAGCTTTTCAGCCCGCGTGCTGGACCGCGTCGAGGGGCTGCTGCCCCATTTTGCACAGGCAGTATCTCTGTCCCACTCGATGGCCGAAAACCGCCCGGCATCGGCGCTGTTGCACGGACACCTCGACAGCTGGCCGTGCGCAATGGTGGTTTGCGATGTGTATGGGCACGTGCATTGACTCAACCAGCAGGCGACTATGGCATTGCGCGAAGGCGGCGAACTGCGATACCTCGAACGTCAGCTGCGCGCCATCAGTGGACAGACTCAACAGCGATTGACCCATGCTCTGAAACGGGCCGCGGACGAGCACTCTCAAGCCTTTGCAGTCTTCGACTCCGCCGCTGCTCGGATGCACGTGGTCGTGCAGCCGCTCGAAGGCCAAGGCGATGGGGTCGACGAACTGGTCCTCGTGACATTGACGGACGAAGACGCCCCCGGCGGCCGGATCCCGGTCGAAGCCTTGAAAGCTCTCTTCGATCTGACAGGGGCCGAGGCCCGCCTCGCCAGCGCGCTGGTGGCTGGCAGCACGGTGGAGCAGTACGCGCGGCAACGCGGTGTCACTAGCGGCACCGCGAGATGCCAGTTGAATCAGGTGCTTCTCAAGACAGGCGCGCACCGTCAAGCCGATCTGGTGCGCCGCGTGCTCTGCTCTGCCGCAGCCCACCTCGCCGGCCCTGAAAACGATGGATTCGGCACCCGCTGAATGCCCGTTCGGGAGCGTGGCCGGCGAGAGCGGCCGTCGCATATTCAGCACATGAAACCGCGTCTTCTCCTCCGTCGCGGCATTGCAGATCCTCGCCATACCACTGGGTGCGGTTTGCGCCTGGCCACCAATAGCGGTGGAGGGTCATCTGGAGTGCGTGTTCGTCGCGCCCGAGATGCCCGGCCTGTTCATGTGGCCATTCGGGCTCCACGACATGCTCTGGGCCCGCCCTCGTTCGCGCCGGACGAGGTTTTGGTGGACGGTGCTGGCCGAAGGCGCGCCTCGAGACTGCGCCGCCAAGCGCACGAACCTTGCCGCGCTCGACGGTCCGTCGTCGCACCGGAGGCGTAGTTCAGGCGTTCGCCGTACTGGGCGCGCCTTCATCTAGTGTTTGCTAGATGACGCCACATCGGAGCCGAGCGATCCTCTGCGCTCCCGCACCGGCATGCCGCCGATGCTGAGCTTCTGGAGAAATACGATGACTGCCACCCAGTCGCCCAGTGCCTCCTCTCCCCCGTTGTTCCAGTCCGCCAGCCAATGGCTGGCGTCACTTCACAGTCGTCGCATCGGTGCCGTGGAGTTGCTCGACCTGCACCTCGCGCAACTCGAACGCCACAACCCCGGCGTGAATGCCGTCGTCGCGAAGGATCTTGACAGTGCGCGAGCGGCCGCGAAGGCGGCAGACAATACTGCGCCTTCGGCGGCGGGCGTGCTGCACGGGCTCCCGATGACCATCAAGGACGCCTTTGAAGTCGCAGGCATGCCAACCACCTGCGGCTTCCCCTTTCTGGCCGATCATCGGCCGCAGAAGGACGCCGACGCGGTGGCGCGGCTCAAGTCGGCAGGTGCGATCGTCTATGGCAAGACCAATCTGCCGCCGGGTGCATTTGACTGGCAGTCGGCCAACCCGGTCTATGGCCAAACGAACAATCCCTGGAACCTTGCGCGCTCGCCGGGCGGGTCCTCGGGGGGAAGCGCCGCAGCGCTAGCCGCAGGCTTCACGCCGTTGGAGCTGGGCAGCGATATCGGTGGCTCGATCCGCGTCCCGGCGCACTTCTGCGGCATCTATGGCCATAAGCCAACCCATGGCATCGTGCCAGGGGCCGGGCATATCCCGCCCCTGCCGGGATTCCACCTGAATGCCGAGATGGGCGTGTGCGGCCCGCTCGCACGCAGCGCGCACGACCTGGAACTTGCTATGGATGTGCTCGTCGCACCTGGGCGGCGGGAGAGCCCCGCATCGCGCATTGCGATGCCGCCCAGTCGGCACGAGCGCTTGCAGGATTTTCGGGTGGCGCTGTGGATCGACGACCTCCCCTATGCAGTGGATGCCAGCTGCCTCACGGCAATCGAGTCCTGGGCCGATGACTTGCGTTCCATCGGCCTGAATATCGACAGGGGCGCACGGCCGGACATCGACTGGAACGCAGCCTACGATACGTACATCACGACGTTGATGCAGCTTCTGGGTGCTGGCGCGCCGCCCGAACTGGTGCAGCAAATGATCGATGCAGGCAGCGTCTCCGAGCCAACCAGCTATCTCGCCCGCCGCGCGCGCGCGTTGAAGATGCGGCACTGCGAATACTTGAGTGTCGTCGATCAACGCGAGCGGCTGTACCACCGGTGGCAGGAATTCTTCGGTCGCTGTGACGTACTGATCTGTCCGATCTTTCCTGTCGTCGCCTACCCGCACGATCACCGCGGGGCCGAAGCGCCTGATCCACTGATCGCTTACGAGGCTCGGCGCATGATGGTGAATGACCAAGCTCGCCCCTATTTTGACGGACTGCAGTGGCCCGCAGTAGCGACTGTTGCAGACCTGCCGGCCACTGCCGTGCCGACCGGTCGCAGGGTCGACGGCATGCCCATGGGCGTGCAACTCTTCGGGCCCGCATTCGAAGACCGAACGTCACTGCGGCTGGCCCAGCTGATCGAGGACGCCCTGGGCAGCTTCACGGTGCCACCGGGGTTCGCCTGAATGTCCAAGGTCCGATCGAGAGCGAGTCCGATCGTGAGGCTGCAAAGGTTCGTTTGCGCGTTCCATTGCAATTGACCGGTCTGCGATCGAGTAGGCCGGCGCGCAGTGGGGGCAGGTTGCGCGTCGGCGATACGGTCGGTCTTTGCAGTGGATCGGCGTTCGCGTTCGTCAAGCAATGACGTTCTGCGATCTCTGCGACGCCGTACCGTGCCCGCTGGCCTCGCGGACCTTGCGAAGCATGTCGGCCAGCGTCTTGGCGGGCTCGTCGCGAAAGCCCTCCCGCTGCACTACGACGGCATGGGCGCTTCAACCGCCCTCACAAAGACCCAAGTCAGGTTCGAGCGGCAGGCTGCAGCGGCATGATCGGCCAGAAGCTTGCCCGGCATGCTGGCACATGCTGA
>CALMIL010000116.1 GCA_937864005.1 uncultured Burkholderiales bacterium
GTGCGCGACTGGGAATTCGGCTCGCCGCCCTGCGGCTGGGTCTTCGCCATCGACGTCGACCCGCAGGCCCGCCAGCGCGGCATCGGCACCTTGCTGCTCGACGCGATGAGCGCCAAGTTCCGCCGCGCCGGCGTGCGCCAGTTGCGCACGCTGCTGTCGCGCGAGAACACGCTGATCCTGTCGTTCTTTCGCAGCCAGGGGATGATGGCCGGCGCGCTGATCCCGCTCGAGATGGAGCTTTCGCCGGCCCCGGGTGCGAACGGCACGCGCGACCGATGAAGCTGCAGGTCAACACCATGCTCGCGCTCTACAGCGTGATCGAATTTGCCGCCGACCCGAACCGCCACATCCCGGCCTCCGAGATCGCCGACAAATACGGCATCTCGCCGCATCACCTGGCGAAGGTGCTGGCCGAGCTGGTGCGCGCCGATATCGTCGAATCGGTGCGCGGCGTCGGCGGCGGATACCGCTTCTCGGCGAATGCGCGGCGCCTGACGCTGATGGATGTGATCCAGCTGTTCGAGGATTTCGCGACGCCCGCCTCGGCGCGCGGCGAGACGCACGCGCCGACCGCCGTCGACCGCGCTCTCGAAGTCGTCCTCGGCGAGATCGACCAGACCGCCAAGGCCACGTTCAGCTCGATCACCCTCGCGACCATGCTGCAGCTCGTCGCGCGCCAGCGCGCGAAGGCGGGCTGACGCCGGCGGTGGATCCGGGCGCGGTTCTCACGCGTCGCCTCCGTTCGATCGAATTCTTCGCATGACGCGGTCGGCGCCTCGACGCGTTCGCTCGCTTCGATCCCCACTGCACGTGGCGCGTCTATGACTGCTCATGCATCGAATTGCCGGCGGTCGCCGAAGCCGCGCGCGTTGTCGATGAACCAGAGCCGCGCGACGCGCAGCCGGTACCAGCGCACGCGCGCGAGCGCCGCAACGATCGCGGCGGGCGCACCCGCGGGCCGCACGAACGGGAAGCGCTCGGCATAGGCCTCGCGTCCCGCCGCCAGCGCCGCGCCGTCCAGTTCGTCGACCCGGCCCTCGATCTGCACACCCTGGATCGAGCGCCAGTCCCCGGGCTGCGCCTGGATCGTCGCCGCGCAACGCGCATCGTGCGCGAGATCGATGCAATGCCGCGTCTGCGGCGACGACAGGAAGATCAGATCGTCTGCCTGCATCGCATAGAACACTGCCGCCGCCCAGGGGCCGGCGGCTCCCGTCGTCGCCAGCGTCATCACATGCTGGCCTGCGAGGTAGCCGGCCACTTCAGGCGGCAGCCGCAAGCCCATCGCGATTGCCGGTATGCGCTCAGCCCGCTGCCGGCTCGTGCAACTGCTTGAGCCGGTAGGCGAGCTGCGGGCGCGTCAGACCCAGCATGCGCGATGCGGCGGAGAGGTTGCCGTGCGCCTTGTCGACCGCGGTCTCGATCAGCATCGCCTCGACCTGCGCGAGCGTCATCACGCCGTTGAAGACGGCCTCGCACAGCTCCTTGCCGGCCTCCCACGGATGCTCGTCCAGGCTGCCGTCCAGGCCGAGCCCGAACTCGCCGTGCGGCGCGCCGAGCACCGGCGAGGTGAAGAGCTGCTCGACCTCGACGCGAGTGCCGCTCGGCGCGAGGATCACGCCGCGCTCGACCATATTCTGCAGCTCGCGGATATTGCCCGGCCAGGCGTAGCTCAGCAGCGCGCGCTTGGCCTTGTCGGTGAAGCCGCGCAGCTTCTTGGCGTGGATCGCGCTGTGCTTTTCGAGGAAGCGCTTGGCGAGCAGCGAGATGTCTTCCATCCGCTCGCGCAGCGGCGG
>CALMIL010000117.1 GCA_937864005.1 uncultured Burkholderiales bacterium
CACCGACCTCGTCGTGATGGCCGGCTATACGGCTCTCGCGTCGCGCGTCCTCGCGGTGCTGAAGTCGCCGCGCCAGGCGCGGGCGATGAACCGGCTGTTCGGGTCGCTCTTCGTCGTCGCGGCGGCGCTGCTCGCTTCGTTCAAGCGGCTCTGAACGCTACGCGCGCACCTTGGCGCGCGCCGACTTGATCTCGCCGCGCTGCGTCTTCGCCTCCAGGCGGCGCAGGCGCGATGCCTGGGTCGGCTTCGTCACGCGGCGCACGCGCGGCGCCTGCGCGACGCGATCGACGAGCGCCTGCAGCCGGCGCAGCGCGTCGGCGCGATTGCCCTCGCGCGTGCGCATCGTCTGTGCCTTGATGACGACGACGCCGTCGGCGCTGATGCGCGCGTCGCGCAGCGCGAGCAGGCGCGCCTTCACATCGTCCGGCAGCGACGAGGCGGCGATGTCGAAGCGCAGATGGATCGCGCTCGACACCTTGTTCACATTCTGCCCGCCCGCGCCCTGGGCGCGGATCGCGGCGATCTCGACCTCGGCCGCATCGACGACAGCGCGGTGCAGCGTCATCGCGCGGCCGTCATTCGATGTCGATGACTTCGCCCGCGTCCGGCGCCGGCAGCAGCGGCAGCTCGGCGCGCAGCGCGGCGCAGTTGGCGATGTGGCGGTCGCACAGGCGCTTGAACAGCCAGCCCGAGAGCGCCGCCGACGCCGCCTGGCCGACGATCGGCGCGACCTTGGCCGCCTGCTGCGCGCCGATGCGCAGGCCGATCGAGCGCGTCGCCGCGACGAGCGCGCCCTGCGTCACGACGCGGCCGATCAGGTAGCTGCCGGTCTTGCGGATCAGCTCGTCGACCTTGCTGCGCAGGGCAGGCGGCAGCGCGGCGATCTGCGCCGGCGACAACCCGTAGGCGAGGTTGATTCTCTCGACCGTCTTCGCCAGCAGGTTGGCGTTGATGAACAGGTCGGCGCCGAAGACCGGGATCGCCGACACGCCCGCCGCCTTCAACGCCTGGCGGCGCACGAGCTTGCGGCAGGCGTTGGCGCGCTCGTTCTCGGGCGTGTCGAGCAGTTCGTCGGCGGCTGCGGCGTTGCGGGCCATGGTTCGATGTGCGCTCGCTCGCCGCGCGATCAATCGACGCTCACCGGCACGCGCCGGGCGAGCGCGCACATCAGCTCGTAGCCGATCGTTCCCGCGGCGTGCGCAACCTCGTCGATGCCGAGCACCTGGCCCTGCGCGTCGCGGCCCCACAGCGTCACGCTGCTGCCGACGCCGGCCGCCGGCACCGGCGCGAGGTCGACCGTCAGCATATCCATCGAGACGCGGCCGACCAGGCGGCAGCGCACGCCATCGACGAGCACCGGCGTTGCGGCCGGCGCACTGCGCGGGTAGCCGTCGGCGTAGCCGCAGGCGACGACGCCGATGCGCATCGGCGCGTCGGCCGTGAAGGTGCTGCCGTAGCCGATGGTCGCGCCCAGCGCGAGGCTTTGCGTCGCGATCAGTTCGGAGCGCAGCGACATCGCCGGCTCGAGCCGCCAGTGCGCGCTGTCGTGCAGCGGATGGTCGGGCGACGAGCCGTAGCTCATGATGCCGGCGCGCACCCAGTCGGCGCGCACCGCGGCATCGGCGGCGGCGAAGCGCAGCGTCGCCGCGCTGTTGCACAGCGACCGCTCCCCAGGCAGCCCCTCGCACGCCGCATCGAACGCGGCACGCTGCGCGGCGACGCCGGCCGCGCCGTCGGCGTCCGAGAAATGCGTCATCAACGTGATGTCGTCGACCTGCGCCAGCCCCGAAAGCCGCAGCCACGCGCCGCGAAACGCCTCGGGCGCGAAGCCGAGCCGGTTCATGCCGCTGTTGAGCTTGAGGAAGACGCGCTGCGGCGCGGCGCTCTTGTGGCGGGCAAGCCAGTCGATCTGCTCCTCGCGATGGATCACGTGCCACAGCGCGAGGCGCGAGCTGGCCTCGAGATCGCGCGCCTCGAAGCAGCCCTCGAGCAGCAGCACCGGCCCGCGCCAGCCCAGCGCCCGGATGCGCTCGGCCTCGGCGATGTCGAGCAGCGCGAAACCGTCGGCGCCGCGCAGCCCGGCGAAGGCGCGCTCGATGCCGTGGCCGTAGGCGTCGGCCTTGACGACCGCGAAGACGCGCGCGTCGCCGGCGGCGTCGCGTGCGCGCTGCAGGTTGTGCGCCAGCGCCGCAGTGTGGACGAAGGCTCGTATCGGTCGCGGCATGCGGCCATTCTGCCAGCGCCGACCCCCGATCGCGGGGGGGGGCTTGCACCGCGGCCGGCGACGCTGCCCATGCTATAAACCCCGGCGCAGGAGCCATCGACCGGACCGACTCGACAGCGTCGGCAACGGCGCACCGCAAAGCCCTTTTTGCCACGGAGACGACGCTCGGCCGCACGCTCGCGATTGCATGAAGAAGGGCTTCTCCACGATCATGTCGGCGCAGTTTTTCAGCTCGCTCGCCGACAACGCGCTGTTCGTCGCCGCGGTCGAGCTGATCCGGGAATCGGGCAACGCCGATTGGCAGGGCGCGGCACTGGTGCCGATGTTCGCGCTCTTCTACGTCATCCTCGCGCCCTTCGTCGGCGCCTTCGCCGATGCCGTGCCCAAGGGCCAGGTGATGTTCTATTCGAACCTCATCAAGATCGTCGGCTGCCTGACGATGCTGTTCGGCGCCCACCCGCTGCTGGCGTACGGCATCGTCGGCCTCGGCGCGGCAGCCTATTCGCCGGCCAAGTACGGCATCCTGACCGAACTGCTGCCGCCGTCGCAGCTCGTCAAGGCCAACGGCTGGATCGAGGGCCTGACGATCGCCTCGATCATTCTCGGCGTGCTGCTCGGCGGCCAGCTCGTCGGCCCGGTGATCGCGCCGCAGTTGCTCGACCTCGACATGCCGCTGATCGACACCGGCATCAACACGCCGCCGCAGGCGGCGATCGCCTCGCTGGTCGGCGTCTACGTGCTGGCAGCGATCATCAACCTCTACATTCCGCGCACCGACGCCCCGCTGCAGCCGTTCACGAAGGGCATCGTCCCGCTGGTGCGCGATTTCGCGGTCTGCAATGCGCGGCTGTGGAGCGACAAGCTCGGCCAGATCTCGCTCGCGACGACGACGCTGTTCTGGGGCGTGGCCGGCAATCTGCGCTATATCGTGCTGGCCTGGGCCGCGGTCGCGCTCGGCTATACGACGACGCAGGCGTCGACGCTCACCGGCGTGGTCGCGATCGGCACCGCGGCGGGCGCGGTGATCGCATCGATGCGCATGCGGCTGGATCGCGCGACGGCCGTCATTCCGCTCGGCATCGCGATGGGCCTGCTCGTGATCGGCATGAATTTCATCAACCACCTCTGGGCCGCGGTGCCGTTTCTGATCATCCTCGGCGGCATCGGCGGCTATATCGTGGTGCCGATGAATGCGCTGCTTCAGCATCGCGGCCACAACCTGATGGGCGCGGGGCGATCGATCGCGGTCCAGAATTTCAACGAGCAGGCGTGCATCCTCGCCCTCGGCGCGCTCTATACCGGCCTGACGCGCGTCGGCATGTCGACGTTCCTCGCGATCACCGCCTTCGGCATCGTCGTCGCCGCCATCATGGAGCTTATCCGCCGCTGGCATGGGTCGAACCTGGCGCGCCACAGGGACGAGGTCGAACGTCTGCTTGCGCTGGCGCGCAGCGATCGGCATTGAACCGTCGGCCGCACGGCGCGGCGCACGCGCCGCTGTGGCCCGCGCTCGCGCTGACCTTCAACGCCGCCGTCTGGGGCACGTCGTGGTGGGCGTTCCGCCAGCTGCAAGGGCTGGGCCTGCATCCGCTGTGGGCGACGGTGCTGATCTACAGCGTTGCCGCGCTCGCCATCATCGCCGCCAGGCCGACCGCGCTCGCGCTCGTGCTGCGCACCCCGGCGCTTTGGGTGCTGGTGCTCGCCTCCGGAACGACGAATGCCGCTTTCAACTGGGCGATCGTGATCGGCGACGTGGTGCGCGTCGTCCTGCTGTTCTACCTGATGCCGTTGTGGACGGTGCTGCTCGCGCGCGTGCTGCTGCACGAAGCGCTGACGCGCGTCGCAGCGGCGCGCGTGCTGCTCGCGCTCGCCGGCGCGGCGATCGTGCTCTGGCCGGCCGACGGCGGCTGGCCGCTGCCGCACACGCTCGCCGACGCGCTCGGCATCATCGGCGGCTTCTCGTTCGCGCTCAACAACGTGATGCTGCGGCGCGAGGCCGCGCGGCCCGAGGCGGGCCGTGCGCTGGCCATGTTCGCCGGCGGCGTGGTGGTGGCGGGCACGCTCGCGGCGGTGCTCGCGTCGCGCGGCGCGGTGGCATGGGTTCCGGCGGCCGCGCCCGGCTGGATGCTCTGGACGCTGGGCCTGAGCGTGCTGTTCCTGCTCGGCAATCTGGCGCTGCAGTTCGGCGCTGCAAGGCTGCCGGCGAATGTGACGGCGGTCGTGCTGCTGACCGAGATCGTCTTCGCGACCGGCTCCGCGCTCGCCTTGGGCGGCGGCACGCTCTCGCCGCAGGCCCTGCTCGGCGGCGCGCTGATCCTCGCAGCGACCCTGCTTGCGGCGCTGCGCCGAGGCGGCTGACCACACGCCGCGCGGGCCATCGAGACCCGATACCATCGGATGCCGCGCGCCCGCGCGAAACGAGGAGACGCAATGCCCGAATCGGCACCGAAGACGATCTACGACTTCTCCGCGCTGTCGATCAGCGGCGAGCGCGCCGACCTCTCGACCCAGCGCGGCAAGGTCATGCTGGTCGTCAATACCGCGAGCGAGTGCGGCTTCACGCCGCAGTTCGCCGGCCTCGAGCAGCTGTGGCAGGACTATCGTGACCGCGGGCTGGTCGTGATCGGCTTCCCGAGCAACCAGTTCGGCGCCCAGGACCCCGGCAGCAACGGCGAGATCGCGTCGTTCTGTGCGCTGAACTACGGCGTCGACTTTCCGATGATGGCCAAGGTCAAGGTGAACGGCGACGACGCGCACCCGCTGTGGAAGTGGCTGACCGCCGAGGCGCCCGGACTGCTCGGCACCCAGGCGATCAAGTGGAATTTCACGAAATTCCTGATCGGCAGGGACGGCAAGGTGCTCGCGCGCTACGCACCGACCGACAAGCCCGAATCGCTGCGCAAGGATATCGAGGCCGCCCTCGCGGCCTGAAGGAATCACACCACCATGTTCGAACATATCGAGCCCTACGCGGGCGACCCGATCCTGAGCCTGAACGACGCCTTCCAGAAGGACCCGCGGCCGCACAAGATCAACCTGTCGATCGGCATCTATTTCGACGACGCCGGCCGAATCCCGACGCTCGAATCGGTGCGCCGCGCCGAGCGCCAGATCGTCGAGGCCGGTGGCGCGAAGCCGTATCAGCCGATCGAAGGCGCGGCCAACTGCCGCGCCGAGGTGCAAAAGCTCCTCTTCGGCGCCGACCACGAGGCGGTGCGCGGCGGGCGCACCGCGACCATCCAGTCGGTCGGCTCGAGCGGCAGCCTGCGCGTCGGCGCCGACTTCATCCACCGCTACTTTCCCGACAGCGCCGTCTGGGTCAGCGACCCGACCTGGGACAACCACCGCGCGATGTTCGAAGGCGCCGGCCTCGCGGTGCATACCTATCCGTACTACGACCCGGCGACCGGTGGGGTGCGCTTCGATGCGATGCTCGATGCGCTGCGCACGATCCCGAAGCGCAGCGTCGTGCTGCTGCACGCCTGCTGCCACAACCCGACCGGCGTCGATCTGACGCACGGCCAGTGGCAGGCGCTGATTCCGCTCCTGCGCGAGCGCGAACTGCTGCCCTACCTCGACCTCGCCTACCAGGGCTACGGCGAGGGCATCGCCGCCGACGCCTGGGCGCCGCGCGCGCTGGCCGACGCCGGGCTGTCGTTCTTCATCGCGAACTCGTTCTCGAAGAGCATGAGCCTGTACGGCGAACGCTGCGGCGCGCTATCCGTGTGCTGCGCGAATGCCGACGAGGCCGAGCGCGTCCTCGGCCAGCTCAAGTTCACGGTGCGGCGCAACTACTCGAGCCCGCCGATCTTCGGCGGCCAGATCGTCGCCCGCGTCCTCGGCGACCCCGTGCTGCGCGCGCTGTGGGAGGGCGAGGTCGGCGCGATGCGCGAGCGCATCGCGGCGATGCGCAAGGCGCTGCACGGCGTGCTGTCGTCCAAGCTGCCGGGCCGCGATCTGGGCTACTTCCTGACCCAGCGCGGGATGTTCAGCTATACCGGCCTGAGTGCGGCGCAGGTCGACCGGCTGCGCGAGGAGTTCGCGGTCTACCTGATCCGCTCTGGACGGATGTGCGTCGCCGGGCTGAGTAGCGGCAATGTCGAAGCGACCGCGGTGGCGATGGCGGCGGTGATGACGGGCTGATCCCCCGGCGAACCGGTGCGGCATGCGTCACGCCGCATCGGCGGCCGCCGCACCCGCCGCCGGATAGTCGGTATAGCCTTCGGCGCCGCCGCCGTAGAGCGTTTCGCGCTTCAGCGGCGCGAGCGGCAGGTCGTCGCGCAGACGCGCGACGAGATCGGGGTTGCTGATGAAGGGGCGGCCGAAGGCGACGAGGTCGGCCGCGCCGCTGGCGACCGCATCGCTCGCCATCGCGCGGCTGTAGCCGTTGTTGACCATCCATGCGCCGCGCGGGTTGCCCTGCTTGAAGCGTCGGCGCAGCGCGGCGTAGTCGAACGGCGCGAAATCGCGCGCACCGCTGGTCTGGCCCTCGACCACGTGCAAGTAGGCCATTCGAAGCGGCGCGAGTTGTTCGACCACATGCCCATACAGCGCCTGCGGGTCGCTGTCGAGTGCGGCGCCGTTGCTCGGCGTCACCGGCGACAGGCGCAGCGCGGTGCGCCCGCCGCCGATCTCGCCGGCGATCGCGGCCATCACCTCGAGCAGCAGGCGCGCGCGGTTCGCGATCGGGCCGCCGTAGGCATCGCTGCGGTCGTTGACGCTGTCGCGCAGGAACTGCTCGGGCAGATAACCGTTCGCGCCATGCACCTCGATGCCGTCGAAGCCGGCCTCGATCGCGCGGCGCGCCGCGCGGCGATAGGCCTCGACGACGCCGGGCAGTTCGTCGCTGCGCAACGCGCGCGGCACCGAAACGTCGACGAAGCCGTCCCGCGTGAAGGTCTTGGTGGCGGCCGTCCGGGCCGTCGACGATACCGGCGCCACGCCGCGCGGCTGCAGCGAGACGTGCGAGATGCGGCCGACGTGCCAGAGCTGGATCACGATCTTCCCGCCGGCGCCGTGCACCGCATCCGTCACGCGCCGCCAGCCGGCCACTTGCTCGTCGCTGTAGATGCCCGGCGTATCGAGATAGCCTTGTCCTTCGGGACAGACCTGACTCGCTTCGGCGACGATCAGCCCGGCGCTCGCGCGCTGGCGGTAGTACTGCGCCATCAGCGGCGTCGGCACCTGGCCGGGGCCGGCGCGGTCGCGCGTCAGCGGCGCCATCACGATGCGGTTGGCGAGCGCGATGTCGCCGGCCATCAGGGGGTCGAAGAGGGTCGTCATGGTTCCGCCTTGCGGCTGTCGATCTGCGCCTAGATTACGCGGGCGGGCGATAACCGGATTGCGGCACGTCAAGCGCTATCCTGCCATGGACCACCCGGCGGCGGCGCAGGCCGTACAGTGCGTCCTCGCCCACGCCGCCCGACCCGCCTCCGATGCTCGCCTACCGCCACGCGTTTCATGCCGGCAACCATGCCGACGTGCTCAAGCACGCCGTGCTCGTGCAGGTGCTGCGCTACATGGCGCGCAAGGACACGCCCTTCACGTTCGTCGACACCCATGCCGGCGCCGGCGGCTATTCGCTCGAGGGGCGCTTTGCGCGCAAGAAGGCCGAGTACGAGTTGGGCATCGCCCGCCTGCGGCCGCGGCGCGATCTTCCCGCGCCGCTGGCCGACTATGTGGAACTCGTGCGCCGCTTCAATGGGGGCGGCGGCGCGCGGGCGGCGAGCGTGCGTCTCGCGCAATACCCGGGCTCGCCGGCCTTCGCGCAGATGCTGTTGCGCGCGCAGGACCGGATGCGCCTGTACGAGCTGCATCCGACCGACCACCGCATCCTTGCCGCCTATCTCGGCGGGCATCCGAATACGCAGGTCGCGCAAGCCGACGGCTTCGCCGCCCTGAAGGGCGAACTGCCGCCGCCGTCGCGCCGCGGCGTCGTGCTGATCGACCCGAGCTACGAGCTGAAGAGCGACTATGCGAAGGTCGTCGGCGCGCTGCGCGAGGCGCTGACGCGCTTCGCCGACGGCAGCGTGATGGTCTGGGCTCCGCAGCTGACGACGATCGAATCGAAGGAGATGCCCAGGCGATTGCAGTCGGTCGCCGATGCGCTCGCGAAGAAGGGCTGGCTGCATGCGCGGCTCACGGTGCAGCAGCCCGATGCGCGTGGCTTCGGGCTGATCGGAAGCCACGTCTTCGTCGCCAATCCGCCGCATGTGCTGCACGACACGCTCGCGCCGCTGATGCAGTTCCTCGTCGATGCCCTCGGCCAGTACGGCGGCGCGCACTATCTGCTGGAGCAAGCGCAATGAACGACGCATCGGCCGGGCCGCTCGCCGGCCTGAAGGTGGTCGAGCTCGGCCAGTTGATCGCCGGCCCGTTCGCGGCCAAGACGCTCGCCGACTTCGGCGCCGAGGTGATCAAGATCGAGCCGCCCGGCGGCGACCCGCTGCGCCAGTGGCGGCTGCTGCACGACGGCACGAGCGTGTGGTGGCAGGTCCAGAGCCGCGGCAAGCAAAGCGTCGTGCTCGACCTGCGCGACGCGGCCGATCGCGAAATCGTGCGCGCGCTGATCAATGAGGCCGACGTGCTGATCGAGAATTTCAAGCCCGGCACGCTCGAGGGCTGGGGCCTGTCGTACGAAAGCCTGAGCGCGGCCAATCCGGGCCTCGTCATGCTGCGCATCAGCGGCTACGGACAGAGCGGGCCATACCGCGACCGGCCGGGCTTCGGCGTCGTCGCCGAGGCGATGGGGGGCTTGCGCCACCTGACGGCCGAGCCGGGCCGGGTGCCGGTGCGCGTCGGCGTCAGCATCGGCGATACGCTCGCGTCGCTGCACGGCGTGATCGGCGTGCTGATGGCGCTGCACCACCGCGGCCAGAGCATCAGCGCCGACGCACCGAAGGGCCGCGGCCAGGTGATCGACGTCGCGCTCTACGAGGCGGTCTTCAACTGCATGGAAAGCCTGCTGCCCGAGTACAGCGCGTTCGGCGTCGTGCGCGAGCCGGCCGGATCGGCACTGCCCGGCATCGCGCCGAGCAACGCCTACGCCTGCCGCGACGGCCACGTGCTCGTCGCCGGCAACGGCGATTCGATCTTTCGCCGCCTGATGTCGGCGATCGGCCGCGACGATCTGGGCGCCGACCCGCAGCTCGCGGGCAACGCCGGGCGCGTCGCGCGCGTCGCCGAGATCGACGCCGCGATCGGCGGCTGGACGGCGGCGCGCACCGTGACCGACGTGCTCGACGCGCTGAATGCGGCGCAGGTGCCGGCCGGACGCATCTACACCGCGAAGGACATCGCCGAGGACCCGCACTACCGCGCGCGCGGCATGGTCGAGCGCATCACCCTGCGCGACGGCCTTGCGCTCGACGTTCCGGGCATCGTGCCGAAGCTGTCGCTGACGCCGGGGCGCATCGGCACACCGGCGCCGGCGCTCGGCGAGCACACCGAAAGCGTGAAGAAGGCCCTGCGCGGCTAGCACGCGGCGGCCGTTCGTTTCGCGCGCAGCAGCGATACTGCGCGCCAAACAACAAACCCAACGCCATGTTCGCTTCGCTCAGCCGCTCGGCCTACCTGCGGATCATCCCGTTCGTGCTCTTCATGGCGCTGCTCGCCGCGCGCGGCAACCTGCCTTCGGACATCGGCTTCGACCTGCGCTGGATCTACGGTGCATCGACGCTGCTCGTCGGCGGGCTGCTGCTGTGGTGGTGGCGCGAGTACGGCGAGCTGACGCGCCAGAACTTTCCGACGGCCGGCGAATTCGGGCTCGCGATCTTCGTCGGCCTCGCCGTCTTCGGCCTGTGGATCGTGCTCGACGCGCCGTGGATGGTGCTCGGCGAACCCGGTGCGCGCTTCGTCCCGCTCGACGCCGCCGGCGCGATCATCTGGCCGCTCGTCGTCGTGCGCCTCGTCGGCGCCTCGCTCGTCGTGCCGGTGATGGAGGAACTGTTCTGGCGCTCGTTCATCATGCGCTGGGTGCAAAGCCCGGTCTTCGAATCGGTCGACCCGCGCCGCGTCGGCGTGAAGGCGATCGTGCTGTCGACCTTCATCTTCGTCCTCGCCCACACGCTGTGGCTGGCCGCCGCCGTCGCCGGCCTCGCCTACGCGCTGCTGTACCGCCAGACCGGCAAGCTGTGGGTCGCGGTGATCGCGCACGCGGTGACGAACCTCGTGCTCGGCCTGTGGGTCGTGCGGACCGGGAACTGGGCGTTCTGGTAAAGGCGTCTATACGCCGCGCGCACGATCCTGCCTGAAGCGCGCGGCGAACGCGCCGAAGTCGCCGGCGTCGAGCGCGTCGCGCAGCTCGCGCATCAGGTTCAGGTAGTAGTGCAGGTTGTGGATGCTGGCGAGCATCGGCGCGAGCATCTCGCCGCAGCGGTCGAGGTGATGCAGATAGGCGCGGCTGAAGCGGCGGCAGGTCGGGCAGGCGCAGCTCTCGTCGATCGGCCGCTCGTCCATCCGGTGCCGCGCGTTGCGGATCTTCAGGTCGCCGAAGCGCGTGAAGAGGTGGCCGTTGCGCGCATTGCGGGTCGGCATCACGCAGTCGAACATGTCGACGCCGGCGGCGACGCCGTCGACCAGGTCCTCGGGCGTGCCGACCCCCATCAGGTAGCGCGGCTTCGCCGCCGGCAAGCGGTGCGGGGTGTGGGCGACGATGCGCTGCATCTCGGCCTTCGGCTCGCCGACGCTGACGCCGCCGATCGCATAGCCGGGGAAGTCCATCGCCGACAGCGCCGCCGCCGATTCCTCGCGCAGGCCCTCGTACATGCCGCCCTGGACGATGCCGAACAGCGCATTCGGATTCCCGATGCGGTCGAATTCGGCCTTGCAGCGCGCCGCCCAGCGCAGGCTGAGCTCCATCGAGGCGCGCGCCTCGGCCTCGGTCGTCAGGCGGCCGGCGGTCTGGTAGGGCGTGCATTCGTCGAACTGCATGACGATGTCGCTGTCGAGCGCGCGCTGGATCTGCATGCTCAATTCGGGCGTCAGGAAGAGCTTGTCGCCGTTCACCGGCGAGGCGAACCTGACGCCCTCCTCGCTGATCTTGCGTCCCGTACCGTCGGCGTTCGCGAGGCTCCAGACCTGGAAGCCGCCGCTGTCGGTGAGGATCGGCCGCGTCCAGCCTTCGAACCGGTGCAGGCCGCCAAAGTGGGTAAGCACTTCGATGCCAGGGCGCAGCCACAGGTGGAAGGTGTTACCGAGGATGATTTGCGCCCCCATCGCCTCCAGCGACGCCGGCAGCACGCCCTTGACCGTGCCGTAGGTGCCGACCGGCATGAAGACGGGCGTCTCGACGATGCCGTGGACGAGTTTCAGGCGGCCGCGGCGGGCGAGTCCTTCGGTGGCGAGCAGTTCGAATTCGAGCATCGCCCGATTGTCGCCGCGCCCGCCGAGATGGGGCGTTTGCGTTGTGGCGGGCGCGGCCCGGCGCCGCGGCGTGCAAAATGAGCTTGCGCCACGCAGGCGGCAGACCGCCGCGATCGCGGCGCCTGGCGATCGGGAGCGTCTCTGCCCGATCGCGATGCATGACGAAGAAGGAGACAGGATGTTCGATTTCGAGTCGCTTGCGCTCATCGCCTGGCCCGCCGGGCTGCGCGCGCCGGACGCGGTCTTCTGGGCCGCGCTGCTGCTCGTCGCCGGCGCGCTGGCGGGCGAGATCATCGCGCGCACCTCGCGCCTGCCGCGCCTGGTCGGCTATACCGCCGCCGGCTGCGTCGTGGCGTGGGCCGGGCTGGGCCCGGCAATGCCGCTGACCGGCACGGCGCGTCTGGTGGTCGACGTCGCACTCGCCCTGCTGCTGTTCGAGATCGGCAGCCGGGTGCGCCTGCGCTGGCTGCGCTTCAACCTGGCGCTGTTCTGGACCAGCCTGGCCGAGGCGAGCCTGAGCGCGGCCGCGGTATTTGCGGTGCTCTATTGGCTCGAGGTGCCGGCCATGACCGCGGTGTGCTGCGCGGCGCTCGCCGTTCCGTCGTCGGCCGCGGTCGCCGGGCGCGTCGCGATGGAACTCGGCGCCGAAGGCCAGGTGACTGACCGCATGATCCTGCTCACCGCGCTCAATACGCTGTTCGCCGTGCTGATGCTGACGCTGCTCGAAGCCTGGTGGCACGCCGGCAAGGCACCCGATGTGCCGGCCGCGCTGACCCATCTCGCGCAGTCGTTCTTCGGCTCCCTGGTGCTCGCCGCGCTGCTCGCCGCGGTCGTCGCGGTCGTCGCACGCCGGCTCGATCTGCGCAACGAAAGCTCGGTGCTGCTGGTGCTCGGCCTCGTCGTCCTCGCGATCGCCGCCGCGCGCGCCGCGGGCCTGTCGACGCTGCTCGTGCCGCTGCTGGCCGGGCTGCTGCTGCGCAACGTGACCGAGCGGCCGTGGGTCTGGCCGCGCCACTTCGGCACCGCCGGCGGCGTCGTCGTGCTGATGCTGTTCGTCATCGTCGGCGCGTCGTGGTCGCCCGCCGTGCTCGCCGCCGGCGGCCTCGCGGCGCTCGCGATGCTCGTCGCGCGCGGCCTCGCCAAGGGGCTGGCCGTCGTCGCCCTCGCGCGCCCGGCGGGCGCGACGCTGCGCCAGGGGCTGGCGCTCGGCGTCACCTTGATGCCGCTGTCGGGGACGACACTCGTGATGCTGAGCGACGTCTATGCGACCGCGCCAGCGCTCGCCGCGGACGTGACGCCGATCGTCATCACCGCGGTGGCGGTGCTCGAACTGCTGGGCCCGGTCGCGGTGCAGCTGGCACTTCGGCTCGCGGGCGAACTGCCGCCCGACGCCACGCTGCGCGCGAAAGAGCTGCCATGAGCCTCGAACCGTTCGTCACCTCGCGCCCGCTGACGCTCGGCGTCGAACTCGAGCTGCAGATCGTCAATACCCACGACTACGACCTGACCGCGGCCGCGGGCGACCTGATGCGCCTGATGAAGGGTCGCACCATCCCGGGCGACGTCAAGCCCGAGATCACGAGCAGCATGCTCGAGATCGCGACCGGCGTGTGCAGCGGCCACGCGCAGGTGCTCGACGAGCTGCGCGCGATCCGCGACCAGCTCGTCGAGTGCGAGCAAAAGCTCGACGTCCGGCTGTGCGGCGGCGGAACGCATCCGTTCCAGGACTGGAGCCGCAGAAGAATCTACGACGCGCCGCGCTTTCACGAGCTGTCCGCCCTCTACGGCTACCTGTCCAAGCAGTTCACGGTTTTCGGCCAGCACGTGCATGTCGGCTGCCCCGGCCCGGATCAGGCGCTGGTGCTGATGCACGGCCTGTCGCGCTTCATACCGCACCTGATCGCGCTGGCCGCGTCGTCGCCGTTCGTGCAGGGCAGCGACACCGGTTTTCATTCGGCGCGCCTGAATTCGGTGTCGGCGTTCCCGATGGCGGGCCGGGCGCCGTTCGTGCAGCGCTGGGAGGATTTCGAGAGCTTCTTCGCAAAGATGGCGCATACCGGCGTCGTCAGCAGCATGAAGGACTTCTACTGGGATATCCGCCCGAAGCCCGAGTTCGGCACGATCGAGGTACGCGTGCTCGATACGCCGCTGACGGTCGAAAAGGCGGCGGCGCTGGCCGGCTTCATCCAGTGCCTGGCGCGCTGGCTGCGCGTCGAGCGGCCCTTCGCGCTGAGCGAGGACGACTACCTGCCCTACACCTTCAATCGGTTCCAGGCCTGCCGCTTCGGGCTCGACGCGACCTACGTCGATCCCGACAGCGGCGAGCACCGCGTGCTGCGCGACGATCTGCTCGCGATCTTCGACAAGCTCGAGCTGCACGCAATGGAGCTGCGCGCCGAAGACGCGATCCAGACGCTGCGCGCCGAGATTTTCGGCACCGGCAACGACGCGACCTGGATCCGCCAGCTGCAGCACCGCGAGCACCTGCTCGCCGAGGTCGTGCGCCAGCAGGCCCGGCGCTGGCGCGGACTGGCGCGTTGAGCCCGGGAACGGCCGCCGATCGCTTGCAATCTCCGTGAGAACAGCATGAACATGGACCCCCGATGCTTCGTCCGGTTTCACCGATCGGGCGAGCGCGTTCAACTGCGGTTCCCGGACTGAACGTGCGCCCGTTGCGCATCGGGCTGTCGGCGCGGCTGATGCACAAGCCGCCGGCCGAGCTCGGCTTTCGCAACAAGACGCTGCTCTACCTGGAGCAGTCGATCGCGCACTGGATCATGTCGCACGGGGCGCTGGCGATGACGGTGCCGACGCTGTCCTACGACGCCGGGGTCGAGCGGCGCAGGATCTCGGTGCGCGAATACGCGCAGGCGCTCGATGCGCTCGTGCTGCAGGGCGGCTCCGACGTCAACCCGAGCATCTACGGGCAGGAACCGCTGCGGCCCGAGTGGACCGGCGATATCGTGCGCGACCGCTACGAGATCGAGCTGATCGAGGGTTTCATGATGGCCGGCAAGCCGGTGCTCGGCATCTGCCGCGGCGCGCAGCTCATCAACGCGTCGTTCGGCGGCACGCTGATCCAGGATATCCCGACCCTGCGTCCGCAGGCGCACGCGCACGTCGATCCGCTGCTCTACGACGAGCTGGCGCATCGCATCCGCTTCGAACCCGGCAGCCGGCTGGCGAGCACCTACGCGGAGTACGAGAGCCCGCTCGTCAACAGCATCCACCACCAGGCGGTCGACCGGCTCGGCGCCGACCTCGTCGTCGAGGCGCGCAGCGAGGAGGACGGCATCGTCGAGGCGATCCGCGCCACCGGATCGCTCTATGTCGTCGGCGTCCAGTGGCACCCCGAATTCCACTGGCGGCGCACCGACCGCCTCGACCCCGAGCCGCTGATGAATGCCTTCCTGCGCGCGGTGCGCGAGCGTGCCGGCAGCGAATGAACCCCGTCGCGTCGTCCCCGCTGGACTTCCTTCCACACGGCCTGCCGCCGATGAACGTGCTGCTCGTCTTCGGCGTGCTGCTCGCGTTCGGCACGCTCGGCGGCCTGCTCGCGGCGCGCGTGCGCTGGCTGCCGACGATCACCGGCTTCATGGCGCTCGGCCTGGCCGTCGGGCCGAGCGGCGCCGGGCTGCTGTCGCGCGAGGCGCTCGACAGTGCGAAGGTGCTCGTCGATATCGCGCTCGGCCTGATCCTGTTTCAGCTCGGCGCCACGCTGCACCCCTGGAAGGCGCTGCGCAACCGGGCCCTGCTCGTCACCAGCCTGGTCGAAGGCGGCGCGACCTTCGCCATCATCCTCGGCCTGATGATCTGGATCGGCGCGCCGCCGGTCGTCGCGGTGCTCGCGGCGGCGATCGCGGTCTCGTCCTCGCCCGCGGTGCTGATGCACGTCGCGCACGAGCTGCACGCCGAGGGGCCGACGGTCGACGCCGCCGAAGCGCTCGTCGCGATGAACAATGTCTTCGCCTTCTTGCTCTTCTCGCTCGCGCTGCCGTTCGCGCTGCACGATGCGGAGGTGCCGATGCGAACCGCGCTGCTGCTGCCCGCCTACCAGGCGGTCGGCGCGATCGTGGTGAGCGTCGCCGTCGCCTGGGTCGTGACGCGCGTCGGCCTGCTCACGCGCACCGACGAGCAGCATCTGCGCTTCGCGCTGGTCGTCGGCGCGGTGATGCTGTCGCTCGGCCTGGCGCAGGCGCTGAAGGTATCGAGCCTGTTCGCGTCGCTCACGCTGGGCATCGCCTGCCGCTGGCTGCAGGGGCGCTCGCGGCTGACGCGGGTGGAGTTCGGCGGCGGGGCCGACCTCTTCTTCATCATCCTGTTCGTCTTCGCCGGTGCGAATCTGCACATCCACGAAGTGATCCAGTACGCGCCGGTCGCGCTCGCCTTCGTCGTCGCGCGCTCGCTGGCGAAGACGGCCTCGGTCTACGGCTGCGGCCGCGTCTTCGAGCATCCGCACCGCCAGTCGGTCGCCGTCGGCCTGCTGCTGCTGCCGATGGCCGGGCTCGCGATCGGCCTCGTGCAGACGACCGGCTGGCTCGTGCCCGAACTCGCCGACCAGGTCTCGGCGATCGTCCTCGCGGCCGTTGCCCTGTTCGAGACGATCGGCCCGCCGATCGCCGCCTATGCCCTGCGCCTGTCGGGCGACGCCGGGCGCGCGGCGGTTCAAGCCGGCGAAACCGACGCCCTGGCCCAGCGTCGCATCGGCGACCCCGGCTGAATCCGGCCCGGCGATTGCAGGGGCCGCGCCGTCCCGATCGGCGCGTCACGGCCATGCCGCCGGAGCGGATGTTGTATGGTCGGGCATGACGCGAAGCGGCGATCCGCGGCCGTCGCGCCGATGCGCAGGCGTCGGCCGCAGTTGCGCGGCGCCCGCCGCGACGGCATGCGCGCGCCGCACCGGGCCGCGATGGCCGGTTCGCGCCAAGCCCCCCTTTCGACCACCCGCCGCCCGCGCGGCATAGAACGGAGGAACCCATTCCAGTGAACGAAACTTTCGCCAAGCTGCTCGATACGCTGCCCGCCTTGCTGGCCGGCTATGGGATGAACCTGCTGGCGGCGATCGCGATGCTGATCGCGGGCTTCCTCGCCGCCGGCTGGCTGGGCCGCGCGACGACGCGCGCGATGCACCGGGCCGAGCGCGTCGACCCGGTCTTCCCGCCGCTCGTCGGCAAGCTGGTCCGCCTGGCCGTCATCGTCTTCACCGTGATCGCCGTCCTGAACCGCTTCGGGGTGCAGACGGCGAGCCTGATCGCCGTCCTCGGCGCCGCCGGTCTGGCCATCGGCCTGGCGCTGCAGGGGACGCTGAGCAACGTCGCCGCCGGCGTCATGATTCTCGTTTTCCGCCCGTTCGAGATCGGCGACGCGGTGCGCATCGGCAGCAGCGTCTACATCATCGACGGCATCGGGATGTTCCTTTGCAAGGCGCATCTGCCGGACGGCCCGTCGGCGCATATTCCGAACTCGAAGATCTGGGGCGAGACGCTCGTCAACCTGTCGGTCACCGACGGCGACCGGCGCCGCATCGACGAAACCTACCGCATCGCCCTGGGCGACGATATCGACGCCGCGCTCGCGATCCTGACCCGGGTCGCGGCCGAGGAGCCGCGGGTGCTGCAGGACACGGCGCCGCTGATCGCGGTGCAGTCGTTCAGCGACAGCGCGGTCGATGTCCTGTTTCGGGTCTGGACCGAGCGCGGGGACTGGTGGGCCACCAAGCTCGACCTGCTCAAGCGCTGCAAGCTGGCGCTCGAAGCGGGCGGCTGCCACATGCCGTACCTGCAGCGCGAGGTGCACATGCTCGAACCGCAGCGGATGGCCGCGCGCCGCGCTACAGCTTGACGGCGAGCACCGGCAGCGGGCTCGACTTGACGACGCTTTCGGCCACGCTGCCGACGCCGAGGCGTTCCCAGCCGGTGCGGCCATGGGTGCCGATGACGATCAGGTCGGCACCGAACGCCGCCGCGCTCGATACGATCAACTCGTCGGGCTCGCCGTTGAGCACCGCCTGGTCGGCCTCGATCTGCCTGGCGGCAAGGTAGCCGTGCACGCGTGCCGCCGCCTCGGCGGCCTGCGCCGCGCGCTCGGCGGAGAACGAGGCGCGGATCGTCGAGATCACCGACACCGGCAGGCGGCACGCCTCGGCGAGCCTGGCGGCGGCGACCGCGGCCGCATCCGAGAAGCGCGAGCCGTCGGTTGCGAGCAGGATGCGCCGCTGCCACATCGTCGCCCCTTCGGGGACGACGAGCACGGGGCAGCGGGCGCTGCCGATCGCCTTCGTCGTCGTCGTGCCGACGATGCGGCGCAACAGCCCGGGCTTCTCGCGCCGGCCCATCACGATCAGGTCGGCGCGATGCTCCTCGGCGGCCTGGACGATCATCTCGAGCGGGTCGCGCCCGAGCAGCAGAATCTTCTGCGCCGCGATGCCCATGTCTTGCGCCTGCTTCTCGAGCCGCTCGAGGAGTTCGCGCACCTCGCTGCCGGCCGCCTCGACCTGGATGTAGGCGACCTCTTCGGCGATCGGATGGGTGACGATGACCGACGCCAGATGCAGCGCCGCGCCAAAGGCCCTGGCCATCGCCATCGCGATGCGTTGCGCATCGACGCTGCGCGGTGTGGCATCGGTGGCAAGCAGGATCCGCTCGAAGCGGCCGATCGGCGACAACTGGCTGTCCATGGCATGCGCCCTTGCGTCAGGTGGACCGGATGGACCGGCTCGGGCCGCGTCGGTGCGGCGGGCGATCACAAAGCGTAGCGCAACACGAGGCCGTAGGACAGGCAGGCCCACATCAGCACGAACAGCGGTGCCCCGACGCGCACGAAATCGCCGAAGCGGTAGCCGCCCGCGTTCATCACGAGCAGGTTGGTCTGATAGCCCATCGGCGTCATGTACGAGAGGTTGCAGCCGAAGAGGACGGCGATGACGAAGGGCTCGGGCGCGACGCCGAGCGAGCGCGCGAGCTCGACGGCGAGCGGCGTTCCGATCGCGGCGGCCGCGTTGTTGGAGACGAAATTCGTCAGCACCCCGAGCAGGCCCATCAGCAGCGCCAGCACCCAGGCCGGGCTCAGGCCGCTTGCAACCTCGGCCAGCAGCCGCGCGAGCCACGCCGTCGCGCCGGTCACGTCGAGCGCGTCGCCGAGCGCGAGGCTCGCGGCGACGAGCAGCACGACCTTGACCGATAGCGACTGCGTCACATCCTGCAGCGACAGGCAGCGCGTGGCGAGCAGGAACAGCACGCCGCCGAGCGCGGCAAGCGAGATCGGCAACATCTTGGTCGCCGCCAGCACGACGACGGCGGCCATCGCCAGCAGCGCGATGCCCGCCTTGTCCTGACGCGGCAAGGCATAGCGCTCGTCGAGCAGCAGGCCGAAGCCGTCGCGCTGGACCTGGCGGATCGCATCGCTCTCGCCCTGCAGCAGCAGGATGTCGCCGGCGTGGATCCGGCGCTCGGTCAGGTTCTCGCGCTCGAAGCCTTCGTGCACCTCGCGCGGCCGCAGGCCGACGACGATCGTGCCGTAGCGCTCGGCGATCCGCTCCTGGCGCACGCTGCGCAGCACGAGCGGCGAAGCCGGCGTGACGATCATCTGCGCCACCACCGCCGACGACGCCGACTTCTTCTCGTCCTTGTCCGGCTTCTCGGCCTTCGCTGCCGCCTGCGGCCCGGCGCTCGATCCGGCATCCGCCGCTGCCTGGGCGTCGGCAGCCGCCGTCGCCGCGTCATCGTCCTGCGCGTCGACGCCGTGCAGCGCGGCATGCAGGCTGGCCTCGAAATCCTTCAGATTGGCCGCCGTATCCTGCACCAGCAGGCGGTCGCCGGCACGCAGCGTGACCGACGGCAGCCGCGCCATGGCACGCCCGCCACGCCGCAGTTCGATCAGGTGCAGCCGCCCGCCGGTCGCGCTCAGGGCCTCGCGCAGCGGGCGGCCGTCGAGCCACGCAGCTTCTTCGACCCAGATCTCGGCATCGAACACCTGCTCGGACAATCCCTCGGCCGGGGGCTGCACGTGCGCGAGCAGGCGCGGCGCGACGAGCCATAGATAGAGCAGCGCCGGCACGGCCGCCGCGGCGACGATCGGATAGAAGCCGAAGACGCCGAACGGGCCCGCGCCGAGCGCCACCGCAAGCGAAACGACGATCAGGTTGGTCGAGGTGCCGATCGTCGTCGCCATGCCGCCGATCAGCACCGCATAGTTCATCGGGATCAGCATCCTGCCGGCCGGTACCTTGGCGCGCGCGGCCGAGGCGAGGATGAGCGGGATCAGCAGCACGACGAGCGGTGTATCGTTGATGAAGCCACTGACCGCACATGCGCCGACCAGCAGCGCGAGCAGCGCCAACTGCGGCCTGGCGCCGAACAGCCCCGACAGGCGGCGCGCCGCCGGCTCGAGCGCGCCGGTGACGACCAGACCCTGGCCGACGATCATCAGGCCGCAGATCGCGATCAGCGCCGGATGACCGAAGCCGGCGAAGAAGCGCAGCGGGTCGACCGTCCCCTGCGCCGTCCGAAGCGGCGCCCATTCGAACCCGAGCGGCAACGCGACGAGGATGACGAGGCACACCGTCGTCATCTCCCAGCGGTCCCGGATGAAGAGCGCGAAGACGATCACGGTGAAGACGAGCACCGCGATACCGTGCGCGCCGAGCCCGCTGCCCGCCGTGCCGATCAAGCCGCCTCCAGCGCCGCCGTGGCGGCGTCCGGCGCCGGCGGCAGCGCCGGCAGGGCATGCGAGATCACGAGCCCGCGCATCGCAAAGCGCGCGTGGGCGCGGCCGCAGAAGAGAATCCGGTCGCCGGGTTCGAGCGCGGTGTCGAGCGCCGGCAGCAGTTCGCGCGACGGCCCGCGCTGCAGCAGCAGCGGCACGGCGTGCTCGAATCCGGTGCCGGGATCGGCACGCAGCATCAGGCGGGCGATCGTCACGCACTCGCGGCGGCCGAGCGCGTCGCTCACCGTCGGCGCGGCAAGCGGCGTGCATTCGATCGACCAGGGCTCGACGATCTCGTCGCCGATCACCTCGCGCATGCGGGCGAGCAGCGCCGCGGCCCAGGCCTCGTCCTGATCGCGCGCCAGGCGCAGGAAGGTCCAGAGCTGCGGCGTACGGATCACGCGCAGCACCTCGGCGGCGATCACGTAGCCGCTGAGCGTGACGAGATCGACGGGCGCGGCCCGGAAGACCGCCGCGTTGCGGCGCCGCACCTCGCGCGCGATGATGAAGATGCGCTTGTTCAGCGCGCGCCCGGCGAGCGCGATCGCCAGGTTGTCGCTGTCGAGCGGCGTCGCGGCGACGAGCGCCGTCGCGTGCTCGATATCGGCGGCGCGCAGCACGGCCGGATCGGTCGGATCGCCGCGCACCGAATTGCGGGCGTCGCAGCTGGCGTCGAGTTCGGAGGCGACGACGACGGTCTCGACGTCGAGGCGCTCCAGATGCCGCCGCAGGGCGAGCGTGAACGGACCGAAGCCGCACAGCAGCCAGCGGCCGCGCGGCAGCTTCTGGACATCGTCGAACGCGGTGCCGGTCTGCGTCGTCAGGCTCTCGTAGATCACGTGCAGGCTGGGCGTGCGGATCGACAGTGCGACACGCTCGGCGAAGGTATCGTCGGGGTTGATCAGATAGTCGGCACCCGAGGCCGCCATGCGCGCGTGCGAGGCGTGGTCGCGCACCGCGCACAGCACCGGCAGCTCCGGATTCAGCAGCCGCGCGGTGAGCGCGATCTTGATATTCACGTGGTCGTCGCCGGTCAGCGCGACGACGCCGGCGCATTTCGGATGCGTCAGCCCGGCCAGGACCAGCGTCTTCGGATCGCTCGCGTCGCCCGCCAGCGTCGGCACATGGATCGTCAGGTCCTCGATATCGACCGAGTCGGCGCGCGCGGCATCGATCTCGACGACGACGAGGCGCCGGCCGTCCTCGGTCAGCTCGCGCGCGACCCGGCTGCCGGCGTCGTCGTAGCCGCAGATCAGGTGGAACGGTTCGCGCAGGCGCCGCACCGCGCGCTCGACCCTGCCTTCGTGCAGGATGCGGCGAAAGACCGGGTCCTGCAGCACGCCGAACGACGCCCCGAGCGCGTACAGCCAGGAGACGACCGTCGCGTACATCGCGAAGGTCCCCCACAGCCGCTGCAGATCGGAGAACGGGTGCGGGATCTCGCCCAGGCCGATCGTCGTGCCGAGGATGCTGACGAAGTAGAAGGCCTGCAGGAAGCTCATCGTCCACGGCCGGCCCTGCGGATCGACGCCCGGCACGAGCGTGAAGCCCAGAACCGCGACCGCGTAGACCAGCACCACCACCGCGAGCGGAAAGCGCAGCCGGCGCAGCAGGATGAAGAGGCCGAAGCGGCTTCGGCCCGATCCGCCGTTCACGGCGGCGCCCTACGGCGCTGCGCACCGGTCCCCCCGAGGGGGAGCGAGCACGTCTTCGGGCGGCCGGGCGACGCGGTCATTGCAGCCCCCAACGGCGCTTCGCACCGGTCCCCCCGAGGGGGAGCGAGCCCGTCTTCGGGCGGCCGGGCGACGGGCTCATCGGCGCAGGTTCGCCATCTCGATCACGAGCAGCACGACCGACACCACATTGGCCACCAGCGCCCCGGTCGCGAGCGAGACGACGGTCGAGGTCTGGTGCGAACTCATGGCGACGCCGAGATGGTTGTAGATGCCCCACGCAACGGCGGCGGCGATGAGTTGCAGGTCGGCGACCAGGCTCGTCGCGAGCATCGTCGATCCGACCGGTGAGCGGTCGCCGAATTTCATGATCGTCGCGATCAGGTTGACGACGATCGCGGCGAACAACTCGTAGACGTTGTGGTGCGCGATGTCGCCGATGTCGCCGGCGACGAAGCCGACATTCAGCGTCAGCGCCAGAACGATGACGAAGGCGAACAGGACGCGCTCTGTGCTCATTGGGTTTCCTGCGGGGTTGTGGCGCTGCGACGGCCAAGTCTATGCGCGCGGCGCCCGGATTGCGCGGCGCGCGCCGGGCGGTGCGCCGCTTCAGCCGGCCCGCGCCAGCAGCATCGCGTCGCCGTAGCTGAAGAAGCGGTAGCGCGACGACACCGCATGGGCGTAGAGCGCGCGGATGCGCGCGTGGCCGGCGAATGCAGCGACCAGCATCAAGAGCGTGCTGCGCGGCAGATGAAAGTTCGTCACCAGGCGGTCGACGACGCGAAACTCGAAGCCCGGCGTGATGAAGATGTCGGTCTCGCGCGCGCCGGGCTGCACGCGGCCCGGTCCGCCAAGCGCCGCCGACTCGAGCGCGCGCAGCGTCGTCGTGCCGACCGCGACGATGCGCCCGCCGCGCGCGCGCGCGGCATCGATCGCGGCGGCCGTCGCGGCCGGAATCTCGAACCATTCGCTGTGCATGCGGTGGGCGGCAAGATCCGCGCCGCGCACCGGCTGGAAGGTGCCGGCGCCGACGTGCAACGTGAGGCTCGCGCGCGCCACGCCGCGCGCCGCGATCGCGTCGAGCAGCGCGGCATCGAAGTGCAGCGATGCGGTCGGCGCCGCGACCGCGCCCGGGCGCGCCGCGAAGACGCTCTGGTAGCGCCGCTCGTCGTCGGCCGTATCGGTATGCGTGATATAGGGCGGCAGCGGCACGTGACCGAAGCGTTCGAGCAGCGCGAAGGGCTCGCCCGGCAGGCGCAGGCGAAAGAGTTCGCCGCCCGCGCCGCCGCGGCCGAGCACTTCGGCGTCGAGCGGCGCACCGCCGTCGGGCGCGTGAAAGACGATCGCGCCGCCCGCGCGCGGCGGCTTGCTCGCGCGCAGATGGCACAGCACCTCATGCCCCGGCAACACGCGCTCGACGAGCGCCTCGACCGCCCCGCCGCTCGGCTTCGCGCCGAGCAGGCGCGCCTTGATGACGCGCGTATCGTTGACGACGAGCAGATCGCCGGGATCGAGCAGCGACGGCAGCTCGACAAAGCGGCGATCGACCGCCACCGCCGCGCGGGCGTCGAGCAGACGCGACGCGCTGCGCTCGGGCGCGGGGTACTGCGCGATCAGCTCGGGCGGCAGCGCGAAATCGAAATCGGCGAGCGTGTAGTTCGATGGCATCCGCAGAGGAGCTGGTGCGGCCCCGGCGAGGGTTCGCCGGTCAGAGGCAGAATTGTTCCATGCCCGCCGCCGCGCCCGCCGACCACAAGCCAAGGAGCGGCCCTCAGCGCGCGATGCAAAAGCTCGGCCTGGTGCGCGATATCGACCTCGCGCTGCACCTGCCGTTGCGCTACGAGGACGAGACGCGGCTCGTCGCGATCGCCGATACGCGCGACGGCGATGTGGCGCAGGTCGAGGGCCGCGTCATCGACAGCCGCATCGAGCAGCGCGCGCGGCGCCAGCTGCAGGTGCGCATCGACGACGGCAGCGACGAGCTGCTGCTGCGCTTCCTGCATTTCTACCCGTCGCAGCAGAAGACGCTCGCGGTCGGCGCCCGCGTTCGGGTGCGCGGCGAGGTGCGCGGCGGCTTCGCCGGCCGCGAGATGGTGCACCCGGCATTCAAGGCGGTGACCGAAGACACCCCGCTCGCGACCGAACTCACGCCCGTCTATCCGGCGAGCGCGCAGCTGCCGCAGGCCTACCTGCGCAAGGCGATCGGCGCGGCGCTCGGGCGCGCGCCGCTGGACGAAGTGCTGCCCGCGGGCACGCTGCCGCCCGGGCTGCCGAGCCTGCGCGAGGCGCTAGCCCATCTGCATCACCCGCGCCCGCAGACGCGGCTTGCGACCCTCGAAGACCGCAGCCACCCCGCATGGCAGCGGCTCGCGTTCGACGAGCTGCTCGCCCAGCAGCTGTCGCAGCTGCAGGCGCAGCGCGCGCGGGCGGCGCTGCGCGCGCCGTCGCTCGCGGCGCGCGCCGGCGGGCGGCACGAGGCGCTGCTGGGCGCGCTGCCGTTCGCGCTGACCCGCGCGCAGCAGCGCGCCTGCGCCGAGATCGCCGCCGACCTCGCGCGCGCGCAGCCGATGCACCGCCTGCTGCAGGGCGACGTCGGTTCGGGCAAGACGGTCGTCGCCGCGCTCGCCGCGCTGATCGCGATCGATGCCGGCTGGCAGTGCGCGCTGATGGCGCCGACCGAGATCCTCGCCGAGCAGCATTTCGGCAAGCTCGTCGGCTGGCTGCAGCCGCTGGGCGTGCAGGTCGCCTGGCTCACCGGCAGCCACAAGGGCAAGGCGCGCAAGGCGATGCTCGCAAGCCTTGCCGACGGCAGCGCACAGCTCGTCGTCGGCACCCATGCGGTGATCCAGGAGGGCGTCGCCTTCCGCCGCCTCGGCCTTGCGATCGTCGACGAGCAGCACCGCTTCGGCGTCGAGCAGCGCCTGGCGCTGCGCCGCAAGCTCGCGCGCCAAGGCGACGCCGCGCTCGAACCGCACCTGCTGATGATGAGCGCGACGCCGATTCCGCGCACGCTCGCGATGACCTACTACGCCGACCTGGACGTGAGCACGATCGACGAACTGCCGCCCGGGCGCATGCCGGTCGCGACCCGGCTCTTTGCCGAGACCCGGCGCGCCGCGGTGATCGACCGCATCCGCGACGAGGTGGCGCGCGGCCGGCAGGTCTACTGGGTCTGCCCGCTGATCGAAGCGAGCGAGACGCTGGACCTGCAAAACGCTACCGAGGCACACGCCGAACTGCAAACCGCGCTGCCCGACGCCGAGGTCGGCCTGCTGCACGGCCGCATGGCGGCCGCCGAGAAGGCGGCCGTGATGGCGCGCTTCGCGGCCGGGCAGACGGCGCTGCTGGTGGCGACGACGGTGATCGAGGTCGGTGTCGACGTGCCCAATGCATCGCTGATGGTGATCGAGCACGCCGAGCGCTTCGGCCTGTCGCAACTGCACCAGCTGCGCGGCCGCGTCGGCCGCGGCGCGGTCGCCAGCACCTGCGTGCTGCTCTATACGGCGCCGCTCGGCGCGGCGGCCAAGTCGCGCCTGAAGGCGATGCTCGAGACGCAGGACGGTTTCGAGATCGCGCGCCGCGACCTCGAGATCCGCGGCCCGGGCGAATTCATGGGCGCGCGCCAGTCGGGCGACGCGCTGCTGCGGTTTGCCGATCTGGCGCAAGACAGTGCACTGCTGCTGCAGGCGCGCAGCGCAGCGCCGATATTGCTCGAACGCCACCCGGACGCCGCCGCGCGCCACGTCGAGCGCTGGCTCGCGAGCCGGGCCGAATTCATGAAGGCCTAGTACAGCGACCCGGCCCGTCAGCGGCGGACGACGATCACCTGCTCGCCGCCATGACGATAGCGGCCCCACCCCGGAGCCGGCGCCACGCGGTAGACCGGCTGCGGCACGTAGACGACGCGCGGCGCCCCATAGACGATCGGCGCCGGCCGGTAGTAGGTGACCGCCGGCGGGTAGTAGACCGGCGCCGGCACGACATAGGCCGGCGGCGGCGCGTAGTAGACAGGCGCGGCGGCCACGTAGCCCGGCCCCGCTCGGGCAGCGATGTCGGCACCGGTGATCGCGCCGATCACGCCGCCGACGGCAGCGCCGTTCGCGCCGTTCACCGAGTGGCCGATCAGCGCGCCGACACCGCCGCCGATCAGCGCGCCGAGCGCCGGATTTGCCTGCGCCGATGCGCTGGCCGGGACCACCGCGAACGCCGCCGTGGCGAGTGCGGCGGCGGCAATCGATCGATCGAGCATGACGAACTCCTTGCAGTGCGGATTGCCGCCGGCCGGGCCGGCGAGCGCTTCGAGCCGGCCGATGGCGCAGCCTGCCGCGCCAAATCCCGACTCCCGGATCTCTAACGCGCGACACACCGTTTCGGTGGTCACGGCAGGAAATCTTTACATCCGGGCCGGGTGCGGCATTCGCGGCGCCGCGGCGGCGTCCGCCCCGGCGCGGCGAAGCGACGGGGCACAATCCGCCCATCGTGACCCTGACCGAACTGCGCTATATCGTCGCCGTCGCCCGCGAAAAGCATTTCGGCCGCGCCGCGGACGCCTGCTTCGTATCGCAGCCGACGCTGAGCGTCGCGATCAAGAAGCTCGAGGACGAGCT
This sequence comes from uncultured Burkholderiales bacterium, assembly GCA_937864005.1. Lineage (GTDB taxonomy): Bacteria > Pseudomonadota > Gammaproteobacteria > Burkholderiales > Burkholderiaceae_C > CAIKUF01. Next base: position 26,571 of record CALMIL010000117.1, read on the forward strand.
CGAAGTGAAGATCTTCGAGCGCGGCGGCGCCGAGGTCAGCGTCACGCCGCTCGGCGAGGAGATCGTGCGCCAGGCGCAATCGGTGCTCGAGATGGCGGCCGGCATCAAGGAGACCGCCAAGCGCGGCAAGGACCCGCTCGCCGGGCCGCTGCGGCTGGGGCTGATCTATACCATCGGCCCCTACCTGCTGCCGGCGCTGGTGCGCCAGGTGATCAAGCGCGTGCCGCAGATGCCGCTCGTGCTGCAGGAGAATTTCACCGCCCGGCTGCTCGAGATGCTCAAGAGCGGCGAACTCGACTGCGCGATCCTCGCCGAGCCGTTTCCGGATGCCGGCCTCGCGCTCGCGCCGCTCTACGACGAGCCGTTCATGATCGCCGTGCCGCACAACCATGCGCTCGCGTCGCGCAAGGCGATCAGCGCCGAGGAACTCAAGCGCGAGACGATGCTGCTGCTGGGCACCGGACACTGCTTTCGCGACCATGTGCTCGAAGCCTGCCCCGAATACGCCCGCTTCTCGAGCAACGCCGACGGCATCCGCAAGAGCTTCGAGGGGTCGTCGCTCGAGACGATCACGCACATGGTCGCCTCCGGCATGGGCATCACCGTCGTGCCGCAATTGTCGATCCCGCGCGAGCGGCAGTCGCACGTCGTCTATATCCCGTTCGAGCCGCCGGCGCCGACGCGGCGCGTCGTCCTCGTCTGGCGGCGCAGCTTCCCGCGCTACGAGGCGATCGCGGCGCTTCGCAATACGGTCCATGCGTGCAAGCTCGCCGGGGTCCGCTTCGTCTGACGGTTCGCGGGTCTGGTGCCAGGCGGCCGTACGGCCGTTTGCAGCCTTCGTTTGGAGGCACTATGCTCGCGCCGCAACAAGCTTCAAAATAGCATCTTGACTTTGGGTGGCGGCCGTGGCTGCAATCCGACTTGCCCATGCGCGATGAGTGACGTACGTGCACTGCTCCTGACCGACGTGGTGGACAGCACCCGGCTGGCGGAGAAGCTCGGCGATGCGGCGCTGGCCGATCTCTGGGCGGCGCACGATCGTGCCGCCCGCGACCTGCTGCCGACTTGGCGCGGGCGCGAGATCGACAAGACCGACGGCATGCTGCTGCTGTTCGACAGCGCCGCCGACGCGGTGGGCTATGCGCTTGCCTACCATCGCGCGCTGGCCGGGCAATCGACGACCTTGTGGGCGCGCGCCGGGCTGCATGTCGGCCCGGTGCTGCTGCGCGAGAACGACGCCGCGGATGTCGCGCGCGGTGCCAAGCCGATCGAGGTCGACGGCCTGGCGAAATCGGTCGCCGCGCGCGTGATGTCGGTCGCCCGCGGTGGGCAGACGCTGCTGTCGGCCGAGGCGCGCGAAGCGCTCGGCGGCACGAGCCTCGAAGTGCAGTCGCACGGCCACTGGATGGTCAAGGGGGTGACCGACCCGGTCGAGCTGTTCCAGGTCGGCGAGGCCGGGACGCGCTTTCAGGCGCCGGCCGACAGCGACAAGGTGTTTCGCGTCATCCGTGCCGGCGACTGGTGGATGCCGGTGCGCGAGGTGCCGAACAACCTGCCGCAGCAGGGCACGTCGTTCGTCGGCCGCGAGCGCGAGATGGATGAAGTGCGCACCCGGCTCGGCAACGCGCGACTGCTGACCCTGCTCGGCATGGGAGGGCTCGGGAAGACGCGCCTGTCGCTGCAGGTCGCCGCCGACGTCATGCACGAGTACCCGGACGGCGTCTGGTTCGTCGATCTGGCGCCGATCCGCGACCCGGCGCTCGTCGCGAGCGAGGCCGCGCAGGCGCTGGGCGTGCGCGAGGAGCCCGACCGGCCGCTGCTGCAGACGCTGTGCGCATTCCTGAAGGCGCGCCGCGTGCTGCTGATCCTCGACAACTGCGAGCATCTGATCGAGCCGGCGGCCGATCTGGCGCACGCCGTCGTCAAGGCGGCGCCCTTCGTCCACGTGCTCGCGTCGAGCCGCCAGGCGCTGCGCATTCCGGGCGAGCACGTCTATCCGATCCTGCCCTTGCCGCTGCCGCGTGCGGGCGACGATATGCATGCATTGCGGCGTTCGCCCGCGGTGCAGCTGTTCGTCGATCGCGCGCGGTCGCACAAGCCGTCGTTCGCGCTGAACGAGCGCGAGGCGCCGGCGGTGGCGGCGCTCGTGACGCGTCTCGAGGGCATACCGCTGGCGCTCGAACTCGCGGCGGCACGCGTGCGCTCGCTGTCGGTCGCCGATATCAACACCCGGCTCAAGGACCGCTACAAGGTGCTGACCGGCGGCGCGCGCGTTCACGACGAGCGCCAGCAGACGCTGCGCGCGCTCGTCGACTGGTCGTACGAACTGCTGACCGAATCGGAGCAGACCGCATTCGCCCGCTTCGCCGTCTTTGCCGGCGGCTTCGATTTGTCCGCCGCGGAGGCCGTATGCGGCGCCGATCCGCTGCTAGCGGACGATGTCCTCGACCTGATCGAGTCGCTGATCGAGAAATCCCTCGTCATGCCCGACGACTGCGACGAAGGCATGCGCTATCGCATGCTCGAGACGATCCGCGACTACGCCCACGAAAAACTCGAACACGGCGGCGAACTCGATGCGACCGCGGCGCGTCATTGCGACTACTACTTCGCGATCGCGAAGTCGGCCAACCAGGGCCTGGAAGGCCCGGAACAGGCCGACTGGGTCTGGCGCGTCGAGGCCGAACTCGACAACCTGCGCGCGGCGGTCGCGCTCGCGCTGAGTGGCGGGGTGGACGCCGTCATCGCCGTCAAGTTCGCCGTCGCGCTGGCCGGATTCTGGATGCTGCGCGGCTACGCGACCGAAGGGCGGTCCGTGGTCAGGGCCGCGCTCGATCTGCCGGCGGTCCAGTCCTCGGACGTTGCGCGCGCCTGGGCCCTGTATGCCGGCTCGCGTCTGGCCGAGAACCAGAGCGACCTTGCCGAAGCCCTGAAGATGCTCGAGATCTGCCTCGAGTTGCGCCGCGGTCTGGACAACCCGGTGGAGATCGCGGCGACGCTGTCGACGCTGTCGCTGGTGCGGCTGCAAACCGGTGACGCGGCCGGCGCCGAGGTCGGCGAACGCGAGGCGCTGCAGATCTTCGTCGGCCTCGGCGACCGCGTCGGCGAGGCGATCGGGCTGCTGCACCTGGGGCAGATCGCAATCCATCGCGGCGATCTCGACACCGGCCGCAGCCTGCTGGAGCAGTGCCTGGCCATCACGCGCGCCATCAAGTCCATGGATATCGAAGGCGAGTGCGAGTTGCACCTGGGCGAGGCGGCCGTCGACAGCGGCGCGCCGGACGACGCCAGCCAGCACTTCAAGCGCTCGCTGATCGTCTGCCGGGAAGGGGCCGACAAGCCGGGCGAGGCCAAGGCCTTGTGGCGCCTGGGCCAGGTCGACCTCGGCAATGGCGATCTCGTCTCGGCGCGGGCAAGACTTGGCGATGCCCTGCGGTCGTTCAACGCGTTCGGCATGCGCGCCGAGCTGCTTGGCTGCCTGGAGACCTGCGCGGCGCTCGCGAAGGCCGAGAATCGCGTCGCAACAGCGGCCAGACTCACCGGCGCCATCGAGCTGGCGCGCGAGCGGCTCGTCCTGGCGCGCCCGCCCAAGGCCGCGGAGCACTGGTCGGCGCAGGTGGACGCGCTATGCAAGGCGTTGCCTGCCGACGAGTTCGAAATGTTGCGCAACGAGGGCCGGCAGTGGCAGATCGACGATGCACTGCGTCAAGCGCTGTCGGCGCAGGGCGATCTCGTCACCGCCTGACGCCCGGCCGGGGCCGCAATGCAAACCGCCGCTCGAGGCGGCGGTTCGACGGGTGTGCAGGTGCGACCTGATCGTCAGCGCTGCTGGCGGCGCCGGACGAAGAAACCGAGTCCGGCAAGGCCGGCCAGCATCATCGCATAGCTCGCCGGCTCGGGAACCGGCGTCAGGATCAGGATGGCCTTGTTCTCCGATGCGCCGAAGACCGAACAGTTGCCCCGCACGATGCAATCCGGACCCTCGCCGACGGCGTTGAAGTACAGCTGCACGACCGACAGGTTCGGGCCGACCGCGATCTCGTGTTCGAACTTCAGCCAGAACCAGACCGGCGTGCTGCCGACCATGTTGTAGGTGGATGAGGTGAACCCGCCGATGAACGTGGACTCGACGCCGTGCAGACCGCCGCCGTCCACGTACATGTTGACCACCGGCGCGCTGCCGAAGTTGAACACATCGGTCGTCGTGGAACTGCCGATGCTCGTGAAAACGAGCTGGCCATCGCTGATCGTCATGCCGCCGCAGGTCGGCCCCGAGTTGGCATACCAGCCGGTCGACTGCGCTTCACAAGCATCAGGAATGTAGAACTTTCCAGAGCCGCTCCATTCGAGATCCGGGAAGTCGCCCCCGAAGGGCGGCGTGAACGAGCCTCCGTAGGTCCGGGCCTGTGCTGGAGCGGATGCCCCCAGCAGGGCGCCAAGCAAGACGGTCATGCCCAGCACCGTCGCCCGCGACAATCTCCTCAGGTTCAACATGATCGGCCTCCAGTTCAGCCGGTATGCGCCACGACCCGAATCGGCCCGTCGGTCTGCAGCCCGCTGTGTGAATTCATTCTAGGCAGTCAGGCGCTCCAGCGGGAGTACCACAACCCCCCCGAACTAGGGGGGTGAAGCGCACGTTCTCGCGCGCCGGTCAGGACGGCGTTGCGACCAGCGTCTCGTCCAGCACCTCGATCCAGTGGCGCACCGGCGTCGCCGTGCCGGTCTGCAGATGCAGGATGCAGCCGATGTTGGCCGAGACGATCGCGTCGACGCCCAGCGGCTCGAGATTGGCGAGCTTGCGGTCGCGCAGTTCGAAGGCGAGCTTCGATTGCAGCACCGAGTAGGTACCTGCCGAGCCGCAGCACAAATGACTCTCGTTCGCCGCCAGTTCGACCTCGAAGCCGAGCGCGCGCAATATCGATTCGACATTGCCGCGCAACTGCTGGCCGTGCTGCAGGGTGCAGGGCGGGTGAAACGCGAGACGCTTTGCGGTGTCGATCGTGCGCGTCGGTTCGCTTGCGCGCGTCGGCGACACCGCCGCTCGCGCCGCAGGCCACGTGCGGGCAAGGCGCGCTTGCAGATCCCCAACGAGCCCGGGCACGAACTCGCTCAGGTCGCGCGTCAACTCACTGACGCGCTTGGCCTTGGCGGCGTAGTCGGGGTCGTGCGCAAGTGCGTGGCCGTAGTCCTTCACCATCACGCCGCAGCCCGAGGCGTTCATCACGATCGCCTCGACACTGCCGGCCGCGATCGTCGGCCACCAGGCGTCGATATTGCGGCGCATGTCCGCGAGGCCGCCCGGCTCGTCGCCCAGATGCCAGCGAATCGCGCCACAGCAGCCGGCACCGTCGGCAACGAGCGTCTGCACACCGGCCGCGTCGAGCACGCGCGCCGTCGCGCTGTTGATATTGGGCAGCATCGATGGCTGCACGCAGCCCATCAGCAGCAGCACCTTGCGCGGGTGGCTGCGCGTCGGCCATTGGCGCGCCCTCGGACCGGCACGCGGCGGCACCTTGCTCTTCAGCCCGGCCGGCAGCAACGCGCGCACCCGCTGGCCGAGCTTCATCGCCGGGCCGAACAGCGACGACGTCAGCCCGTGGCGGAGCACGGCGCGCAGCGCCCGCTCGCCGTTCGGGCGTTCGACGCGCGCTTCGGCGATCTTGCGGCCGATATCGACGAGCGCGCCGTACTGCACGCCCGACGGACAGGTCGTCTCGCAGTTGCGGCAGGTCAGACAGCGGTCGAGGTGAAGCTGCGTCGCCTGCGTCACCGGCGCGCCTTCGAGCATCTGCTTCATCAGGTAGATGCGGCCGCGCGGGCTGTCGAGCTCGTTGCCGAGCAGCAGGTAGGTCGGGCAGGTCGCAAGGCAGAAGCCGCAGTGCACGCATTTGCGCAGGATCGCCTCGGCGGCGTCGCCATCTCGCGTGCCTTTGAATTCGGGAGCCAGGTCGGTCTGCATCGTGCGTGGTCACAGGCCCGGATAGAGGCGGCCGGGGTTGAAGATGCCCTCGGGGTCGAAGGCGCGCTTGAGCTCGTGGTGAATACGCGCAAGCGGCGGCGCGAGCGGCGCGAAGACCCCCGCCGACTTGTCCTGCGCGCGAAAGAGCGTTGCGTGCCCGCCGGCGCGCGCGGCGGCATCGCGCACCTGCCGGGCGGGTGCCTCGCTCACCAGCCAGCGCTGCGCGCCGCCCCATTCGACGAGCGTGTCGCCGGCCAGGCCGAGCGCGGCCGCCGTCTGCGGCAGCGCGAGCCGCCACAGGCTCGCCCCGCCGCCCACCGCCTGCGACGCGGCGGCGAAAAACTCGTCGGTCTGGTCGCGCAGCCCGGTCCAGAATTCCTGCGCCAGCGTTTCCTCGATCGCCTCGCCGCCCAGACGCAGGCGCGCCGCGTGCACCGCCGCGTCCGCGCCGGCGAGACGCACGACGAGCATGCCGCGCCACCACGCGCTCGCGCTGATCGGCAGCGGCTGGCCGCCCCACTCGGCGGTGCGCTGCAGCGCCGCGCCTTCGTCGAGCTCGAAGCGCAGCGTCCGCGTCGCCGCGGCGCGCGGCAGCACCTTGATCGATACCTCGCAGATCGCGCCGAGGATGCCGAGCGAGCCGGCGAGGACGCGCGAGACGTCGTAGCCGGCGACGTTCTTGATCACCTGGCCGCCGAAGCTCAGCACCTCGCCGCGGCCGTTGAGCAGCGTCGCACCGAGCACGTGGTCGCGCACGCTGCCGGCCGTCGCCCGCGCGGGCCCGGCAAGGCCGGCCGCGACCATGCCGCCGACGGTGCCGCCCCGAACGCTTGCGTTCGTCGGATTCTCGAAACGCGGCGGCTCGAACGCCAGGCACTGGCCCTTTTCGGCGAGCATCGCCTCGAGCTCGGCAAGCGGCGTGCCGGCGCGCGCCGTGACGACCAGCTCGCTCGGCTCGTAGCTGCTGATGCCGGCGAGCCCCCGCATATCGAGCGGCGCGCCGCGCGGCGCCTCGCCGTAGAACGATTTCGTCGCACCGCCCCGGATGTCGAGCGGCGCCCTGTCGGCGCGCGCCGCCCGCACCCGGTCGACAATCGCATCGAGTGCCGCGTCCGCCATGCTCAGAACCGCTCCAGTTCGGGAAACGGCAGCAGCCCCTTTTTCACCGTCATCTTGCCGCCCTCGGCGCAGCGTTGCAGCGTCGGGATGACCTTGCCGGGATTGAGCAATTCCTGCGGGTCGAAGGCGCGCTTCAAGGCAAACATCTGCGCCCGTTCCTCGGGCGTGAACTGCACGCACATCGAGCCGAGCTTCTCGACGCCGACGCCGTGCTCGCCGGTGACGGTGCCACCCATGCGCACGCTCGTCTCGAGGATGTCGGCGCCGAACAGTTCGCAGCGGTGCAGTTGGTCGGCGTCATTGGCGTCGAACAGGATCAGCGGATGCAGGTTGCCGTCGCCGGCATGAAAGACGTTCACGCAGCGCAGCGCGTACTTGTGCTCCATCTGCTGGATCGCGAGCAGGATGTCGGCGAGCCGCTTGCGCGGAATCGTCGAGTCCATGCACATGTAGTCGGGGCTGATACGGCCGGACGCCGGGAAGGCATTCTTGCGCCCGCTCCAGAATGTCAGCCGCTGCGCCTCGTTCTCGCTCACCTGCAGCCGGGTCGCGCCGGCGGCGGTCAGCACCGCCTCCATATCGGCGATCTCCTCGGCCACCTCCTCGGCCGTGCCGTCGCTCTCGCACAGCAGGATCGCGGCGGCGTCGACGTCGTAGCCGGCATGCACGAAATCCTCCACCGCCGCCGTCATCGGCCTGTCCATCATTTCGAGCCCGGCCGGGATGATGCCGGCGGCGATGATCGCGGCGACCGCATCGCCCGCGTTGCGAATATCGTCGAAGCTCGCCATGATGCAGCGCGCGAGCTGCGGCTTCGGCACGAGCCGCACGGTGACCTCGGTCGTCACCGCGAGCATGCCCTCGCTGCCGACGACGAGCGCGAGCAGGTCGAGCCCGGCCGCATCCAGCGCCTCGGCGCCGAAGACGACCGCCTCGCCCTCGACGGTGAAGCCCTTCACGCGCAGCACGTTGTGCAGCGTCAAACCGTACTTGAGGCAATGCACGCCGCCCGAGTTCTCGGCCACGTTGCCGCCGATCGTGCACGCGATCTGGCTGCTCGGATCCGGCGCGTAGTACAGGCCGAGCGGCGCAGCCGCCTCGCTGATCGCGAGGTTGCGCACGCCGCACTGCACGGTCGCGGTGCGCGCGAGCGGGTCGATGGCGAGGATGCGGTTGAACTTCGCGAGGCCGAGCGTCACACCGAGCCGGTGCGGCATCGCGCCGCCCGACAGGCCCGTGCCGGCGCCGCGCGCGACGACCGGGACATTCAGCGCGTGGCAAGCGCGCAGCACCGCCGCAACCTCGGCCTCGGTCTCGGGCAGCGCAACGGCGAGCGACCGTTCGCGATACGCCGTCAGCCCGTCGCACTCGTAGGGCGTCACGTCCTCGCGCTGCCACAGCAGCGCGCGCGCCGGCAGCACCGCGGCGAGCGCGGCGACAACCTCGGCCTGGCGCAGCGCCCGATCGCCGGAGGGCGGCTGATTCGGTTCAGTCATCGCCGACGAAGACGGTGAGCACGCCGGTATAGCCGTACAGATGGTGGCGCGCGATCTCGCCCGCGGCGAAGAACCCGGCGAGCGGCACATCGCCGAGCGCATGGCGCACGATCGCCAGCTCCGCCGACGGCGCGCCGAAGTGCGGGCCGCCGCGGCCGCTGCAGCTGACATAGATCGCGCCGGCGATGCGCCGCGCTGCATGCGGCTGGCGTTCGGCGTCGGTGCCCTGCAAGGCGAGCACGGTTTCGAGCGGCAGCATCTCGGGTTCGAGCTCCTCGCGGATCTCGGCGCAGATGCGCACCAGGTCGCGCCGCGCGGCCTCGGTGTCACGCTGGCAGAACGCGAGCCGCATGCCGGGCTCGACGACATCGGCCACCGCGATGGCGCGCCGCGCCGGGTCGATGCCGATCAGGTGGCGCACCCGCGTATCGGCGCCGAACTGCCCGGGACGGGCGAGCGTCTCGTCGGCGGCATCGGCCAGGCCGACCAGGGTGTGGCGCAGCGCGTCGAGCACTTCCGGCGGCGCGAGGCCATCGAGTTCGAGGTCGCCGAGCAAGGTGTCGAGGGCCGGCTGGCCGTCGAGTTCGAGCACGAGATTGTGCTCGGCCTGCGTCACGCGCCGCGTCGGGCCGACCGGCTGGCAGCCCTGCGTCACGCGCGAGACGAGCGCGACATCGCTGCCGAATGCGACGCCCGAGACGCCGCCCTCGAAGACGCCGTCGGCGATATGCGGCGCCTGCGCGCGCGACGACGCCAGGCCGCCGAAGAGGTAGCCGGTCGCGGTGCGCGCCGCAAGCTCGTGAATCAGCGTCGGCAGTTCGGCGCTCGACGGATCGGCGTGGACCTGCGCGGTGTGCGCGGCAAAGCCGCCCAGCGGCTGCGGCCCGGAGAAGACGCGAAAGCGTTCGCGCGGCACTGCGGCGAGCATCAGCACGAGCGCCGGCTGGTCGAAATATTCGATGCCATTGGCCGCCACGCCGACGCCCACCGCGCCGACCCAGGCGACCCCCGGCCAGCGGCGTTGCAGTTCGGCCAGCAGCGCCCCGGCATCGTTGGCGTAGAGGTCGGTCAGATAGACCCAGCCGAGCGTCGGCCGGGCCTCCGCGGCCGGCGCGCCGGCACGCCCGGCGGCGCCTTGCGGCCCGCGCCGCGCGCGGTCGGCATCGGCCTGGGCGTCGATCTGCGCAGCGGCGAGCGCAAGCGCGGTACGCCAGTCGGGGTGGCTCGCGTGGGCGTGCCAGAAGAGCGTCATCGCGCCGGCAGATCCATGCGGCAGAGGGCTCGGCGCGAGCGGCGACCGATGCGCTCAGCCCGCCTTGCGTGGCGCCGGCTTGCGCGCGGCGCTCTTGCGCGAGGCGCTTTTGCGCGCTGCGGCCTTGCGCGGCGCAGGTTTGCGCGGGGTCGCGTCCGCGAGCGGCTTCGCGTCCGCCGCCGCGCCGCCGGCGGGTGCCGCGCCCTTCTCGAGCGCGGCGCTTGCGAGCTCGGTGAACTGCTTCGTCAATGCACCCCACCACTGCAGGGGATCGACGACGCCCGGCGCGGCGGCCGGCTCGGGGGCCGCTTTCGACGCGCCTTGCGGCGCAGGCTGCGGCTTCGCTTCGGGGCTCGCCGCGGGCGCCCGGACGGGGTCGGCCTTGGCCTCCACGGGTGCGGCGGGCGGCGCCTCGGCCGGCATCTTCAGCAGCATCGAATCGCGCAGCGCATCCATCTGCACGTTCATCGTCTTCAGGGTCGACAGCGTCATGCGCTGCACCTCGAGCGCCTGGATCGTCGCGCCGAGCATGCGCGCATTCTGTTCGAGCCAGTACTGCACGGTGCGCAGTTCATCGATCCGCTTGTCGATCTCTTCCGGATTGATCGTCGGTGCGATCCACTGCCCGACGCCCGGCATCGCCGCGCCGGCATTCTTCACGAGGCTTTCGAGAAAATCGAAACCTGGAACGAACTTTGCGAAATTGCCGCTGTCGGCCATGATTCCCCCCCCCGAGGTTGAGTGCGTGCCGGCTCATTGTGCCGCGCCCGGGCCCGGCGTGCGCATTCGTCCCTATTGCCCTGCCGGGCGCGGCGTGAGTCGCAGCACGCCATCGCTCTGCGCGAAATGCAGCTGCGACAGCACGTCCATGCCGAGCAGCGGCGCGGCCAGCGCGGGCAGGATTGCGACGCGCAGCCGCTCGGCCCGCACGCCGCCCGCCAGCTCGATATCGGCCCGCGCCAGCGTGCCGCGCACCATGCCGCCGGCGGTCGACGAGGTGATGCTGCCTTCGCCGCGCAGCCCGGCGCGCTCGGCCAGCGCGAGCGGCAGCGCGGTCGAACTGGCGCCGGTATCGACGAGGAAGTCGACCTCGATACCGTTCACCCGTCCCGGCCAGTGGTAGTGGCCGTCGGGCCCGCGCCGGATCTCGATCACGCCGCCCGCCGTCGCCGTGAAATGGGTGCGCGCCTCGTGCGCCTGCCAGAACTGGACGGCAAGAAAGACGGCCAGCCCGACCAGCCCCCAGACGGTGACGATCTTGAGCGTCGGCGAAAGGTCCTTCACCCGCGGGGCCCCGCTGCGCTGCGCGTCACGCGCCGGCGCCCGATCCGGCGCTGCGTGCCTTGTCCGGCACGCGCGCCAGCCACTGCGCGAGCGCGGTGTAGAGCCGCGCCGCCTGCAGCGGCTTGGCGAGGTGATCGGACATGCCGGCGTCGATGCAGCGCTGGCGCTCGCTCTCGAAGGCGTCCGCGGTGAGCGCGATGATCGGCGTCTCGCGGCAGGCGCCCAACTGGCGGATGCGGCGTGCCGCCTCGATACCGTCGAGCACCGGCATGTGGACGTCCATCAGGATCAGATCGTAGTGGCCGCGGGCGGCCATCTCGACCGCCTGCGCGCCGTCCGCCGCTTCGTCGACCGCGATGCCGACCGCATCGAGCTGGGCGCGGGCGACGATCCGGTTCACTTCGTTGTCGTCGACGACCAGCAACCGGGCACCGGCGAGCACACCGCGCAACAGAGCCTCGGCCTGCGCCGCGCCGAAGTCGGCGGCCGGCGCGCGCGCCGGAACGATGCTGGCCGGCGCCGGCGGCAGGCGCGCGGTGAACCAGAACAGGCTGCCGACGCCCGGCGTGCTCTGCAGGCCCACCTCGCCGCCCATCGCGCGCGCCAGATAGCGGTTGATCGCGAGCCCCAGGCCGCTGCCCGATTGCGTGCGTGTCAGCGCGCCGTCGGCCTGGACGAACGAATCGAAGATCCGCGCCTGGTCGGCCGGCGCGATGCCGACGCCGGTGTCCTCGACCTCGAAGCGAAACAGCTCGCCTTCGAGCTTGCGCCCGCGCAGCACGACGCTGCCCGCGGGCGTGAACTTGACCGCGTTCGCCGCGAAGTTGAGCAGCACCTGCACCAGTCGCGTCGCGTCGCCCAGCACCGGGCGGCTGGCATCGACGTCGAGTTCGCCGCGCAACTGCAGGCCCTTGCGCAGCGCCTCGTCGCGCAGCATCGACAGCACGCGCTCGAAGACATCGTCGATGCGCATCTCGCTGGCCGCGAGCTCGAGCTTGCCGCTCTCGATCTTGGAGATGTCGAGCACGTTGTTGATGAGCGTGAGCAGATGGTCCGACGCCTTCGAGACGAGCGCCAGCCGCTCCTTCGCCCGATCGTCGGTCGACTCGCGCTGCACGATCTCGGTCAGGCCGACGATGGCGTGGATCGGGGTTCGGATCTCGTGGCTCATGTTGGCAAGAAAGGCGCCCTTCGCACGGCTCGCGCGCTCGGCGGCGTCCCGCGCGTCCGTCAGTTCGCGCGTGCGGTCGGCGACCTTCTGCTCGAGCAGGTCGTTCGCCCGCTTCAGGTCCTCGCGCAGCGCCTTCTCCTGCGCGAGGCCGAGGTTGAGTTCGCGTACCACGTAGTAGAAGAGCAGCCCGCCGAGGGCGAGCGCGATCGCGGCCGACAGGAAGTGCACCAGCGGACGGCTGGCCGCGGGCGGCGGCAGCAGGCCGGTCTGGCCGAGCACGAACAAGGCGCCGAGGATGGCGAGCGACAGCAGCGTCACGGCGATCATGTAGCGCATCCCGAGCAGCCAGCCGGCGAAGGCGACAAGCGTAAGAAAACCGTTCGCCGCCGGCGAGCGGTAGCCGCCCGTGGCGTAGGCGATGACGCTGATGCCGGCCAGCGTGGTCCAGATCAGCACCTGCGCGGCGCGTCCGGTCTGGCCGGCACCGCACAGCAGCCAGGCCAGCACGCAACCGAGCAGCAACGCGAGGTCGCCGGCGAGCCGGTACCACTCGGTGAGGCCGGCCTGCTGAAGGGCGAGCATCGCGACCAGCGCGAAGACGCCGAGCCAGACCGAGGTCCAGCGGATCAGGCGCGCGCGGCGCGCGTCGCCGAACGCAAGCTCCTGGGGTGGCAGCTTCGGCTGCGGCATCACTGTCGGCTGCGGGCGCTGCGGCGGGTATCGATCAGCGGAGCGGCGCGACGCGCTGCTCGATCGCGCCGAACACGCTCGCACCGTCGTCGCCCTTCATCTCGATGCGGATCGTGTCGCCGAACTGCATGAAGCCGGTCTTCGGCGCGCCCGACTCGATCGTCTC
>CALMIL010000118.1 GCA_937864005.1 uncultured Burkholderiales bacterium
CCCATGTCGAGGATGTCCTGCACGCCGGTCGGGAAGAAGACCGGCAGCCCGCAGGCCTTGAAGATGTGGTCGCTCTGGTGCGCCGCGGTGCTGCTCTTGGCGACGTGGTCGTCGCCGGCAATCGCGATCACGCCGCCGTGCGGCGCGGTGCCAGCCATGTTGGCGTGCTTGAAGACGTCCGAGCAGCGGTCCACGCCCGGGCCCTTGCCGTACCAGATGCCGAACACGCCATCGAACTTCTTCGCCTGCGGATAGAGCTCGAGCTGCTGCGTGCCCCAGACGGCGGTCGCCGCCAGCTCCTCGTTGACGCCCGGCTGAAAGACGATATTGTTCGCCGCGAGGTGCTGCTTCGCGCTCCACAGCGCCTGGTCGTAGCCGCCGAGCGGCGAGCCGCGATAGCCGCTGATGAAACCGCCGGTCGCGAGGCCGGCGGCGGCGTCGCGCCGCACCTGCAGCATCGGCAGGCGAACGAGCGCCTGCACGCCGCTCATGAAGGCGCGGCCCGCTTCGAGCTCGTACTTGTCGTCGATCTTGACGCTTTCCAGGGCGCGGCGGACGGCTTCGGGCAAGGGGGCGTTCATGCGCGGTGGCTCCTCGGGGCGGGGTGCGGACAGTGTCGCGCAGACGCGCGCTGGCGTCCGATTGCAACTGGGGGGGCGAACGCCGAAGTTTAGGCAATGCGGGCGCGGAAGTCTTTTCGCTCTTTGCTCTGAATCGAAGGCTGAAAGCAATATCCTTGCGCTGTTTGAACGATTGCAGATCAAATGACGCTCAAATCGCAAAAATCAGGGCAAACCCCATCCGAGCCGCCCGCGGCCGCCCATGGCGACGGGCTCGACCGCTACGACGTGGCGATCCTCGGCGAGCTGCAGCGCGACGCCCGGCTGAGCAATGCCGAACTCTCGGCGCGCATCGGGCTGTCGGCGGCGCCGACCTGGCGGCGCGTCAAGTGGCTCGAGCGCGAGGGCTACATCACCGGCTATCGCGCCGAACTCGATCGTCGCAAGCTCGGTCTGGGCGTGCTCGCCTTCGTCCGCGTCGACGCCGACCGCAATACCGGCGAAGCGACGCGCGAGCTCGAAGATGCGATCCGCCGCCTGCCGGAAGTGATTTCCTGCCACTACATCTCGGGCGCCGGCACCTTCGAATTGCAGGTGATCGTGACCGACTTGGAGGCGTTCTCGCAGTTCTCGATCAAGACACTGCTGAATCTGCCGAATGTGAAGGATGTCCATACGAGCTTTTCCCTCGGCGAGGTGAAGGCGGGCGCTGCCCTGCCGCTCGCGCATCTCCGGCCCGCGCCGCCCGATCGATGATCCTGGCCAGCCAGCTGTCCCACGCCCTCGTCGGCACCGACGCCCGCTTGCGGCGCCAGGTCGTCTACTGGGCGATCACGGTCGGGCTGTACGCGGTCTGCGTGCTGCTGCT